>NZ_LBJV01000061.1:0-165730 GCF_028128855.1 Bradyrhizobium sp. CCBAU 11430
AGCTCGTCGAGCGAGACTTCGCCCGGACGCAGCGGGCGCTCCAGGGTCTGGTCGATCAGCGAACCCGTGGTCAGGTTTGCCGGCGCAGCAGCGGCAACCGGGGCTTCCGGCACCAGCGGCGGGGCTTCGGCAACGGGAGCTGCGGCAGCGCCCGCGGCCATAGCGGCCATGCCCTGCTCGACCATCGCTTCCAGCTTGTCGATGAGATCGCGGTCGGTCCCCTCGGGCTCGGCTTCGGTCGCCTCGAGGCCGGCGAGGATTTCCTTGATGCGGTCGATCGAGGACAGGATCACCGTCACCGCTTCGGCCTTCACCGGCATGCCGTCGCGGAATTTGCCCATCAACGTTTCGCCGGCATGCGCCAGCGCTTCGAGCCGCGGCAATCCGAGGAAGCCGCAGGTGCCCTTGATGGTGTGGACCAGGCGGAAGATGTTATCCAGGATCTTGGCGTTGTTCGGCTCCTGTTCGAACTTCACCAACTGGTTGTCGACGGTGTCCAGGCTCTCGCTGGTCTCCGTCAAAAACTCCCGCAACAGATCATCCATGAGCTACGCCTTACTGACCTGACCCCTGGACTTCGGCGCCTGCGCCACCTTTGGCACGGACGGAAGCCCTATTCTCGATCGTTAGACATCCCTTTTCACAGTCCCGTTAATTTCATCCTCCGTCCTAATACGGATATTGAAGAGAAGTTTGCGGTTCGCCCGCATGCGGCTGCGCCTTTCGGCAAAACCGGCTCCGCGCCGCGACGGTGGGGACGCGTGAGGTAAACGGGCCGATAACAGCGGGCGAAGCGCGCCGGAAAATCCTGCTCATGAAGGACGATAGGGGCGGCCTGCGGGACATCGAACCGCGCCGTCCGCAACCAGAGGCGCAGTCGCGCCCCTCAGTTCGCATTGGCGGCGCGATCTGCGTGGTCCGCGGACGCGGTAAACGAACCGTTACCCCGTGGCCATAGCCGCCCGCGCCGCGCTAACCCAATCGCGCGGCCGAGGCGATGTCGCCGTCGGGACGGTGCTCCGCCAGGCAATCGTTGATGGCGGCGAGCAGCGCGTGCGGCGTGAACGGCTTGCGCAGACAGCGTGCGGCACCGAGCTCGAGCGCCATCCGGAGGAAATCGGGTGCAGGCGAATTCAGATTTGCAAAGGCGTAGCCGGACATCGCGATCAGCGGAATGACCGGCGCCCGCTCGTGAAAGAGCCGGATCGATTCGAAGCCGCGCATGTGCGGCATAAAGATATCGATGATCATCAGATCGAATTGCTGGTGTTCGAGCGCGCGCAGTCCGGCTTCACCTCCTTCGGCAATCGTTACCCGAAAATTGTTGCGCTGGAGATAGACCTCGATGGCCATGCAGACCATCGGGTCGTCGTCGACAACGAGAATATGGCGCAGACCTTCTGTCCCCATTTGAGTTTCCCGTTTTGGCGATTCAATAATTGAACCGTGGGGCACGCCGTTCTCCTTTGCTTTCAATCGAAAAAATGGACGGTCGCGAATGTCGTTGGCGGCACGGGGAAGATGGACGCGAAATCTGCGGCCACGCGACGCCAGGCTTCATGGCAATATTGGTTGGCTGTAAATGCTGGTCCAGCGGACGACACTGCGCGGGTCGACCGGCCTCTGATCGCAGCGCGGATGCAATGCTTCCGGCTCATGAAAGCCCCTCGCAGCTTTTTCCTGCGCAACCCCCGCAGGACCGGCGCACAGGCTCATGAGCGAATCAGCGCGCCATTCTTATTTCCGCCGCAAATGCCGCAGCCTTGTCTGCCCTCTAACGGGTATATGGACAGCCCCACAACCTTTACAATATGTTTTTGTCACCGTGCAACTGGATGACGGGCGGGCTTTACACCGATCGTGCATCGAACACGCCGGATTGACCTTCAATGATTGCGAGCGGCTGCCCGTCCAACCAATTACTGCAAATGCTCGACGCGGCAGATCTCGATCTGCTGCGTCCGCATCTCGCCACAGTCGAAATGGTCAGGAAATCTGTCTTGTGCGAGGCGGGTGCTGCGCTGAGATATGTCTACTTCCCGCATGGCGGATCCGTTTCGATCACGGTGGGCCTGTCCGAAGGACAGATGATCGAGGTGGCGATGCTGGGCCGCGACAGTGTCGTCGGTGGCGGCGCGGCGCTTGCCGGCGGCATCGCGCCGACAGACGCGGTCGTGCTGTTCCCAGGGACCGCTTCCGTGCTGGAAATCGCAGCTTTCCGTACGGTCGCTGCCGCAAGCGCGCCGTTTCGCCAGCTGATGGTCCGCCATGAGCAGGCCTTGCTCGCGCATGCGCAGCAGTCGCTGCTCTGCAATACGCTGCACCCGGTCGAGGCGCGCCTCGCGCGCTGGCTCCTGCGTGCCCGCGATCTCTCGGACAGTGAAATCCTGCCGCTGACCCAGGAGGCGCTGGCGCAGATGTTGGGCGTACGGCGCAATGCCGTCTCGCTGGTCGCGCATGCGCTGCAGCGGGCCGGCATCATTCACTACAGCCGCGGCCAGATTGAAATCCTCGATCTGCGGGCGCTGGAGACGACGTCCTGCGACTGCTATTCGGCCGTGAAAGCCCACCACCTCCGCCTGGTAGGAACCGTGCCGTGACGACAGCTCGGCACAATCGACTGTATGCCGGCATGCACGCAGCGTGGCAGGACCGCTGCCGTGGTCGGACAACTTGTCCCAATTGCCAATATATCCCGGCGTGAACATGATGGAACTTACCCGCCGCCGGGCGTGATTTCGTCATCGCGATTCGATGGCGCGGGAACGGGAGGCAGCTTTTGGAAACGATGGTGCGCTCAGCCAACGGTTTCCTGTCCGCACTGTCGGCAGACGACTATGAATCGATCCGCCCGCACCTGCGAACAGTCGACCTGCCCCATGACGCAGTGCTGGTCGAGACCGGCGAGGCGCTGAAGCGCGCGTATTTTCCCCACCGCGGCGTCATTTCGCTGGTGGTGAAACTCGCCAAGGGCGAGCATGTGCAAGTCGCCATGATCGGCCGAGACAGCCTGCTCGGGACGCTCTCGACCATGGGCGATGCGTCCGCGCTGAACACCGCCATCGTGCTGGTTCCGGGCGTCGCGTCGGTGATGGATCTCGACCGGCTGCGGATCGCCGCCGATCAGAGCAGCACCCTGCGCACGTTGCTGACGCGCCACGGGCTCGCGGTCTACGCCCAGGTCCAGCAGACGGCAGGCTGCAATGCCGCCCATCCGGTGGAGTCGCGGCTGTCGCGCTGCCTGTTGCACACGCATGACCTCTCGGGCGACTACCGGCTGCTGCTGACCCAGGAGGCCATGGCGCAGATGATCGGCGCACGGCGCAACAGCGTGTCGCTGGTCGCCAACACCCTGCAACAAGCCAATTTCATCCATTACAGCCGCGGGCACATCCAGATCACCAACCTCGACGGCCTGCGCCAGACGGCGTGCGAATGCTACGCCACCGTGAAGGCCCAGTACGACCGGCTGCTCGGCGCGCGCTGATCGCCGCACGCGCATGGTAAACTGCCTGCTAATGCCGGCCTGCAAACACCTAGTGTCCTGCTACCGGAACTGAAATTCGAATGCCGTAGACACGGGGCATTCCTCGCGCCGGGACGTGCCGCGCGACAAATGACCCGTGATCAAGGCAGCAGGCCCATGTTTGAAGTCACCGTCGCGCCCGCGCAGAAGGCGCTCGATGCCGAGCCTGCGCGCGAGCCGCGCGCTTACGAAGCGCTGGTGCGCGAGATCGGCGAGGACGGTGCCTGCGAAGTGCGCGATGTATTCTGGAGCGAGACTTCCGCGCGCCTGCAATTGTTTCGCACGCTCCCGCCGGCGCAGCATCACGCCAGGATCGCGCGCGAAGCGCATTCGCTGAAGAGCGCGGCCGGAACGTTCGGCTATGTCAGGCTCGCGGCGCTGGCGCTGCGACTGGAGAAGTCCGCAGAGAGGCTCGGCGATGGCGAATTCCGCGATCTCCTGGACCTGATGGACGCCGCCTACGCCGCCGCGCGCGCGCAGGAGCCGCAGGGCTAACCACACGCGCGTGCATTCCCGCCGTACTTCTACGGCTTGGGATTTTTAGAGATGGCTAATCATAGGTGGCGATAGTCGCCGGAAACCAGGAGGGTTTCCATGTTCACCTACGAGACCGCGGACCAGAAAGAGGTTCGCCGCTTCCGTATTGCTCAGTTCAACGGCCGCATGGCGACGGTGAGGGCTGGCGAGTCCACGGTGACCGGCTTCGTGCGTTCGGTGCTGGAGCATGAATCGAGCATGCCGCCCCGCTGGACCATCACGATCATCCCGAACGGACCGAAGGAAGAGATCAAGCCGCTGCGTCCCGTCTCGCGCGCGCGTCCCTTCGCCGAAGATTATTTCTGAGCGCGATCGGGTTTTTCAGACGTCCCGGAAGATCTCTCGGGGCCTTGTCCGCATCGCCCGCCGGCGCTGCAACACACCAGCCTCAGTCGATCGAGTGCAGCAGCGCCGCGCGGACGAGATCCGCGGTGTTGCGCGCACCGAGCTTGCGCATCGCCTCGGCGCGATGGCTCTCGAACGTGCGCGGGCTGATCTGCATTCGAAGCGCACCCTGCTTGTTCGAATAACCTTCGCTGATCAGCCTCAGCACCTCGCGCTCGCGCTTGGTCAGCCGCTTCTGACCCGACAGGCTGAGGAGTTCGGCGCTCGGCACGCGCTGGGCCTGCTGGGCGCGGACGGCCTTCGATTCCGCGTCCTCGGCGCTGGAGGGGATCGACAAGCCACCCTTGTGAGGACCGGCAAGCTGCTTGACCAGGCCGCAAACGCGCTCGGTTTGTGCCAGCGCGTTCTCGACCACGCGCTGCAAATAGGCGCGGTCGCCGGTCACAGGCGCGAGTTGATCGCTGTGATGCTTGATCTCGCCCATGTAGAGCAGCAGGGCAGTCAGGGGGCCGTTGAGCTCGCGGGCGATGGCAGCAGCCATTTCGTCGGCGGCCTTGGCCCGGGCGGCGCTCAGGCGGACGAAATCGAGCTCTTCAGTTGGAGCAGCGCTGCTTTCGTACCATTCCGACGGCCGCGAATCGGTGGCCGTATCATTCTGTGACCCCATGTCACTCGTTTAGCGGAACCGGGGGCGGTCTGTGGTTAACTTTTTGCTCCGTAAGACTACGGTGATTTTGTCGGTTTTGCGTTAAAGTGGTGTCGCCGGCACAATTTGTGCTTGCGTTTGGCAGCGCCGGCCCACGCCAGGGTTGAGTTTCTCGCCCAAAACTTGGGCAGACGGACGAAATCATCCTTAACCGCTGCTTTGGCCCGACGCCGCCCCCCGGGTTTTACGGATTAATTAACGGCGACTTGCTTCTCTGAGGGGAAGTAGAGAGCGCGCAAATGCCTCCACGCATTGGGCCCGCACGCCCGCGGGAAACGCTGCGAAAGATTGCGTGCCATGAACGACATCGATCGGCTGTCGGAATTCCTGCAGAGGCTGACGCCGCTGTCGCGCAGCTGTCTGCTCAGCGAACTCGAACGGCTCGAGCTGTGCGGCATCGACATGCCCGGCTCGTCCGACATCCAGTCGCGCTTGCGCGCCGAGTTTCGCAAGGACGGATCGACCCAGGCGCGCGCCACCAGCCCGTCGCGCTATTTCTTCGCGCCGCTCGAGTTGCTCCTGATCGACGGCGCGCCCGAGCACGCCAATATGGGACGGATCTCGCGCAACACCCTCACCCCGATCTGGGAGTGGATCTGCCGCGACCTGCTGCCGACCATGGCACGCGATTACATCAAGGCGATCAACGACCAGGTCGCCGCCAACAACCCGAAGGAAGTCCTGAAGGTCGCCTCGACCTTCCAGACCAAGGTCGTGAAGGTCCTCGAGAGCACCTTTGCCTCGGCCGAGAGCACCGAATTCGCGCGCGGCAAACTCGCGCAATACACGGCCTCACGCACCGCCTTCGACGACGTCAGGAAGATGCAGCACGTGCTGCGTGCGGGCAATGCGCTGCCGAAGTTCAACGAAAAGCTGCCTGAGAAGATCGTGAAATTCGACGACGGCCGGGTTGCCCAGATCACCGCGCAGCTCGACGCCTTCAAGAAGTCTCATCCCGATGCGCTGCCCTTCGCGCTGGCGCTGGTGGCGAGGCGCCTGACGATGCCCTGGCAATTGGCGCGTCTCGCCACCAAGGCCGCTGCGAGCAAGAGCGTCACCGATGTCGCCGCGACGCCCTATGCCTGCGTCATTCCCATGGTACTCGACCGGCTCGACGACAAGCGCCTCGCGCTTCGGATCGCACTCCGGCACAACCGGGTGCTGGTCGCGCGCGACCTGCTCGCCGAGATCTACGACACCGAATATGCACTCAAGGTGCGCATCGACGGCATCGAGGGTTGCGAATGGGGAATCCGGCTCCAGCAATTGATGGACGCGATCGCGGCGCTGGTGTCGGCCGAGGTGAGCCGCTTCCCGTCCAATGTCGGCCACATTCTCGGCTCGCGCCGGCTGCGCAGCCACGACACGCTCGGCGGCAAGCTGACCTATCTGGCCTGGAAGGGCCGCGACGTGGTGCAGGACGGCGCGGCGGCGTTTCGCAAATTGATCGGGCAGACCTGATATCGCGCGAGGTGCCTAAAGCATGATCCGGAAAAGTGCGCAGCGGTTTTCCGAAAAGATCACGCTTGAACAATAACCCAAAGCGCGATGATCGCATCGCGCTTTAATGCGCACGCGGCAGGCACAGGAAGCGATCGAGAAATCGCCCTGACATCACGATCCTGAACCACCAATACATCATTCGCCGCATCGTCATTGTCGTAAATCCTCGACAGCCCACCACCGGCTGTGCGGAGCAATAGCGCAGGTGCAGCAATGCGCGTGTGATGCACTTCACATTTGCAGCCGTGGGCCCGGACGCGGTGTCGCAGAACCGTCACGAGCGAAAGCGAAACTTGCGCGCATCGCGCGAATGCAATCCTCCGAACGTCGCCGCCGCACGCTCCCAATCCACCCAAAGCCATCGGGGAGAGCGACCGCCGCAACGCAGCCCGCCCACCGCGGACGACGCGGTCCTGTTCACCGTCTTCGTCGCAACGAGCGGTCGCACACCCCGAAGAAACGCCGGAAATTAATCTCCGCTGGTCGCGTCGTTGCTTCGAAAGGGCACACATCTGCGTCGCTCGCTTCCATCCGTCGGCGAACAGGACGCAGCTCAGATCGCGCGAGAGACATTTCGCGTGCGCTGGCAGGCGTTGCGCGCGTGGTGCTCGGGTATGCGAGTTCTTTGCGAAGAGTCTGTCGACAAATTAGCTCGAATTGCAGGGCTTAACGTTACTCAGATAATTCAAGAACGATGTGAAGCTCTCCTTATTTGAACCCACGCTCGGCGTTTAAGAAACCGTCACGGAACGGGAGTGGTGTTGATGAACGATGGGATGGTTGAACTCGTCGGACGAAGGCCTGTGACCTTCGGACGACGAAAGGTAACGCCGCGCGCCTGCGTGGCCGACAGCAAGCGGCATCTGCGCGCCTTCCTCAGCGAGGTGCTGGAGGATCTCGGCTTCGTCACCAGCGAATGCGCCAGCTCGGACGAGCTGCAAACCGTGCTCGCCACCGAATTGCCGGACCTGATCCTGCTCGGCGTCGCCGCCGACGGCATCGAGCCGGGGAGATTCCTCGAAATACTGGTGCGCGAGGCATTCGCCGGCAAGGTTCTCGCCGTCGGCGCCCGCGAGTCGATCATCGTCAAGGCCGTGCGGCAGGTCGGCGAGGAATATGGCCTTGCCATGCTGCCGCCATTGACCACGCCCTTTGCGGCGGAAACGCTGCGCGAGCGCATCGCCATGCTGCTGCCGGAAGAGCCCGCGCCGAGTCCCGCCGTGCATGTCGGCGAGGCCCTTCATGCCGGCTGGCTCGAGCTCTGGTACCAGCCCAAGATCGACGCGCGCACGCTGATCCGCAGCGGCGCCGAGGCGCTGGTACGGATGCGGCATCCGACCTGGGGCGTGGTGCCGCCGGCTTACTTCATTCCCGAAGAGCGCGATCCGCATCTGCGCGACCTCTCCGAATTCGTGATCGAGCGCGCGATACGGGACTGGCATTATCTGCTGGAGCAGCAGACCCCGGTCGATCTCTCGATCAACCTGCCCGCGTCCTATCTTAAGGAGCCGCAGGCGGTGCGCGATCTCTGCCGCCGCGTGCCGACGCATCCGGCCTTCGGCGGGCTGACGGTCGAGATCGACAGCGAGGAGGCGATCCGCGATCTCGATCTCCTGACCGAGGTCGCGCGCGAGGTCGGGCTACACAATATCGGCCTGTCGATCGACAATCTCGGCGCCAACTGGCCGGCGCTGATGGAGCGGGACAAAGTCCCCTTCGTCAAGCTGAAGGCCGACCGGCAATTCGTCACCGGCAGCGGCAGTGACCGGTTGAAGCGCACGGTGTGCCGACACATCGTCGAGCTCGCGCAGGGCTTTGGCGCGCGCAGCGTGGCCCAGGGGGTCGAAAGCCGCGCCGACCTCGTCGCCGCCAACGAGCTCGGCTTCGATCTCGTGCAGGGCTTCCTGTTCGGCAAGCCGATGCCGCTGAAGAAGTTTGCAAAGGGCGCGCTGACGAAGACAGTGATGGGGCAGGCGTGAGGCACAAGCCTCACGCAAACCGGCGTGCGAAGAAGACGCAGGCGACAACGAGCGCGGTCGCCGCGATCATGCTCCAGGCGACGGGCTCGTGCAGCAGCAGGCCGGCGAGCGCGAGACCGAAGAACGGCTGGAGCTGCTGCAACTGGCCGACACGCGCAATGCCGCCGATCGCAAGGCCGCGGTACCAGAAGATGAAGCCGACGAACATGCTGAAGATCGAGACGTAAGCGAGCCCGATCCAGGCGGGCACGCTGACGCCGCTCCAGCTCGCCGGCCAGGTCAGAACCGCGACCGGCACCATCAGCGGCAGCGCGAGCAGGAGCGCCCAGGAGATCACCTGCCAGCCGCCGAGCCGGCGCGACAATGCGGCGCCTTCGGCATAGCCGAGGCCGCACAGCACGATCGCAGCCACCATCAGGAGATCGCCGGTGAGCGAGGCCGAACCGCCATTCGACAAGGCAAAGCCGGCCACCGTGGCGCTGCCGAGGATCGCGAACAGCCAGAACAAGGGCCGCGGCCGCTCGCCGCCACGCAGCACGGCGAAGACCGCGGTGGAGAGCGGCAACAAGCCGATGAAGACGATCGAACGGGCCGAGGTGATGTGCTGGAGCGCGAGCGCCGTCAGCAGCGGGAAGCCGACCACGACGCCGATGGCGACGATGGTGAGAGAGGCGAAATCCCCCCGCTGCGGCCGGGCCTGCCGCAGCACGCCGAGCACGGCCACACCGATCAGCGCCGCGATGACCGCGCGGGCCGATGTCAGGAACAGCGCGGAGAAACCGCCGACCGCGACGCGCGTCGCCGGCAGCGAGCCGCTGAAGATGATGACGCCGAGCAGGCCGTTGCCCCAGCCGCTTCCCACAGATTGCATGTCCGTTCCGCCTTTCCCGAGCCGCGATACTCGGCTGCCGGCGGTGGCACGACCAGTCACAATCCAGTACAATCCGGCAAATCTGTATGGGTATGGAAGGTGATACACCTTGGACATCGGAGCGTCATCGAAGGGACGCGGGGGCACGCGGACCATTGACGTGATGAGCGCGATCCGCGCCAAGGTCGCCGGCCGCGCGCTCAGTGCCGGCGACCGCCTGCCATCGGTCCGCAGCCTGGCCGCCACGATGGGCGTGTCGCCGTCAACCGTCGTCGAAGCCTATGATCGCCTCGCAGCCGAAGGCCTGATCCGCGCCCGTCGCGGCTCCGGCTTTTATGTCTCGCCGACCATCATGCCGCCGCTTGCGCTGACCGAGGCCGGGCCGCGGCGCGACCGGGAGGTCGATCCGTTCTGGGTCTCCAGGCAATCGCTCGATGCCGACGCCGCCGTGTCGAAGCCCGGCTGCGGCTGGCTGCCGGCGGAGTGGATGCCGGAAGCGGCCTTGCGCCGCGCCGTCCGTGCCCTTGCGCGGACCGATGCGGATCTCTTGACGGACTATGGCAGCACGCGCGGCGGCCTTTCGCTGCGCCGGCTGCTGCTCGCGCGCCTTGCCGAGGATTCGATTCCCGCGTCGGTCGATCAGCTCATGCTGACGGGCTCGGGCACGCAAGGCGCCGACCTCGTCTGCCGCTTCCTGCTCCGTCCCGGCGACACGGTGCTGGTCGACGATCCCTGCTACTTCAATTTCCGTGCGCTGCTGCGGGCGCATCAGGCCAGGATCGTCGGCGTGCCCTATACGCCGTCGGGCCCTGATGTCACCTGCTTCGAGCAGATCCTCGGTGCCGAACGTCCCAGGCTCTACGTCACCAATTCAGCGCTGCACAATCCGACCGGCGCGACGATGTCGCTTGCAACCGCGCACCGGCTTCTGACTGTGGCCGCCGCGCACGACCTCACCATCATCGAGGATGACATCTTTGGCGATTTCGAGCCGGAGCGCTCGCCGCGCCTAGCGGCGCTCGACGGGCTCACCCGCGTGATCCGCATCGGCAGCTTCTCCAAGACGCTGTCGGCCTCGGTACGCTCAGGCTACATCGCCGCGCGCGCCGACTGGATCGAGCATCTCGTCGACCTCCAAGTCGCAACCAGCTTTGGCGGCCCGAGCCCGGCCGCGACCGAGATCATCGCAAAGGTGCTAGCCGGCGGCAGCTATCGCAAGCACATGGACGAGCTCCGGCAAAAGCTGACGCGGACGCGCCGCGACGTCGCGCGAAAACTTCAGGCGTTGGGGCTGGAGCCATGGCTGATGCCACGCGGCGGATTCTTCCTCTGGTGCCGGCTCACAGGCGGACAGGACGCCGCGCAGGTCGCGCGCGCCGCGCTTGAGGACGATGTCGTGCTCGCGCCGGGCAACGTGTTCAGCGTGTCGCAGACGTCACATCACTTCATGCGCTTCAACGTGGCGCAAATGAACGATCCCCGCATGTGGGACGTGCTGCGGCGAGCATTGAAAAAACACGCCCGAAACCATGGCGCCTGATACCCGTCGCAACAACGGAATTAGGGTGCGTACTCATAAACTCTGCCGCTGAGAGTAGGCGCACCTATGTCCGCTTGTCCCCCAACAACGGCGCGAAAGCGGACATTGTCGGACTTCCGAGATGGGTCGACGCTTGGCCGCGACCGGCGTCAATGTCAGGAATTTCGTCCACTGGTAAGGCGTATGATCCTGCCAGTCGGAATTGACGAGTTAACGGGATGCATCGCGACATCCGCCCGTCAGAGCGGGGCTCCGATCATTCGGGTAACGTTGGCGTCAGTAAATCGGGGGACATCGTCCATAATTGCGTCGGTGTCGGCGGATGCAAGCGCAGCGTGAAGCGAAGCCTCATCGCGAAACCGATAAAACCCGACGGAAACATCTACCGAATTGACGTCTCGAGGGAAGAAGGCGGCGGCGCTTTCGAGGCCATGCTTCTGCCAGCATGCGAGCGCCAACGGTAGATGCACGTCGACATAATAGTCGCGATCGAAGTATGTGCCGCCGCTGCAGGTCACGACCATTGTTGCATTTGCCATCAGACGACTTTCTACAGAACCTTCGCATTCAGCGCGCGTCCGCTGTTTATGATTGCGATCGATATGTATGTCGGCCGCCGGACGGCCCTTGCCCGGTTTACGCGAACCGTGTGAATCGTCCGGCATCGCGCTGCCCCGCCGATTCGGGCACATATCGAGGATGAGACGGCGGCTTGGACTCTGTTTCGAAAAGACGCGCGGAGGACCGAGCGCCCAGCCGGTGCCGTGCAACCTGCATGTCGACGGCGCGAGCCGGCGCCGTCCCGCTCATCTCAATCCTCGTCTTGCCACCTCCGCAAGGCCGTCTGGTCGTGGTAAGGCATGCGATCTGGCGTGGTGATGAATTCCATCGTGGTGCCCCATGGCATTCGGCAGTAACAGACCTTGTTTCCAAGACCTTTCTCGGTTGCGTAAGGAATCGCGCGCGGCGCGGTGAGGCGTGTGCCTCCGGCCTTTTCGAAGCGCGTGACCGAGGCGTCGATGTCGTCGGTGTAGACACCGAAATGCGTGATGCCGAAGTCGCTCGCTCGGATCGGCTGGGCTTGTTGGGGGCCGTGCATTTCGAACAGCTCGATGTCGGGTCCGGTGCCGATCTTGACCATCGCCTGTCCACGCACGACCGTTCCCGGGAACGCTCCGACGGCCCGCTCGAATTCGGGGCCTTGCCGCGGCGGATCCTGCGGCCCGAAGGACTGATAGATCACCTGGCCGCCGAAAGCTTGCACCAGGAACGATTTCGCGGCTTCTATGTCGGGCACCGTGATGCCGATATGGTTGACGCCGCGGATGATAGGTGTGGTCATGACGGGTTGTCCTTTCTGATTGAATTGATCGATCGTGATGAGTGCGGGGCTCTGTTGCCGCAGTGTCGCGATTTCTCCGGCCCACAACGACACGGGCGCCGAGTTTCAATGGGCTCCGATGAACTCGATCAGAGCGGCTGCGACTGCATCCGGCCGCTCGTCCGCGACATAGTGGCTACAGCGGGCGATCGAGCCGCCCGTTACGTTGCTGGCGAATTCCTCGACCATCGGCACCATATGCGGACCAAAGCGATGATCCCCGCCGAGAGCCAGCACCGGGATCTCGAGCGGTTGCTTCTTGTACTCAAGCGCCGCTGCGTGGTCGGCGGCGAGGGTGCGATACCATTCCATGCCGCCGCGGGTGCGGCCGGGGAGCGCCATTGCTTTGGCGTAGATCTCGACATCCGCCGGATCGAAGCTGCTGTGATCGTAGAACCGCTCGGCCATGAAGCTCGAAACATAGTCGTATTCACGGCCATGGATCAGGCGCTCGGGGAGATCCCGGCTCATGTGGAAACCAAAGTGCCAGAGCGTTGCGATCGTCGCCTCCCATCCGCTCCAGCCGGGAAGCGGAACGTCCAGAACGGCCAGGTGGGTTACGGCCTCTCGATAGACAGCAGCCAGCGGCAAGGCCACCATTCCGCCGATATCATGGCCGCACACTGCGTAGCGTTGATGGCCAAGGGCAGCCATCACTTCGTGCGCGTCGCGCGCCATTGTCGCCTTGTCGTAGCCGCCGAGCGGACAGTCGGAAAAGCCGGCGCCGCGCAGATCGATCGCGACCACGCTGAAATGCGCGGCCAGTTGCGGCATCACATGGTGCCATTCCCACCATGTTTCCGGCCAGCCATGCAGCAGAAGAATCGACGGGCCTGAGCCGCCCGTGACGGCGTTGATCTTGATGCCGTTCACCGGCACCAGCTGTTGGGCAAAACCCTTCAGAGTCGCGATCATGGTCGCTGTCCCGTCGATGTTGACGTTCGATCGGAGCTCGCGACCCGCGTTCCGGGCGGGTCGAAATCGGTAGCGATCGTGATGTCGTGCCAGGCGTCGATATCGCTGCGGAAGGCAGCCAGCTTTCGCTCGGCGGCAGCATGCGCGACCGGGCCGAGCGGCAGGTGAAGCGGGGCGTCGTCGTCGTCGACGGCGCGCAGGATCACTGCGATCGCCTTGTCGGGGTCGCCCGCCTGATTGCCGTTATTGGTTTCGCGATAGTGCCTGCGCGAGGTCCCGGCATATTCCGGCATCTCGTTGGCGGCGACTGTGATCGAACGGCCGAGGAAATCGGTGCGAAACGGCCCAGGCTCCACGATCAGCACTCGGATGCCGAACGGCTTCAACTCGCTGGCGAGCGCTTCGGAAATCCCTTCCACGGCGAACTTGGCGGCGTTGTAGTAACCGCCGCCTCCGCCGCCCGAGATGCCGGCGACGGACGACATATTGACGATCGCTCCGCCCGAGCGCCGCATGACGGGCAGGGCGGCTCTGGTGGTTTCGATCAAACCGAAGAGGTTTACCTCGAACATCGGCCGGTATTCGTCAGACGTCCCCTCCTCAATCGCGCCATGCAGTCCGTATCCGGCATTGTTGACGAGCACGTCGAACCCGCCGAAGGTCTCGACCGCTTTTGCGACCGCGGCCTTGGCTGCCGCCGCATCGGTCACGTCCAGTGGCACGGTGATCATGCGGCCGTCGAAAGGCTCGGCCATATCCTCGATCGTCTTGACACTGCGGGCCGTCGCGACGACCTGATCGCCGCGCTCCGCCGCCGCGAGCGCGAGCCGCTGGCCGAAGCCGCTTGAGCAGCCTGTGATGAGCCAAGTCTTCATGCTTTCTTCTCCGAGTTGTTATCAGACGATGCAAATCGTTCGCCGCTATTGCGACCCGTGATATCGGCCAAGGCCGACCGACTCTCTGCGATCAGAGGCCATGCTCAAGAACTCACCGCTCGGCCGCCCTGGATGACGACGACGCGGCTGCCGATCTTGACCCGGCTATAGAGATCGATGATGTCTTGGTTGATGAGTCGAATGCATCCGCTCGAAACGGCGCGACCGATTGTCTCCGGCTCGGTCGTCCCATGAATGCGGAACATCGTGTCCCGTTCGCCCTGAAAGAGGTACAGCGCGCGTGGTCCGAGGGGATTGCCAAGCCCGCCGGCCATTCCGCTGGCGAGATGGCCATAGCGCGCAGGCTCCCGATTCATCATGTTCTTGGTCGGAGTCCAATGCGGCCATTCCGCCTTTCGCCTAATGGTCGCGGTGCCTGCGAAAGCGAGACCATCCTTGCCAACGCCAATGCCGTAGCGCATGGCCTTTCCGTCGCCCTCGACAAGATAGAGCTGATGAGCAGCCGTATCGATGACAATCGTCCCGACAGGCTCATTCGTCGTATAGTCCACGCGCTGGCGCAACATCGCCGGATCGACGCGGGATATGTCGACGGCTGGTAAGGTGTAAACTCCGTCGACGAGTTGCGCGTACTCACTCGGCGTGCTGATGATATCGGCCTCGACGAGGCCGCTGCGACTGGCACAACCCGAGAGAACGATCGCCATTGCACCGAATACCGAGAACCGCACAGAGCGCCTGGCATCTGAGTTCCTCATATCGAACCGTAACCTTCGCCGCAGTCCAATCGGTGACTCTGTTGCTGATATCCGAACATTGAAGCTCCCAGGAAAGCCAAGCGTGCCATCGGCACAACTGCAATAGGAACCAATTGGTTCCTAATTTTGCTTTTAAAAAAGCATCTCCATCAGGAGATCGGCATCTTTCAGCATCTCGTCGCGGCGTGATCCAACTTTACCAAGCACCCGCATGCCTTGTGCATGTGAGACGATAAAGTGCGCGATGACTTCAGGATCGGACCTATTGGCGATTTCGCCGGCGGCCTGTCCTTTCGCGATCGTTGCAGCGAACAGGGCTTGAAGCCTGGAGAAAAGACGCTTGATCACCTCTGCGATGTCGGGATCTCCCGGCAACATCTCGGCAGCCGTCAACACACCGAAACAACCGCGCACCCCTTTTTTCCCAGACGACAAATCCGCATACCGCACCAACGCGTTGCGGATTGCCGCCTTCGGCGAGGGGTCTGATCGCAAAACCTCCTGGACGTTTCGTACGCCATCGTCCGTGTAGAACTCGAGGGCGCGCAGGAAGACAGATTTCTTGTCACCGAAAGCCTTGTAGAAGCTGCCCTTCGAAAGCTGCATTCCGGCAAGCAGATCAGGCAACGATGCGTCGTGAAACCCACGATCCCAAAAGATTTGCATCGCTCGCCTCACCGCCTCGTCGAGATCGAATTCACGGGGGCGTCCCACAGGAAGTTTGGTATTGATGGTCATCATACGGGCAATATAAACCAAACGGTTCCTAATTGCAATAGTCGATTTATATGCAGGCCTGCGTTGCTCAGGCTGTGGGGACCGTCCAAAATTTTCGTTCGGCCTCAGTAACGGCTCCCGGCATCGCCTCGTAGTTGGTTACATCCTGTCCGACGCCGCCTCGCAAAGGAGGCGAAACGACAATCATGATGCTTCCCCTCTGCTACGCCGTGGCGTGAAAACATAATGACCAGGCGGACGGGTAACTGCCATCCAGGAAGAGACCACATGACGCTCAGCACTACACGTCCTTCTCCGAAAGCCAATGCCTGGCTCAAGCGCTACTATTTCATTCGCTCTGCCGTCGCGGCTCTATGGGCGGTTGCGGCCTTGACGATCGCCAGAGACCGTTCCCATCTCGCGGCCATCCTGCTGGTTGCCTATCCCTTGTGGGATGCCCTCGCCAACTATCTCGACGCGCAACGCAGCAGTGGGCTTGCTTCGAGCAAGAGCCAGATGGTCAATGTCATCATTAGCATTATTACTGCAATAGCGGTCACCATCGCGCTGACGCGGAGCATGAATGCCGTGCTTTTGATCTTCGGGGCATGGGCGGTCGTCGCGGGGCTTCTTCAGCTTGCGACCGGCGTGGGCCGCTGGGGATCGGCCGGCGCACAATGGGCGATGATCCTCAGCGGCGCACAGTCGGCGCTGGCGGGGTGCTTCTTCGTCTACCGGGCGGGGGTTGTTACCAATGTCGGGATTAGTGACGTTGCCGGCTACGCCGCGTTCGGTGCCTTCTACTTTATGGTTTCGGCCGTTTGGCTATGGAGCACCGGCTTGCGTCGCTCTTCTGTGCAAACCACTGCGTAGCACACGTTTGACGGACCTTCATCATGAAGGACCGGCAGCTGTCTTCGATACCGCCGGTTAGCCGATTGATGGTCCCCGCATCAGCCGTCAGGACGGCCCAGCCATCGCGCTGGCGCCGTCCTATCGAGAAAGATCACCACGTTGGCTACTTCGCGGGGCTCGGCGCAACGCCTCAGATCTGCTTTGGGTCAGGAACGACAAAACTCAAGGTGAGCATAATCGGTCGGCTTTCGAGTGCATAGCGACCAGTTGAGCCCGACAGCCGAGCCATGATTCAAGCCACACAACGGAAGGGGCCGAATCATGCGCTACGAACTCACGGACTATGAGTGGTCCGTCATTAAGCCGATGTTGCCGAATAAGTCGCGCGGCGTGCCGCGGGTGAATGACCGTCGTGTCCTCAACGGCATCTTCTGGGTCTTGCGATCCGGAGCGCCATGGCGCGACCTGCCAGAAAACTTCGGTCCGTACACCACTTGCTACAATCGATTCGTTCGCTGGCGACGGGCCGGCGTGTGGGCCAAGCTCATGAGCGCACTGGCCGGCGCCCATGATGCTGCCGTGCAGATGATCGACACTTCCATTGTTCGCGTACATCAACATGGGGCCTGCATCACAAGAAACTGGCGTCAATCGATGGGAAGGTCACGCGGCGGTCTGACGAGCAAAATCCACGCGGTGGTCGACAGCAATGGTCTACCGGTACAACTTGCGTTGAGTCCTGGCGAGGCGCACGACGTTCGACTTGCCGGTAAACTGCTCTCTCGTTTGAGATCCGGATCAATGCTGCTCGCCGACCGCGGCTACGACGCTGACTGGATCAGGGAGCTTGCCATGAAAAAGGGCGCATGGGCCAATATCCCGCCGAAAAGCAATCGGACCGATCCGATCTGCTTCAGCCCGTATCTCTACCGCGCCCGCAACCGCGTCGAGCGGTTCTTCAACAGGATCAAACAATGCCGTCGGGTGGCGACGCGCTACGACAGGCTTGCTGGAAACTACCTTGCCTTCATCCAACTTGCATCTATCCGGCTATGGCTCGCCGCTCGTTATGAGTCCGCGCCCTAGCCAAACTGTGCAAGGCCGATGCTAATTGGACGGAAAGAAGTTGCAGCATAGTTCTGCTGGTTTAAGCTGCGAGTGAAAATTGTTTTGCCGGCCGTCGATCCGGTCACATCATTAGCTGAATGACATTCATGCGCTACTTCATTCTCGCGGCAATTGCAGCTGTTGGAGCCTGCAATTTTCCGGCCCAGGCCGAGACCCTGCAGAAGAAGCACGGTCCCGGGTGGAACTGCAGCTACATCTCCGTCGAGTTGCAGGGTCTGTATAAAAAATGCATGGAGTGCGACAGTCTCAAGCAGGACGTCGCTCGAACTGCCTATGATGCCGGACAATGCATTGACAGGGCTTCGTTGAGAGAAAACCTCACGACCCGGCCGGACTACGAGAGTCCCCAGGAGGAGCGGATGCGGTTGAACGGCGCAGCCGCCGTCGCTCGCGAGTTGCAGGAGCTTCAGCGCTGGCGAAATCAGCGCACGCCGCTGGACTCGGACGTTTCAGGTGACGGCGGCGGACGAGTGGCCCCCAGCGCCCGGAGACCAAATTCCTCCCCAAGCGGAAATTCCTTCCCCACCAGAGAGTCGGGCGTCAGCGGCGCCGGCGAGCGAGCTGGATCAGGCTCGAATTCACCCGAAATCGGCTCAAAGCCATCCGGATCAAACGTCAGCAGTCCAACTCATTCGCCATCCGCGGCACCTGTCGGCGGCGTGCACATCGGAGCGGCTCCGACGGGGAAGGAAAGCGACCTGGGCGAGCTCAGGCGCAAGGTTCTCAATTTGAAGAAGCCGGATACTTAACTTCGAAATTTCTCGAAGCGGGGAAATAGACCTTCATGATGCACAGAGTGCTTGTCAATCGGCGCGGCTTCCTGGCGTCGGGCGTCAGCGCGCTCGTCGCGCAACAGCCCCTGGCTGCGGTGGCGGCTGACAGCGCCTGCAAGGCTCCCCCCGCGACGGCGATCACGGACATGCGGGCGGACGTCGCGGTTTCGCTGCGCGAAGCCTTGAAGCGGGCGAAGTCGGGCGGACCAAAGCGGCTTACCGGGACCCGCATCGACGCTGTCTGCCGGGACGACGACAACGATATCCTGCTTTGCGGAGTTGCCGAGAGGGGCCAACCGGATCTCTATCTCGACGATCTCATCGTCGCGATCAGATCGGCCGACAGAAAATACGGGAAGATCGAGCCGGGAATCTCTCTGGACCCGGACAGAAGCCAAACGCCCGGTCTCGACCAGATTGCCGGGCGCGACGCGGCGGCGAAGCAACAATACCTGCGCATGTGCTCGCAACAGCCGCAAATGGTTCGCGTGGACGCCCTGCCCAGGCATTCCCGCGTGACGAAGGTGCTCGTCGAAGCCGATTATCGCATGAAGCAGGTTTCGCAGGGCACGCTTCAATTGCCGGTTGATCCGCCCTTGCCCTCACGCGCCGGCTCAACCAGTCGCGGCAGATGCTTCGGGCTGGCACGTCCACGGGCGATTGGAGCAGCCGGCGCCGGTTCTGGTTTGAACCCGGCAAGTTCGAATATGCGCACGATTATGAAACAGCGTTCCTGCAGTCGGCCCAGGTGATCCTCAGCGACGCGGATGCCGACGCAGATGCAGGGGCCAAGAGCGGGAACGAAGATCCCATCGCAAGGGAGTTCGCCTGTGATTGGACCGCTCGCATGGAGGAGACAATTCGTGCCGAGCCGATCTGGCGCGACATGTACAATATCTACCGGCATTTCGCGATTGCACATATCCTGAAGGAGCGGAACCTCTACGCGTATGATCTCACGCGACTGATCGACGCTCATGAGATCGATCACGTTGCATTGCCGGATTCGCTTCCAGGCCTGGGGCGCTGGGAAACCCTCGAAGAAGCGAAGGGCAATCGTCGTCTGACGCTGGTCTCATCGGTCTGTGGTGGGGTTTCGCTCGGGCTCGCATCGCGTTTGACGGCGAACAGAGTCAGTTCTGAAAGCAAGTCGCCGTCGCAAATGGCACTGCTGTCGCGGGCGATCGTTCTTTCAAGACCGGAAAAATCATCGGTGAGCTGGACGGTTCCGCCGACGGCGCTTCAAGCCGCTGCAAAGTGGTATGTGGAACGGGAAGAGCAACGCTTACAAGCGGCGAGGGAGTCCGAGGAGAAGGAGCGCAAGGAGGCTAACGACATCAAGATGGGAATGGCGCTGCTGGGCGGGTTCGTGGTGACCGGAATATTGGCCGGGTGGCTGCTGAATCGTCGAAACGCACCGACCCCGGAATTGGCGGCCGCCGGTCCGGGCGCATCATCAACGTCACTCCTGAAGAGTCCCGGTGAACCAGGGACGTCGGGGGAGCTTGCAGGCTTGCGACGCAACGACCTTTGCCCATGCAATTCAGGAAAGCGCTTCAAGCATTGTCATGGCGCACACGAAGCAACTTAATACAGCGGCTCCTCATAGACCGGCTCGCCGTCGAGCAGCAGCCGCTTGATGGCGGCGCGGCCTGAGGGGAGCACGGCGGCAACGATCCGCAGCTTCTGCTGGTTGCGGGCCTGCTCTAGCTTGCCGCCCTCGCCTTCGGGCACGAAATAGCTTTCGAGACCGTATTTGATCGTCAGCCTGTCGCAGAAGGTGCGGATGTTGGATCCGCAGGAATGGCTGACGCGGCCGCGGATCAGCACCTCGGGCGCCGTGACCGGCACGGACTCGGCATGCACCGAGACGGCGGCGTAGACGCCATCGGCATTGGGCGCGAGCTTGACGAACACGACGGGGTTGCGCGCGTCGGCCGTCTTGCCGGCGAGCGCACCGGCCGGCAGCTGCGAGATGTCGTAGCGCAGCACGACATAGTCGCCGCGCAGGAGATCGCGCGGATCGACCGGCTGCGTCTGCAGAGTGACCTCGGTGCCCTCGCGCAAAATCTGCATGCGGTCGGCGACCATCAGCACCAGCAGAACGCATTGCAGCAGGACGGCGGCTGCGAACAGCACGGCTTTCGGGATGCGCTGCCAGAACTCGGAAACGGACGTGACCAACCTGTTCATCGCGCAGCCCTCGGCAGCGCGCGATTGAGCGCCGTTGCAAAGACGACAGTGACGATGCCGGCCGCCGCAAGGAACGCCGAGCGACGCAGCAACGAGCCCTTCACCGCCCAGGTGATGCCGGCGATGACGCCGGCGATCCCGAGCCAGCCGGCGACGATGCGCGGACGCACGTCATCGAGCACGCCTGACACGACGAGGCACAGCATGGCGCACAACAGCGCGGCATAAGCGAACCAGGGCTCGCCGGCCGTGGAGACCGGCCAGATCGGCGCGGCGAGCAACACCAGCCCGGTCGCGCAGGCGCCGAGGATCTCACCCGCACGCTTCGTGAACGTGGCGGAGACGAGGGCGAGGATCACCCCTGCGGCCCCGCACAGGATCGCCCACAGCGACTGGCCGGACGCCGTGCCGGTCCGGAAGCGAATGAAGTCGTCGACTGTCGTCACCTCCAGGACAGCGACAGCGGCGAGCGAGAACGCCCCGTAGATCGACAGGACGGTCCCGAGCCGGAGCGCCCTCGGCGAGGGCCAGGCTGCGAGCGCGAGCCCGGCGCCGAACAGCAGGGCGGCGCCGTTGGCGAGCACGAAGGACGGCTGGGCGCCGTCGAACTCGAAGCGGAGCGACGTCGCGATCCACCACGGCAGCACCGCGAGCGCGACGAGATGGGCGGCGGCGCGCGAATTCCAGGCGAAGGCGAGGCTTGCTGCGATCAGCCAGACCGCCACGAACGGAAGATGCAGGACGTCGGGCGCGTCGTAGATCCGCATGCAGGTCCAGATGCCGGCGGCGACGAGGCCGACCGCGAGCGCACCGCGCGAGCCGGTCAGCAGCGCCGCGGCGAACGCGCCGATCGACCACAGCAGCATGCCGCCGGCAAAGTCGTCGCCGAGATGATACATCTGGCCGACCAGCGCGATGCCCGCGCCAAAGATGATCGCGCCGACGCTGGCGCAGAGATCGGCGAGAACATTGCGGCCGCTCGCCGCGAACCAGGCCCCGAGGCCAGAGGTAGCGATCATGCCGGCGAGCAGGATCGCGAACCGCAACAGCCGCGCGATCTCGGTCCAGTGCGCCGCCACGAAGGCGAGGAATGCAGCCGCGATCAACAGACCGCCGACGATGCCGACGACCACGGCAATGTTGATGCCCGCAGGCAGCGGCGGCAGCGCATTACGGATCGAGGCAGCCGCCGCCGGCGCAATCACGCCATCGGCCTCCCATTGCGCAAGATCAGCCTCGAGGCGGTCGCGGTAGGACTTTTCGAACATTGGGGTGAGGTTACCTTGGGCCCGCATGATGGCGGGGCATTGCTAGGTCGGGTCGTGCGGGTGGTGGGTTCAAGCTGGCACCGCTTTGGTGGGGACATCGGGGTGTCGGTTGCTGCGTAGCAGGTCAACCGGTGAGGCTGCGTTCGCGGATCGCATGCGCGACCGCCAGAATACCGCTCTGGAGCCTGCGCGAGAAATATTCAGCCGGGATCCAACTCGCCTGTCCAGCGATCTCGTCCCCTCCAGAAGGAACACCTTGGGCAAGGCTCGCCCATCGGATAATCAACGCCTTCTTCGTGCGGACATCCAATGATTCCGTCCACCATCGCCACCGAGTGCACGGAGCTTTGACGCAGATGCGCAGCGATCTCCGAGAGAATTGTCGGATCGGTTCGCACGTCGCCGGTTTCCGAAAACCAGCGACGCAGATCGGGCTCAGCTCCTTCATACCGGATCACCGACACCGCAACCTTCGAGGCCCGTTGATTGTCGGGACCATAGAAGGCAAGCGTACCGACCGGATAGCCACGCATCCCTTGCTTGGCTTTTTTGTGCAGCCATTTCGCGGGCTGCGGTCCGATCTTCATCGCCATCACTGGATACTTTACTGCTCGCGCTCACAGATTGATGGAGGTCGGGCGCTAATTGGCGGAGAGGGAGGGACTCTCCCCCGCCGGTGCGAAAACACCCGGTAAATACAAGTTTATCTGTGTTTTTGGGCGTTCCTTGAGCCGTCGGTTCTACACCGAGGGTCTACACTACTATGGGAACGACGAAAATGCCGACCCCTTTCCGGCCCAAGAAGGCCAGCGGCAAGGAGCAGAACGTCTACTGGATCCGAAAGAAGGTACCGGCGCGCTACCGCGCTCTGGTCGGCCAGACCGAGGTCTGGAAGTCGCTGAAAACTACGGACCGCCGGACGGCCAACGCCCGGATCGTGGCCGTCTCGGAGGACCTGGAACGCGAATGGGCGCGCCTCGCTCTTGAGGCCAAGCGGGGCCCAGACGGTCGGGGCCCGGTGGCGCCCCTGACCCATCAGGACCTGTTCGCGATCCAGCGCGAGACCCACATCCGGATCCGCGACGCCCACATCGCCGAGCCCGGCACGGGATTCGGCGCACTGAGGTGGCTCGCACTCACGGAGAACCAGGATGATCCGGGAGCCGAAGAGGCGCTCGACCAATGGGCGCGCGAGGTCCTGACCCGCGAACTCGGAGAGCCGCCCGCGGAGGCGCAGGTCGAAAAGCTGAAGCCTCTTCTCGCCGAAGCGAGGAAGGGGGCCTACGGCGACGTCTTCCGCGCCTCGACCGGCGACTTCGAGGAGAACAAGAAACTCGGCAAACTGCCCAAGGAGCGGACGAAGCCCAAGGTCGACATCATGGAGGCCTTCGAGCTCTACTGCAGCCAGCCTCGGATCAAGGGCGGCCTCGACGGGCCGACCGCCAAGCGCTGGCGGCCGGTAATCGAACGTTTCGTCGAATGGATCAAGCACCGAGACCTCGCGCGGGTGACGCCGCAGGACGCGGTCCGTTGGCGCGACTACATGATCTCCCAGGGCATCGCTTCCAAGGCCGTCCGCGACGTCTGGCTGGCGGCGCCCCGGTCGGTGGCCACCCACATGCTCAACGCGCTGCGGCTCGAGGTCAATCCGTTTGCCGGGATCAAGGTCGAGGGCGTCAAGGCCTGGAAGGAGGACGACGAGCGAGGTTTCGATCCGGAGCAGGCGCTGAAGATCCTGTCGGCGACCGTAGCGACGCCGTCGCACTTGATGTCCGCCGAGATGAGGGCGGCCAGACGTTGGGTGCCCTGGGTCTGCGCCTATACAGGCGCGCGCGTCAACGAGATCACTTCGCTCCTGCCGTCGGACGTTCAGCCCATCCTCGGCCATTGGTGCTTCGTGCTTAGACCCGAGATCACGAAAGGCAAGCGGCTGCGCCGCGTGCCGGTCCACAAGCATCTGCGCGATCAGGAATTCTTGGTCTACGTCGAACAGCGCCGCAAGCTGGGCAAACCGCTGTTCTACGATCCAGTCCGCGCCCGCGGCGGAAAGGGGGCCAATCCCCAATGGCAAAAGGTCGCCGAACGGCTGGGAGAATGGGTGCGCGATACGCTCAAGATCACCGACGTGCAGCCCAACCACGGTTGGCGTCATCTCTGGCGTGAGATTGTGCGCGGCACGAAGATGAAACCCGAGTTGTGCGACTACATGTGCGGCCATGAAAGCAAGAGCGGGACTGGGGCGCGGTACGGCAAACGAAAGGTGCCGGTGCTCGCGAAGGAGCTGGCTCTCTTCCCGAGATTCAAGGTCCCAGCCTTGAATCGGCCGCCGGCGCCTCTCAAGCGGACGCGACGCTCGCCGCAGCAGATCGCCGCGGACAAGGCCGAAAGAGCGGCTCGGCGCGCGGCCGCCTGAAGGCCCAGCGACTAGGCATGCTTGGCGAGATCGAGACGCAGCCGCTCTACGTCCGCCTTCGCGGCGCGAGACGGTTCGTGCTAATTATCAGCGGACCGAGACAGCGACGGCCCGCCTTGACAGCCACGACCATTGCCGACCCGCAATCCTTCATCCGAGCCAACACCCGGCTGCGGTCGGTGCCCCTGGTGCCGGAAATCGCGGTCTTCCTCGCCGATGAATCAGTGCCGCTCTGGCAGAAGACCGAGAACGAGCTGAACGAGGCCGGCCTTCCCCCGCCCTTCTGGGCCTTTGCCTGGGCGGGCGGCCAAGCGCTGGCTCGCTACGTACTCGATCATCCTGATACCGTGCGGGACCGGCGCGTGCTCGACATCGCTTCCGGCTCCGGACTCGTCGGCATCGCGGCGATGAAGGCTGGCGCGGTCGGGGTGACCGTGTCCGACATCGACGCCTTCGCGATCGCGGCGGCGGAACTCAATGCGGAGGTCAATCAGGTCCACCTCACGTCGTGCGGCGAGGACGTGCTCGACACTCAACCAAGCGGCCGATGGCAGACCATCCTCGCGGGCGACATTTTCTATGAGCAGGACACCGCGGCGCGTGCCTTCGCATTTCTGGCCGACCATGCGCGCGCCGGCGCGACCATCTTGATCGGCGACCCTGGGCGCTCTTTCCTTCCGAAGACAAAACTTGTCCGACTCGCCGACTATCGCGTACCGGTGACCCGCGACCTAGAAGACGCGGAGATCAAGCATACGGCTGTTTGGACCATCTCGCCGGATTACCTGTAAGGATGCGTTGCATGACGTTAGCGGTTTCCGAGCGGCTCGACGAAATCAACTTGGATCAATTCTCAACGACTGAACATGCGCTTTATCGCGCACTGCGGCGGAGAGAGTGGGACTCTCTTCCCCTATGCCCCCAAATGCGCGAATTCCGCCGAAAAACAAGGATTCCCGAAAAGCCGGCCGGTGTTTTGCGACCACCGCTGTGTACCACCTGTTCGGCTGATTCGGCCGGCAATCTCGGCCGATTTCGAGGCGTGCTGTGAGAATCTATTTTGGACCTGGGCAGCGGAAGCGGAGCGCGTTTGGGTCAAGGGCTGCCCTGAGTAACAGCACGACCTTGTCAGCTCACCTGTTGAAAGGAGACCTCAAAGCGCGCCCGGCGGAGGTCAGGCAAGAGCCAGAAGGAGACCCCTGCTCGTAAGTAAGCAAGCAACGAAGGTCCTGGCCATCTCATTGCTCGCGAGCGCCGGCCTTCCTCAGTCCTTCGACGATGTCGTCGTACTCACGACGAAACTGCGGATTGCTCGAACGTGCGTAGCCGATTTGCTGAAACCATCGGATCGTGAAGTCCGGTCGGATTGCATTCAATTCGACCAACACTTGCTGGGCCATTTCCAATTGGCCAGTGGCTCCATAAGCTGAAATCAGATCTACATACGGAAACCAGTCCAATTTACTCAAGTTGATGGAGCGCTTACATTCCTCGATGCCTTCCGCGTATTGACGCAGATGGACATGAGCATGACAGAGGAAGTAGTGCCAAGTGCCAGCGGCCGGATCTTTGGGGCTTAGGCGCAAGGCGATCTGAATCGGAGGAAACGCTTCGCGCGCGCGACCCGCCGTAACAAGTACGATCCCCTTGGATGCATATGCGACGGGCGAATTAGGGTCGATTTCCAAAGCTGCGTCATACTCAGGCAAAGCTTCCTCAGGATTTCCATAATTCAAAATGTTTCCCTTGGCTACGTGCGCGCTTGCGGTCGCCGGGCGCTTTGCGAGAACTTGATCAATTAGCTTCAGCGCCGTTCTTTTGTCCTCAACCACGGATGTCGACCATCCGTAGATCACGCCCTCGGCTATGCACAACGCCTTCCCGATCATTGCATCGGTGTTGTCTGGATCGAGGCGCAGTGCGCTATCGAACAAGTCGTTTGCCTGTGCATTCGTAAACTTGGTCCGGGGGCCATAGCGCTTCGCCCAGCCGCGCATGCTGAAATCCACAGCATCTGGATTGGTTGGCCTGTCCATTTGGCTGCGCCGGCTTTCGGCCTGGATGAGTTCGACGTTGAGAGAGCGAGCGAGGCGCGCCGTGACCTGCTCCTGCAAGGCCGCAAGATTTGTCCGATCGCCGTCAAAGCGGTCAGACCAGACGTCACGACCAGTCGACAGTTCGGCAAGTGACACGTTCATCCGGACCCGATCTCCGGCCCGTTGCACCGCGCCCTGTACCGCCCATCGGATACCGAGATCCTTGCCGAGCGTCTTGAGATCGACCTGCTTATTCTTATAGGTGAAAGCCGTCCCGCGCCCGATGACGAATGTATCGGGCATTTGCGCGAGGTCTGTTGTTAGATCGGTCGTAATGCCGTCGGCAAAATAGTCCTGCTCCGCATCGTTGTTGAGGTTTGCGAATGGCAGAACAACGAGAGACAAACGGGGAGCAACGTCGGGCCGTGCGGTAGCCTTCTTCTGCGTTTTTTGGCTTTCCGGAAACACGTCTGTGCGGAGCGTCTTCCAAACAGTCCAGTAGCCGACGAGCCCGCCCGCAATCGCTCCCACGGCAGCAATTGAAGCGAGCGCGCCGCCGATCAACTGCAATCGTGCCCGCAACCGAATCTTTAGATTGCGATCGGATGGCGGCTTCCGCTCCTCATCGAATGCCGCTTTGTCTGGCTGCTCATTATTGGATGGCGGCTTGCCCGGAGGGTCATTGGAGACTTCCAAGTTTGTCACCCTCGCCTCCCTGCACGGGCCACACGCCCGGACTGCAAACACTAGCAGAATGCACGGCTTCAGGTTGGTCAAGACTTCTGACTCATTCGCTTTTTTTTGCGAAGACTATGTTCGGTCTACGAGGTCCGATTACTGGGGCAGACCGGCTTTGTGAAAGCCCTCAATCATCAGCTTCGCATTAGTTGATAGCCGGCTCCGAGCGACCCACGCCGATATTGTGAAGGTGGGGTCCAAGTCAAGCACACCAGCTGCCGCCTCACGAGCTTCAGCGTCCCGTCCGAGATGTGCGAGAGCGGATGCGAGGCAGCGGTACGATCCTGGATAGGAAGAGTTCTGGCGCAGGGCTCTCTTCCCTGCAACGACGGCCTCGTCAAAGCGACGAAGCTCAATAAGGGCAAATCCCATCCCGGTTAAAACTGTGAACTGTTGCGGGTCCACCGGGCTCATTCGGATTGCGTGTTCAAAGCTCCGGATCGCTTCCTCCGGCTGCCCCACAACGCTGTAGACCCAACCTCTGCGTCTCCATATGTGAGATGAATTTGGGTTGAGCGCGACCGCCCGATCGGCAATCTCAATCTCAGCCTCACGATCGCCTACCAAAAAAGCCGAGATTGATGCAGCAGTTGCTAACGTGTCTGGATCATGATCGTCGAGGCTCAATGCCAAGCGCATAAGCCGAACGGCTTCACTGCGTTCGAATTGTGGATCAATCGCATAGCTTCTAAAGACGTTTTCCATATGACAGTCGCCTGCCAACGCCGCCGCAGCAGCAAACCCGGTGTCAAGCTCCAAAGCGTGCTGAACCAGTCGGAGTGCCTCGGCCAAACTCTCGCGGGTCGATCGGACGGCTTGCTGTATTGCCTGGAGATAAAGATGATACGCGGTGAGGTCTTCCGGTCGCCGCCGAGTCGCCAGTGTAATTTCTGCTCGAAACAACTTTGGCTGGATCGCTGAGACAATGGCGAGCGTGACTTCGTCCTGCAACGCGAAAACATCTCTCATGTCACGCTCGAACTTGTCCACCCAAATGTGTGCGCCTGTAGCCGCTTCAATCAATTGGCCCGTAATGCGAACTTTCCCCGACGCCTTTCGCACCGCTCCTTGAAGGACATAGCGCACCCCAAGCCTGCGCCCGACTTCCTTGACGTCGACGGCTTTGCCCTTGAACGTGAAACTAGAGTTTCGAGCGATCACGAACAACCATTTGAAACGAGAAAGAGCGGTGGTGATCTCCTCAACCATTCCATCCGCGAAGTACTCCTGCTCGGGATCGCCAGACATGTTCGCGAACGGCAGTACGGCGATGGAGGGCTTGTCGGGAACTGCAGGAGCGCTCTCGGGCTCATCGCCCGGATCTGGGTTCGCAACTTCTCCCGCCTCCCGGACCCGTCCGATGAAGCGGAAACCCTTGCGTGGTAGTGTTTTGATTAAGCGCTGTTCCTCGCCAGAATCGCCGATTGCGGCCCGGGCGGCATTCAGGCGGGTCGTCACCGCCGCGTCGGATACGCTACGCCCATTCCAAATGGCCTTGATGAGCTCGTCCTTGGTGACAACTCGCTCCCTGTTGCGGATCAGGTAATCGATCAAGTCAAATACCTGCGGCGCGACGGGCACGAACTCGCCCCCGCGACGCAGCTCGCGCCGGTCGGTGTGGAAGACGTACTCCTCGAACAGATAGCGCAACTGCCATCCTCCGCCGTGTCAGCCCCGCAGCGAAACAACGCCTCTCCCGCCAGTCGGAATGGAAGAGAATAAGCCGCTGATAAGGAAAATGTAAGCCGCTCGTAAAGCGCACCGGACCGCGCTTCGGCAGTCTAGCCGCCGAGAATACGTAGCGGAGGCGACGATGAGTGCGACCTACGACTCCAAGAGAATGCGACGGGCTGGTGCATTTGCACAACGGAGTGCTGGCCTACTTGTCTGCTCTGCGCTTGTCGTCGCCTGCGCCAACGCTGCTGAAGCCCAATGCTCGGCGCAGGATGTCCTGCGCAATCACCTGGCGCTTAAGGGGACTCCACCAGCCCGCGACACTCGGACTTCATTCAGCTCCGCCGCCGAGGTTCCTTTCTGGAAGAGGATTACTGTCGGGACGTTTAGGGATTTGGCCGCTCTTCGGGACGCGATGAGTGCACTGGGCTGCGGTGTTGGGAGCTCGGCCGACGAGATTCTCGGAAGGCCGACCTTTACCCTCAGCACGAAGAAGACAGAGGTCGAGCTTGTTGCCGTATCGCCAGCCGAACTTGGCTTTGCGGGCACAACGGCAACGCTGCGAAAAGTCTATGCGCGCGCGCAATTGCTGGGCCTTCTGCTTGCACCCGCCGAAGTCGCGCTGCAGCTAAGGCTTCAGTATCTGGATCAGCCGATCGGCGAATTCCTTATCATGGCCATGGAGCCGATCAGGACATGGGCTGGTGTACCGGTCATCCTAACAGTGGCCAATGGTGGGGCGGGTCTCATTCTGATCGGGCAGGACGGCGAAGACGGTTTGGACCTGCCGGTGAGGTCGCGTTTTGTTTTCGTTCGGCCCGGTACATCCGGGCCTTCCCAGGCAGCCGCATTCGCTCCATAGCCAGGGGTAAAACCGATTTTGTCGCTTCCGTCCTCCGCATATCGCAGAGCGAGACAGTAGATAGGCGCATAGCGCGCTTGCAGCATCGTAGAGAGGAACGAATGTCCGCGAGAATACATGCAGCGCTCATGCTTGGCCTGATTGTGTTGGCGAGACCGGTGCTCGCCCGTGATGACGGGCGCTACGCTAATTCGCCGCTGAAGCCATGGTTCGAGAGCTTGCACAGTGAGTTTGGGCAGTGCTGTACGAATGCCGATGGGTACATCGTCTTCGACGCCGATTGGGAATCCGACCGTGGCCATTACCGCGTCCGCATCGAAGGGAAGTGGGTCGTGGTTCCTGAGGGCGCCGTCCTAAACCAACCGAACCGCGCCGGTCCGACTATGGTATGGAAGCACTACATCGATGGCCATCCGCGCGTTCGCTGCTTCCTGCCCGGCAGCATGATCTGAGAACGTGCCTCAGAATTCGATGCGCTATTAGTTATCAGTGGTCGATCAGGTCAAACACCTGGGCGCAAGGATACTAGGTCGGCCCCGCGACGCAGCTCGCGTTGATCGGTGTCGAATTCGTACCCGCAAAACGATAGAGCAGCTGCCAATTCCCCCGGTTGTAGCAAAACCTAGAACGCAAAGAGTAAGCTGCTCTTAATGGAAATGTAAGCAGCACGTGAAGCGTTCCCGCCGGGTTTCTGGCATCCTCTCTTGGTGGAAACAACGGAGCGCTGCAATGAGCACGCTTTACCAGACGGGCTTAGCCCAGACGACCGTATCGGACCGACACTATTCCGGTGCCTTGAAGAGTTTGTGGGGCGCGTTTCAAGAGTGGCGGAAATGGGAGCGGCTGCGGGGTGATCTTTGGCGCCTTACCGACCGGGAAGTAGCAGATCTCGGAATTACGCTCTGCGAGATCGACTATGTCACGTCGAATCGAGATGCCCACTCGTGAGGCATTCGATCCGGATGATGTCGATGTCTACCGTTTGGACGATTGGAATTGGACAGCGCCAGCTGCCTCGTGACGCAGATGCTGACTGACTTCCGACCCGGTCAAAGGCTGCCCTCGGTAGCCAGCATTACTTTGATCGGTTCACCTCTCGGAAGCGGACGTGGAGCCGCTCAGAGCTAAGGCAGAGACGGGACACAATCGGACTGGGACCATTTAGCGGAGAGAGCACGAAGGTCTCTGCAGGTTAAAAGGCGATCATTATGTCCGGCGGCCCTCGCGACGAGAGGGGTTCCTTTTTTCTCGCCGCCGGTATTTCATCTGCACAGCGGAGAACGGGCATGCAGGGATCGCTGGGGGAAAAGATCGGTGAAGGCGCCTTCTCCGAAGCCTATGCTTGGGCGCCCGGTCAGGTCGTGAAACTATTCAAGGCCGGCGTCTCTCATCTGCTCGGCCGGCACGAGGTACGCATGATCCACGCTGTGCGGGCCGCCGGCGTCCCGGTGCCGGAGGTGTTCGGCGAGGTGACGCTGGACGGCCGCTTCGGCATCGTGCTGGAGCGCGTCGACGGACCGACCCTGTGGCATCTCTCGCGGATCGGCGCGGTGACGTTCGAACAGGCGGGCGCGATCCTCGCGGCTCTGGCCATGTCTGTTCACAAGACGTCCCTGGCGTCGGAGCTCCCCTCCATGCGCGAGTATATGGACAGCGAGTTGAGGCACGACGGCGGCAAGGTCCCGAAGCACATCGCCACCGACATCCTCGCCCTGATCGATCGCCTGCCGACCGGCGACGGGCTTTGCCATTGCGACCTTAGCCCCGGCAACGTGATGATGACGGCGGAAGGCCCAAAGCTCGTCGACTGGACCTTCGCGATGCGCGGGCCCGCCGCCTTCGATCTTGCGTTCTTGCATATCATCCTGTCCGAGCTCGCCCCGGAAATAGCCGACAATCCGGAGCGGCCGCGCGCGACCAATGCGGCGGCGCAATCCGAATATGCGCGATTGGCCGGCATGTCTCTCGCTGAGCTGACGGCGGCAATGGAGCCGTATTTGCCCATCGTCCGCACCTTCGTCGTCCTTGGCAACGTGGTGCCTGCGCTGCGGGAGCCACTGATCCAGCGCATCGAAGCGGGGCTGCGTTCGGAACACTGAACCGTCTTGTCGCGCGCGCGAGCCGAAGTGGCCTCGAAGCGACGCATCAGTGTCTTGTTTGGGATCACTGGCGGTCCTCGACATGCAGCTGGCTCGATGTCCTCAATGAATATCGAAGCCGAAGTTGACTGGCCTGACATTCGGCCCATCCCAGCCTTCGCTAGAATTCCGAGCCATTTTCCGCAAAGCTTAATATGCCTGAATCCCCAAGCCGGCAAACGCGGCTAGGATGGGGTTTTCCCTTTTGGGGGGAACCTCATGTTCGACACGGAAACTACCGCGCTTTTGCGCGCCTCGATGAAGTCTGCGAAAGCGTTTCGCACCGCGAGATTGGAGCCGGACTCACGTCGCTTCGAAAATCCTGGAGGCCGCCACCAGAGGCGAGGTTTCGCCCGATGGGCTCAGGCGGGTCGGCCACGACGCGCTGTCCCGTGCACCCACGATGTGGCGCTGATTGATCCGGAGGGGGCGTGAACTTCCAGGTGACGGTCCTCAAGATCCTGGTGAGCTATCCGGATGGCTTCGCCGTCATGGAGGACCTCAAACGCGACATGGCCATCCTGGCGACCAGCGGCCGCGTTGCTTCTCGCCTCGATCGCCCCGGTAGCCGCCGCCCCGCCAGCCAGCTGCGCCGGCAAGTTCGTCGGCCGATGGACCCACACTGGCGGCAACAACTCCACAGTGACGGCCGACGGCCGCGCGACGTGCGAAGACCACGCCTTCTGCGTCAAGGGTGAGCACACTTGGACCTGCGACGGCAACGTCTTCATCTACACCAATTCCGTCGGGACCTGGAACTACACATTGGCGCCCGACGGCCGGACGATGTCGGTAGGCACTGCCGTCGCGACCCGCTCGGGCCGGTACCGGCCAGTGCGCGGTCGCGCGATATCGGCGGCGCTTCGAACGTCGCCGCCGGCGTTTTCGGCGTCGACCGCACGCCGTCGGCCGCGCCGCCCGCAGCTGCAGCCGTGGCACCCGCGAAGCCCGCCGCCGGCCGCCCGGCTGCGGATCCCGCAGCGGAGGCCGACGCTAGGGAGGCGCGCAGATCCTTTCAGGCCGGCCTGGCTGCCGCCAAGCGCCGCGACTGGTCCGCAGCGGAAGGCGCTTTCTCCGTGGCGAGGGAGCGCTTCCGCAGCGCCAAGATGCCAAACGAGGCCCAGACCGCCGCGGACAACGCCACCGTGGCCGGAAACAACCGTCTCCGTCAGTCGGCGGCCAGGCTCAACGGGACGACCGGCCCGGCGCCAAAGGCGACTCCCTCGAACAGCGGCACGCACGCGAACAAGCGGTCGAAGGAGCAGTGCGAGCAGATCGAGAGATACATCATCGACAGACAGATCGAACAAATGAAATCGGGCAAGAATAGCAGCGCCGCCGCCGGCCGCGAGTTGGCTGGCGCACGCGGTCAACTGCGCAGGGAATGTCAGTGACCCCCTACCGAGGCGGGTATGTCAATCGGCGTTCCGCACGACGCAGGGAAGGCTGCCATGGCACTACTGTAGGAAGAATTCAGCCCAAGGGCTGATTTACAAGCCCGTCCGAACCGTCTGATAGTGGCCCCGCTGCTGACCTTCACGCGAACTCCGGCAGCGTCTGCTATCCCGCGTACACCGGATCAGCCCTGAAACAGGGCTGAAGTCGCAGTTTGACCCGCAGCAGACTCAATCAATATTGAAGCAAATTCTTAAAACGCCTGCGAACAGCCGGCTGCTAAAGGCCTAGCAGGAGATTCCTGGGGAATGGATCGCCGGGCGACTCATCGGCGATGTCGAATGACCGGCGCGCGCCGCTTGTTCCCGGACGAGGGCATACCAAGATGATCAGCCACTCTTCCCCGACGATTGTCCTTACGGTGTCCGCTGTCCTCCTCGGCTTTGTCGCCGCCGCACCTCGATTTTCCGTAGCGAGCGGCGGCACGCAGTCCCGTCCAAAGTATAGGCGCTACGCCGTCAGGCAGCAGGACCGCGCTGTAGGCCGGTAATTGCATGCCCTCTCTTTTCAGGTCCGCATGAAGCCCTCGCACTCGCCTTCCGCCCAAGCGAGAACCCTCTCCATCGCTTCGCCTTGTGCGTAACGGAGACACATCTTGGTTAACGTCGCCTGGACATTGATCTGCGACGCAATCTTCGGCGGAGCCGGCGAAGCCACGACGGAGAGTTTCTGATGTTTGTAGGGATTTGGGTAGTGATAAAGGGTGCCCTTGGGGGGCTCTGCTTCCGCCCAAATCTTCAACGTCGTGAACTTCTCGTAGGCTGGAAGATCATAGCCTCCACTTGCAACCACCATTCTCTCAATCGATGACGGCTGTGAGAGATGAACGAGGAGGCTCTTGGCGGCTTCCTTGTTTCTAGTAAATTTCCATATCGCCCAGAAGAAGGGCAGGTACGGCGCGAAGCGGCCTTTCGGACCCGCCGGGAAGCCGTGGGTCCAGCATTGCGCGGCGATCTGTGGAGCATCTCGCTTCGCCACCGCCCAGGCACTGGGCGCATTCATGATCAGCGCTCCTCGGCCGGAGATGAGCCATTTATTATTGGATGCATCGTCCCACGCTGCTACATCGGGAGGCAAAAGCCCGATCAACTTCCTGTAAAATTCCAGAGCTTGACGCACTTCGTCGGTCCTGACTGTGATCTTACCAAAGGCGTCGACCAGCTGTGCGCCGAATGAGTGGAAGAATGCGCCGGCAGCAGCGACGCTATCGATCGTCTCTCCCAATCCGATTCCAAAGGGAAATCCTCCCTTGTGACAGGCTTCTGCTGCTTTCAGGAAGGTTTCTGTTGTCCAATTGTCGGCTCTCGGTGCTCCTCCGGCCGGATACATGTCCTGCGCGTCAATGCCGGCATATTTTTTCATTAGGTCGATGCGAGAGCATGAAGCCTGGATTTGGCTACCAGCCGTGGCCGGAACGGCCATCCATCCGCCGTTCACTTGGCCGAGATACTGCACGACGCTGTTAACTTCGCCGTTCTGCTTGACGATCGGCTCCATGATATCGTTGACCGGCTCGAGCTGCTCGGCATGCGTGTGAGGCCGCCACGTCGACATCGCGAGAATGTCGTGGCCAGCTCTCGCTTGCGCTTCGGCGGCGATGGTCAGCAAGAGCTTGTTGCCCTGGGTTGTAATGTAATCGATCTGGACCTCGACTTTTTCCTTCGCAGCCCATTCCTTGATGAGATCGCCCGACGCCTTGTTGGCCTCAGGCACGAAATGATCCCAGAGACCTATCGATAGTTTGCCGGCGGCGTAAGCACTGCGCACATGAGGCGCCGCGAAGAAGGCAACAGATGACATGGCGGTCGCTGCCGCAAATTGTCGTCGCGATATTCTGCGTGACATTGTTTCCCTCCAAACGGAGAAATCGGCCTTGCGATGCCCTTAAATTATCCGAGATCAGCTGGCGACCTTCTCAAACTGGATAAGGCTGAACGCACCGACACTGGACGTTTTGGCAAAAACGAAGCCGGCAGACTCAATCAGAGTGCAGTATTCGGATTCCGTTCGTTCGACGCCGCCGGTTCCCCGCAACATATTGAGATCGCTCATAGCGCGCGAACGGTGTTCAGGGTCGGCCACGGCAACCTCCGGCATGATCCGTTCGACAATGATCAGCTTGCCGCCGGATGGAAGTGCATCCCGGCAATTGCGTAGGATGATCCTGCAACGATCGTCCTTCCAATTATGGATGATGCTCTTCAATAAGATTGTGTCGGCGCCGCATGGCACCGTTTCGAAGAAGTTGCCGGCGACGAAGCGGCAGCGATTTGCGATACCCAGACGGTCGAAATGTGCCCGTGCTGCTTCCTCGCAGCGTGCAAGGTCAAAGGCGATCCCTTCAAGACCGGGGTGGTGGCGCAGCACGCCGCCGAGCAGTTCGCCGGTGCCCCCACCCACATCAAGGACGACACGCGCGGTCGAGAAGTCGAAGGCCTCAACGATCCTAGGAGCCACAGTCCGCGTGAGATTAACCATCGCGGCGTTAAACCGAGCGATCCATTCCGGCGAATTGCCTGCCGCGGCATAGCGGTCGTCGCCTTCTCCCCAGAGCTGGGTCGCGCTTTTTCCGGTGCGAACCGAATCGATTAGTCCGCTCCAGGATTGCACGAGCATCTCGCCCTCAAACAGAGCCCAGTCCTTGAAAGATTGATCGGCGCTGCCGTCGAGCTGCCGCCCAAGATCGGTCAGGGAAAATCGGTCCCGGTCCACTTGCTTGCAGAGGCCGACGGTTGTCATGCCAACGAGTAGTCTGCGTAGCGCGCGCTCGTCCGTGGATACCAGCCCGGAGAGCTCGGCGGCCGATTTCGCATCTTCGCCGATGGCCTCGGCGAGATTGAGCTTCGCCGCCACATAGATCACCGCCGTGATGCGATGCGCCTGCACGAGATCATGAATAGATTCTGATTGGCTCATGTGTTCCCCCGATGGTTCCTAAAATCGAAACTTCCGCCGGTCCAATCTCCTAGATCAATCGGTCGGGACGAAGCCGGTTGCCTGTACGATCGCCTTCCACCGATCGGATTCGGATGTAATCAGTCGCGAAAAGTCTCCCATAGCGATCGCGTCGGGCTCGACCGCCAATTTTTCCATGCCGGACTTGACCTCATCGGTGCGTAGCGCCGCTTGGATGGCGGTATTGAGCTTTTCAACGATGTTGGCCGGTGTCTTCGCGGGAACGAAGAACCCATACCATGTGAGGTCCTCTAGCGACGGATAGCCGGCTTCCCCCACCGTCGGTACCGCGGGAACGAACGGGCTGCGGCGCGGGCCGGTGGTGGCCAAGGCCCGAATATCGCCGGATTGGACGAGGCCGAGCGAGCTGCCGACCGGCATGATCGCCGACGCGATCTCGCCTTTGAGCAAATCCTGAATCGCGCCATTGCCCTGATAGGGTACGTGAAGATAATCGAAGCCGGCAGTGCGCCCCAGCATCGCACCAAGGAAATGCAGAGTGGTCCCGGCACCCGGCGTGCCGTAGGTGGCCTGTTTCGGATTGGCGCGGCACCAAGCGACGAAATCTGTAAGGGTCTTCACTTCGCCTGGCACCTTCGGACCGATCGTCAGCAATGTCGGGGTCGAGGCAATGGTCGAGACCGGGGTGAAATCCTGCGGCTGGTATCTGAGCGACTTGTAGACGTGCGGAAAGAACATCATGAATCCAAGCGGCGCGAGCAGCATGACCGATCCGTCGGCGTCGGCCGTTTTCACCGCCTCCACCGCGACACGACCGCCTGCACCCGGCCGGGTCTCAACTACAATCGTTTCAGCATAATCTTTCATCTGGCCGGCAACGACCCTTGCCAGGGCGTCCTGCAGCCCGGGCGTGAAACCCGACAATATATGTGCGGTTCTTGGCAGCTGTTGTGCGGTGGCCTGCTGCGCAATGTTCGCGGCGGAGAACGCGACGCCAGCCGTCGCCACGGTCAACAAATCACGACGTGTGATCATCAACTGTCTCCTCACCGCGGTTTGATGCCTCGGCCCCCGCTCTACGTTTTCATGTACCACGGCGGGGATGGGGCTGGCTTGGTTTCCGGCTTACTTTTTCTTTACCGTCAGCTTATTCTTGCACTCGGGTGTAAGAACATCGATGTCGCAGTTACGGGGAAGTGGCGTGCGCTATTTCTTTGAAGATTTTTCATTCGATACCGATCGGCGCGAGCTACGTCTCGGGTCGGATGTAATCGCCATCGCGCCGCAAGTGTTCGACTTGCTCGGCTATTTGATCGACAATCGTGAGCGCGTCGTCAGCAAGGACGACCTCATACGCACCATCTGGGAAGGCCGCGCTGTCTCGGAAGTGGCTCTGACCACACGCCTGAATGCAGCGCGGAAGGCCGTTGGTGACTCCGGCGATGAGCAACGTCTCATCAAGACCCTTCCGCGCAAGGGCTTCCGTTTCGTCGGCACGGTACGTGAAATGCCCGATCCGGCGAGCGCGACCATCGCGAGCGGCTCGCCGAGACCTGCCTTCGCCGTCCCTGACAAACCCTCACTTGTTGTTCTGCCGTTCGCCAATCTGAGCCCTGATCCCGACCAGGAATATTTTGTCGACGGCGTGACTGAGAGCCTGACGACGGATTTATCACGCATGGCCGGCATTTTCGTGATCGGTCCCAACACTGCTTTCACCTACAAGGGAAAGCATGTTGATCTGAAGCAGGTGGGTCGCGAACTTGGCGTTCGTTATGTTCTTGAAGGTTCCGTGCAACTTGGTGGTGGCCGCATGCGCATCAACGTCCAGCTCATCGATGCCGAATCCGGCAATCATCTATGGGCTGAGCGATTCGACAAACCGATCGCCGATATTTTCGACATGCAAGATGAAATCGGTGCGCGCCTTGCGGGCCAGCTCGGAACGGAATTGGTCACTGCCGAGGCCCGCCGGGCGGCGCGGGCGCCACATCCCGATTCGATGGATCTGTATTTCCAGGGCATGGCCAGTGTGAACCGGGAGGAGCTCCCGCCATCCTGTCACAAGCGCGCAAATTCTTCGAACGGGCCCTCTGCCTGGATGCCGGCAACGTTGAGGCCAAGGTTGGGATGGCATTCGTCGATGCCATGCGGGCCACGTCCATGATGACCAGCGACCGAACCGCGCGCCTGTTGGCGGTCGAGGCGTCCCTGGCCGAGATTCTGGCACACACGCCAGATCATGCGATGGCGCATTGCATCGTGGGTGTGACCCAGATTTTCTCCAAGCGCGCCGCCCAGGGTATCGCCGAATGCGAGCGCGCCTTGGCGCTGGATCGAAATCTGGCCGCCGCTCACGCGTGGATTGGACTTGGCAAGTGCTATCTCGGCCGGGCTGAGGAAACCGAAGCCTGCATCATGAATGCGTTTCGGCTGTCTCCTCGAGACAGCCGGGCGTCCAGCTGGATGAATACCGCGGGCGTCGCGCAGTCATATCTTGCCGCCGATGAAGCTGCGGTCAACTGGTTCAAGCGATCAATCGAGAACAACCGGAATGTCGCGGCATTCGTTCACTTCTATCTGGCGGCGGCGCTGGCGCATCTCGGGCGGATCGAGGAAGCGCAGGCGTCGTTGCAGGCGGGCCTCGTTCTCGACCCTGGTTTCAGCATCGCCGAATTCCACGCCAGTTCGCCCTCGGATCATCCGACCTGCCTCGCTCAGCGGGTGCGGATCGCCGATGGTTTGCGCAAGGCAGGACTTCCGCAAAAGTGAATGGGTGCCTGCGTCGCCGTCAGATGGATCGATCTGGCGAAGTCTGCTTGTGACCCGTGGCTTACGTTAGCCAAGAACCCGAGGGTGTCCGCTTCCGACGGCCGAGAGCAGACGTTTCCCCCTTGCAGGTGAAGATTCTGGACAAGTGGGAGGCAAGTATCCCTCCATTGAGGGCCGCCTTGTTTGACGGGCGCGATCGCTGCAGGTCCTAGGGGTAATCCTAGGAGAAGCGCTATGACGAATTCGAGGGCGGAGGTGATCACATCGGTCGAGCGGCGGCGCCGGTGGTCGCAAGACGAGAAGGAGCGGCTTGTTGCGGCGTCGCTCGAGCCCGGCGCCAATGTTTCCGAGGTAGCTCGCGTGGCCGGGCTTCATGTGAGCCAGCTGTTCAGGGGGCGCAAGGAGCTTTGCAGACACGGCGAAGCGAGCATAGCTCCGTTTGTTCCGGTCGAGATTGGGCCGTCTGCGTCACCGCAGGAGGTGGCCGAAGCGCCGTTGACGACGACGGCGCGTCGGCGGAAGAGCCAAGGCATCATCGAGATCGACCTTGGTAGTGGGCATCGCATCCGGGTCGATGGCGACGTTGATGGAGACGCGCTACGTCGCATTCTCGATGCTTTGGCCCGCCGATGATCCTGATTCCGACTGGCGCGCGAGTGTGGCTCGCGACAGGCTACACGGACATGCGCCGAGGCTTTCCGTCGTTGGCTCTCCAAGTGCAGGAGGTGCTGCGCAAGGACCCGCTCAGCGGTCATTTGTTCGTCTTCCGGGGGCGCCGCAGCGATCTTGTGAAGGTGATCTGGCACGATGGCCAGGGGGCATGCCTGTTCACCAAGAGGCTGGAGAGAGGAAAGTTTATATGGCCATCCGTTGCCGGTGAAGCTGTGACGATCTCGGCGGCGCAGATGAGCTATCTGTTGTCCGGAATCGATTGGCGCAACCCGCCGACCTGACAGCACGCATTTTGAATGGTGAGGAAGCTCATTGGACCCTCGATGACGCTGCAGGTTGGCAAGCTGACAACAATCATGCCATTTCGATCGTGAAGTTGCAGCTAGTCACCAACAAAGTTTTAAATTGCAGACCTCCAAGCATAAAACATTTGTGAGGTGGAATGTGGGGCTAAAATCCCCATAAAAAAATTAATACAGACAAATCAACTTGTTGATCAAACCCATTGGCGGAGAGAGTGGGACTCCCATCCCCGATGCCGCGATTGCGCAAAAACAGCCGAAAAACAAGGATTCCCGAAAAGCCCGGCCGAATTTTGTGACCACCGCTGTGTACCACCGCGACGGCCATTTCGGCCGTCAATCTCGGACGATTTCGAGACGCTTGAGGTCGCCGGACGCCCTGACCGTTGCTCTATCCGGACTTCCCGGCCTCTATGCGATCGAGACGTAGCCGGTGTCTATGGTCGGTAAGCAGGCGAGCGCCTCCCAGGACGGCCGCCAGCGTTCCCAGGCCGGTGCCACCGGCGATCAGGAACATGATCAGCAATTGATATTTGACCGCATCGACCGGCTCGACGCCGGCAAGGATCTGGCCGGTCATCATCCCGGGCAAAGAAACGAGGCCGATCGCCGCCATGCTGTTCACGATCGGCATGAACCCACTTCTCAAGGCGTCCCGTATGATCGGCAGCATTGCTTGGTGTCGGCCGCCGCCTAGCGCCAGACAAGCTTCTACGGCGGCCCGTTCGCGCACCAAGCTGTTCGTCAGCACGTCCAGGCCAAGGCTTATTCCGGTCATGGTGTTGCCCAGCATCATGCCCAGCAGAGGCAGCGCATAGCGCGGGTGATACCAAGGATCGGGGCGTAGCTCCGTGAGGAGCGCGAATATCGTGACGGTGCCGGCGGCGACTAGCGTGCATGTCGCTCCCAGACCGTACTTCCAGACCCCCCTCAGGCGTCGCTTCTGCCGCGCGACGATCTCCCGCGAGGCGAAGAGAACCATGACGAAGGCGGCGAGTGCGGTCCAGAGCGGCGAGACCGCGGCAAACAGGAACGTCAGCACGTATCCGACGAGGACGAGCTGAACCACCATCCGGACGGTCGCGATGGCCAGTTGCTTCTCGAGCTTGAGGCGGAGAACAAGAGAGAGGACGCCATCCATGACAACAAGGAGCGCGGGTAGGACCAGATCGCCGTACGAAAGCTGAATGTACGTCACGGCCGGCTTTCCTTGATGCCGCCGTCAGGGCCCATCGCGAAAATCCTTGATCCGACACGTCGCGCTTGAGCGTCATCGTGGGTGCTCCAGATGACGCTCGTTCCATGCGCGACACGTTCGGCAATCAATGCCTCGACGGTGGCGGCGGATGCAGAGTCGAGCGCCGAAGTCGGCTCATCCAGCAGCAGGACGCGCGACCGCAGCATCAGCCCCCGCACAAGCCCCAATCGCTGTCTCTCGCCCGTCGAAAGTCTCTGAACCGGCCAAGGTCCGCAGTCGCCCGGAAGGCCAAGACGCATGACCAGCGGTAGTGCATCATCCCAGGCCGTGAAGTGCTCCTGCACGATGTCGGACCACCAGCCGGGCTCGGCGGCGAGATAAGTCACTTGCTTTCGCCAGGCGGGCGCGAACACCGCCTCCCGCGGCGTTCCGTCAAGCTTGACCGCCCCTTCGTTGGGGTCGAGGTCCGCGATCGAGCGAAGCAGCAAGGTCTTCCCGACGCCGGATGGTCCCTGCAGGACGACGCATTCGCCGTCCTGCAGATCGAATGACACGGAGATGTGCAGGCGCTTGAGCCCGCTGACCGTCAGCATGCGTCAAAGCTTGAGCTTTAGCCGGTCGGCGACCCGTCGGGCGATCTCCGACGGCGCCTCTGCCGGGTACGGATGCACCGAGCTGACATTGATCTCGCCGAGCACGTAGCTGTCGCTCCCATCAGGCTGGACGGGGCCGAGCATGAAGTCGGCGTCCCAGATCGCCGGCAGGTCGCTTGGCGCGATATCCAGCAGCGAGGTTAGCTGCAGCGTCCACTCGTCTTCCATCAGCCGACGCAGCCGCTGGAAGCGCGGGTCGGCGTTGGACGTGTAGAGCCGCGGCCCGGCCGCGGCGCGCGCGGCCGGCGACTCCACCAAAGCTTTGACCTTGTGGTGACCGAAGCCGGCGCAGCGGTCGCCGGCCATGTAGCAACGCACGACGCCCTCATCTAACCGGGGCTGGAACGCCTGGTCGACCACGCTGCCGTTCTCGAAATACTCCGCACAGCGGCGGAGAAAATCGTCCAGCGTCAGTTCCTCCGGCGTGTCTTTGGTCGCTTCCAGCACCCTGATCATGGATGAGGTCGCCAGCTTCTCGACCTTCCAGACGCCTTGGCCACCGTTGCCTCGGTTGCGCTTGATCACGCGTGGGCCGGAGGCGAGCCGCGACGGCAGCTCGGCGCGCATCGCAGCGGCGGTTTGGTACAGCGCCATGTCGCCTCCCCAGCCCATGGAGCGGGTGCGATAGAGGACCTCCTTGGTGCCCATCTTGAGGATGACGTCCGGGTGGGCGCTCACCCAAACTCCTTGCGCGGCGACGTCGCGCAGCAGGGCGTCGAGACCGGCGCGGTTGCGGCCGTCTTGGATGGGGTTGACCCAGACGAGTACGCCGTCAAACGCGAGCAGTTCTTCGCGGGCGGCCTCCGCAAAACTCTCGTCGTAGATCACGGGGCGCCCCTCGATGCCGACGGCGGCAAGCGCATCGAATACGTCGACGAAGCGGCCGCTTTTCGGGGTGGCATCTCGACGCGCGGCGGCGTCTCCTCGCGAGAGGATGGCTACCGTGCGTCGGGCGGAGGAGTGTTTTTCGGTGTCCATGCGCGAGCTCCACGTGTTGCGTGCTGCGCAGAGCTTGGACCGAAGTCTCGCCGGGAGTCTGCTTGATCCCGCCCCGGCACTCTACGTGAGATCGCGTGGATCCTTCAAGCGGCGGTTTTCCGTGGCCGGCGCGTTGACCCGGCGGTGAGGCCTTTCCGCTCCGGACGGCGGTGAAATTTTCGTGACGGTCGGTTTCACGCGCCCGAGCGATCGCGGGTTGACAGCCTCGCCGAGTGAGTTTTTAGTCGCGTGACGGGGATATGCGATCTCCCCGCGAGGCGTCATGCTCAAGAATCGCGTCCTGATCACCAAGGGCGCAGCATGTCAGCATTGTACACCTACCTTTCACCCGACAAACTTTCTCGATCGGTAGGCTCGGCGGTCGCGCCGCGCTGGGCCGGCTCGCGGCTTCGCGCGGCGTTTCGCGCATCGAGCGGGTGAACCCAGGTCTTCTCCTACACGACCGATGTTGCCGCGACACGATCAGGGGATCGCACGATGGGCCGGCCAACAAGGTCAGGTGAGGCCGGATGCGGGACTACTTCTGGGGCTGGGACAACCAGGAGATCAGACATGCGAACTTCGACGATCTATCAGGTAGCGATATTCGTGGCGCTTGCAGCGGGACTCTCGCCTGCCCGCGCCCTGACCCAAGACGAGTTTGTCGCCAAGATCCAGGCGGCCGGGTACTCGCAGGTGACCGACGTCAAATCAACCGCCGAGGGCATCACCGCCAAGGCTGTGAAGGACGGCAAGCCGGTGACCCTCGTCGTCGACAGCAGCGGCCAGATCAAGGAGCGAAACTGAGATGGAGGACGCGCATGATGAAACGCAAAATCTTGTCCCTGGCAGTGACCGGCCTCGCTCTCGCCTACTTGCCCTTTGTCTACATGGCACGCGCGCAATCGATCGATTGGCAAAAGGTCGACGAGACCCTCGGCCGGAAGGCCGCGGTCTCCGATGACGTCCACCGCTACGGCTTTCCACGTAGCGACCTTTCGGTGACCCTGGACGGCGTGACGATCAAGCCTTCACTGGCGCTTGGCGGATGGGTCGCCTTCAAACCTGGGCACGGTGGCGCCATGGTCATGGGGGACCTTGTGCTTCTTGAGACCGAAATTAACCCTGTGATGGCGAAGACGGTCGCGAGCGGTCTCGAAATCACAGCCGTGCACAATCATCTGCTGCGCGCGAGCCCGGCGACGTTCTACATGCACGTGGCCGGCCACGGCGACCCCCTCAAGCTGGCCTCGGCGATCCATGATGCGCTGGCTGAGAGCACGACGCCGCTGACCATCGCGGCCCCCGCAAGCCCGCCGCCTGCCGTGGACCTCGATACGGCGAAGCTCGACCAGATCATCGGCGTTAAAGGCCAAGCAAACGGCGGAGTCTACCAGTTCACCGTGAAGCGGCGCGACCCGATCACGCAAGACGGCACGCCGTTGACGCCCGTCGGCCCGATGGGCGTGGCGATCGGCATCAATTTCCAGCCGACCGGGGGCGGAAAGGCCGCCATCACGGGCGACTTCGTGCTGACGGCCGACGAGGTCAACCCCGTCATCGTGGCGCTGCGGACACACAGCATCGAGGTGACGGCGCTACACAGTCACATGCTCGATGAGCAGCCGAGGCTGTTCTTCATGCACTTTTGGGCGAATGACGACGCGATCCGGCTTGCCGAAGGTTTGCGCGCTGCCCTGGACAAGACGGCGAGCACGAAGAACTAAGGCGTAGATCGCAAAGGAGGCGATCCGATGTCCTACCGGGCCAAGCCGCTGCTCGCCCTAGCGTTCATGTCGATCTCGTTGATGGGAGCGTCCGCCATGGCTCAGACCGTGAATTTCGATGACGCTCCCGCGGGAACGTCGCCTGAAGGTTGGATCCTTACGATGACTGGCCGAGGAGAGGCGAACTGGACCGTTGAGCCAGACCACACGGCGCCGAGCAAGCCGAACGTCCTCAAGCAATCCGGCAGGGCGACTTTCCCAGTGGCGCTCAAAATGGGTACCGACATCCGCGACGGCTTCGTCGAGGTGAAATTCAAGGCGGTCGCCGGCTCCGAGGATCGCGCTGCGGGACTCATCTGGCGCGCGAAGGATGCCGACAACTACTACGTCGTCCGGGCAAACGCTTTGGAGGACAATGTCGTGCTCTACAAGACGCTCAACGGCGTTCGAACGTCTCTGGATATCGCAGGTCGCAAGGGCGGATATGGCATGAAAGCGCCCGTGGCCTCCGGCCAGTGGCACGTGTTGCGCTGCGATTTCACAGGAACGCGGTTCAGGGTGACGTACGACGGACGGCAGTTGTTCGATGTGGAGGACGCCACGATCTCCCAATCGGGCATGATCGGCCTGTGGACCAAGGCGGATAGCGTGACCCTGTTTGATGATCTGACGTATGGTGAGGTCAAATAGGTCCCTGTCCCGTTGCCGGAGATAACCATGAACACTCGACCCCTGATGGTCGCGACTGCCTTGGTGATCGCTTCCGTCTGCCCGCTGCGGGCAGAAGAAAACTTGGTCGCCTACAAATCACTAGCTCCAGAGTTGGCATTCGATCTTGCACGCGCCGCGTTGAATAGCTGCCGCTCCCGGGGATTCCAAGTCGCAGTCGCCGTGGTCGATCGTTTCGGCGTGACGCAAGTGATGCTGCGTGATCGCTTTGCAGGTCCTCACATGCCACCAACGGCGGCAGGCAGGCTTGGACGGCCGCGTCGTTCAGGACCAGTACGACTGAGCTCAATGCGATCAGTCAACCCGGCATGATGCAGGCGGGCATTCGCCATCTTCCTGGAGTAGTCATCATAGGAAGGGGACTGGTGGTCGAAGCCACCGGCTCGCTGGTCGCAGCGGTAGGTGTCTCCGGAGCTCCGGGGGCGACGCTGACGAAGCGTGCGCGAGGGACGGCATCGACGCCATCCGCGACAGGCTGGAGTTCTGACCTGGATATGGAGCGGCTCCAGTATCCTAGATTGGAACCTGACCCAATCGCCAGCGAGGCCCCTCCCGCTGCAACGCTAGAAGTGAGAGCAATCTGTGAACTAGCTCATTTTAGATTGAAGGAGATCGTGCCCTAACAGGAAGGCGAGTTCGAGGATTGCACCAGGAGCGGGCAATGGCGATCACCACCGAAAGGACCTCGTTCACCAAAGACATCCAGGGCCGCTACCTCTGCAACAACCTGGCCGAGGTTGATGCGTGGAAATCCACAGGCGGGCGACCATTCGATTTCATCATCGTGGGAGGCGGTACGTTCGGCTCGGCTATCGCCGAGCATCTGTGGTTCCGACAGAAGCAGAGTGGCGGCGGATTGCGGACACTGGTCGTAGACGCCGGGCTGTTCACCGTTCCTGAGCACGTTCAGAACACGGGGATCCAGGGGTTCGGCGATCCGGCCAATCCATTCTTTCTGGACGAAAACTTGCCGCAGCCGGAGCCGCCACGCAACGAGGTTTGGGGCATTCCTTGGAAATCGACCATTCCCTTCAAGGGACTGGCGTATACACTCGGAGGCCGATCACTCTATTGGGGCGGTTGGTCGCCTCGTCTTCTGGACGAGGAGATGTCGGGTTGGCCGGCAAATACCGTAGCCGATCTGAACAGCCGCTATTTCGACGAGAGTTCGCGGCAGATCGGTGTCGACGAGGCGAACGACTTCATTTTCGGCGAACTGCAGAACGCGCTTCGTCGTCAGCTCTTCGATAATTTGTCCAGCGTGCCTGGGGCGATTACGCTCGACGCGCTCCCGCCCTCGCCGCTGCTGAAGCCCGGCGCGGACCCCGCACAGTTGCTCGGTCTGTCGTCGAGTGGCGGGCTTTCGCAAAACGACCTCCTGAACATGCTAAAGCTCGAAGCGCCGCTTGCCGTACAGGCGCGCCCGCCACATGCGGGGTTCTTCCCGCTCAACAAGTTCAGCGTCGTTCCGCTGCTCATGAAGGCGGCGCGAACCGCGGCGAGCGATTCCAACGGCAATGATTCCGTCAAGGAATTCATGGTGCTGCCCGATACGCATGTGCTGACACTGCGCACCGTGCCGACCGCGGCAGGGACATGGCGCATCTCCGGCGTCGAGACGAGCCGCGGCCCGATTGACCTGGCTCCGGGCGGCGCCGTCATCATGGCGCTCGGCACGATCGAGAACGCGCGGCTCGCTCTGGCGTCGTTCGATGCCACCGGACTTCCAACCCTGCCGCTCATCGGCAAGAACCTGATCGCTCACCTTCGCTCGAACCTCGTTATCCGCGTGCCGCGCTCGGCGATTCCCGGGCTTTCGTCGGCGGTGAACGAATTGCAGACCGCGGCCATGTTCGTGAAGGGCCGGGCGACGCGCCCAAATGGTGACCTGATCGGTCACTTTCACCTTCAGATTGCTGCGAGCGGCGGCGGCAATACCGTAGGCGGCGAGGACGAACTCTATCGCAAGGTGCCGGACGTCGACTTCTACGACCAACTGCGGACTTCGACCGATACGCATATCGCAATTGCAATCAGGGGCCTCGGAGAGATGGAGCCGGCCGACCCGGCCGATCCCGCCGCTCATCCAAGCCGGGTCGATTTGAGCGCGCGCACCGACGAATACGGGGTTCGTCGTGCATCGATTGCGCTAACACCGACACAGCGAGATTGCGATCTTTGGGCCGCTATGGATGCGGCAATGCAGAAGGTGGCCGCCACCTTCGCCAACGGGCAGCCGATGCAGGTGCTCCAAAGCAACCAGGACGGGCTCGGGACGACGCATCATGAAGCCGGGACGCTTTGGATGGGCACCGACCCGGCCGCGAGCGTCACCGATGGCAACGGACGCTTCCATCACACTGAAAACCTCTATGCGGCAGGCCCCGCGCTGTTCCCGAGCATCGGCTCTCCCAACCCCATGCTGACCGGGATCGCGCTGTCGCGCCGCACGGGCGACTTGATCATGGCGCCGCCACCTGTCGTGGCCGATGCGGGCTTCGAGACGCTATTCGACGGTAATACTCTTGGTGACTGGACAATGTCGACGATCAGCAACCAGCCCGGTCGGAACGACCCTGGCTCGTTCCGGGTTCGGCGCGGTGTGCTCGAGACGCGAACGGGAACGGACCTTGGGCTCCTCTGGCTGAAGCGCCCCACGCCTCCTCGCTACGTTCTGCGGCTGCAATGGATGTTGACCGCGCCCGACGACAATTCGGGTGTCTTCATCGGCTTCCCCGACCCTCGAAACGAAGGTTACGACAACACGGCCTATGTCGGCGTCAACTTCGGCTTCGAAATTCAGATCGACGAATTGGCCCGACCGGACAGGGCACCGGTCCACAGGACAGGTGCAGTCTACTCCTTCAAGGGGCCGACCGACGGTCCGCTGACTGTCCATCCTGTCGGAGAATGGAACAGCTATGAAATCACCGTCGATGGTGCGGACATCACCGTCGTGCTGAACGGGCAGACGGTAAACATCTTCCATTTCGCCGGCGATCCGCAGTCTCCGCGCCGCGGTCTGCCGTCCACCGCGCAGGACCCGCGGTTCATCGGCCTGCAGACACATACGGGCCGAGTGCTCTTTCGCAACATCCAGTGGAAGCCGCTGGAAGGCGCTGTGGCATGAACTTGATGCCACTCGGATCATTGGGCGCCGTCGAAACACACGGAACGGTGACGTTCGGACTGTGGCTCCCCTGGGTGTCGGCGGCCGACGGCGACGTCGTCACCGTGAAGATCATCCATGAGGCAGATCAGTTTCTCCAGGCCTTTCCGGCTCGAGAGTTCCAGCTTACGCACAGTGTTCGTCCGCCGTATGGGGACTTCTGGTCGGCCACCGAACCCATCGCCGGCACGCTGCCCGCAGTGCCGGGCTCAGCTTGGGGCAATCCGGGCCGCTACGTCTATCGCTACACGATCACGAATCCGAGCGTAGGCACGCTCGACTGGATCATCGATCCCTTCGCACGCGAGTTCGGTGTCGGCAAGCAATCCGCCTTCACCCTGGGCTATGAGCCCTACGTCTGGAGTGCGGGCGAGGCGCAATGGCGGACGCCGGCGCTGGCAGATCTGATCCTCTATGAGGTGAACATCGCCGAGTTCGGCAGCGACCTCAATCGGGCCCGCGGCTTCGCGGCCTACCTAGCTGACCTCGGTATCAACGCCATCGAGATCATGCCGCTGTCCAACGTCGGCAACTCGGTCGACTGGGGCTATCTGCCGATCGGCTATTTCGGCGTCGACGAGCGCTTCGGCAATCGGTTGGATTTCCAGCAATTGGTCGACATTTGCCATCAGCACGGGATCGCAGTGATCGTGGACGTCGTCTATGGCCATACGGGCGTGGATTTCCCGTACTACGACGCCTACACGCGGCTGCGGTACCGCGACAATCCGTTCATGGGGCCGTTTGCCAAAGACTACTTCAGCAATTTCGGGAAGAGCACGGACTTCAATCGGGAGATCACGCGCGACTTCTTTTTCACGGCCAATCACCATTGGCTCGAGGTCTATCACGTCGACGGCTTCCGCTACGACTGCGTCCCGAACTACTGGGACGGGCCCATGGGCGTGGGTTATGCGAGCCTCGTCTATGAAACGCACCAACTGACCAAGGCGAACATCGCGTCGGGTCGACCTTACTGGAGCCGCTTCGACGCAGGAGCAGGCAAGCCGCTGACGCTGGTGCAAATGGCCGAACAGCTCGAAGCCCCCGAGGAAGTGCTGCGCTCGACCTATTCCAACTGCACGTGGCAGAACGGCACCTACGGCGCTGCGCGCGCGGTTGCCCATGGGGATCGCGGCCGGCTGGCCGACCTGGGTCTGCAGCTGGGCCTCTTCGGCTACCCCGACCGGGAGACGCTCAATGGTGACGAGATCCCCAAAACTGCACTTCAATACGTCGAGAACCACGATCACGAACGCTTCCTTTGCAATTTCGGGACCTCCAATCCCGACGAAGCCGTCAATCCGCTGTTCGCCGAGGGCGACCGGACACTCTGGTACATGCTGCAGCCCTATTTGATCGGCCTGCTGATGAGCAAAGGCATTCCGATGCTCTGGCAAGGCGAGGAATTTGCCGAGAACTACTTTCTGCCCGACTTTGGAATGGGCCGCGTCTCCCTGCTGCGGCCGATGCGATGGGATTTCTTCTACGATGAGTCCGGCCGACCCATCGTGAGCCTGATCCGCAGGCTGCTGCGGATCAGGCGGCGACGCGACCACATTCGTCAGGGCACGTACTTCTTCTTCAACGATTGGGATCGCTATCAGCAGTTCGGAGTCCTGCTGTTCGCGCGCTATGCAGCCACCCAGTACACGTTGGTCGCAATCAATTTCAGCGACACCGGCCGGACTGTCCCGTTCTGGTTTCCGATGGGGGGTGACTACGTCGAAGAGCTGCATGGCGGCGCTCTCGACCTGAGGAACGTACTTTCATTCCGGCGAGTAGATCTTGATATCCCGTCGCACTATGGACGGATCTGGACGCTGATGTAAGTGCGGCTGCTGCCCTCACCCAGTTCACGGCAGGGTCGATTACCGATCGACGCGCTCTCAGTGGCAGCTGATCTGAATGCGGCCGAACTTCTAGGAACGATTGGGATCGTTCAACGTGGCACGATCGCCCATTGATGGAGGTAACTTAGGAAGCCGCAGATTTGCTGTAGCGATCTTCTCACATGCCCACTCTGAGCTCCGCAGCGGGCATATCCGCGCCAAGCGGGCCTTCATGTTCATGCAAACGCCCGCATCTCCTAAACAGCCAAAGGCCTCGCGCAAAAAAGAAGCCCCCTAGTGTTCTGGCGGGCTTCAGTCTGATCGCAGCCGGTCCTTTCTTAGGCGACCTCGACGCTATTTCTTCGGCGCAGAGCCGTCCTTCAAAGAGGCGTCGTAGTCCGCCTGCGAGCTATTGATGTGTGATTGATTGCCAGACGCACTGCTACCTGTTGTCGTCCCGACTGTGTTGGTTGTCTCCCCCGGCGCATGAGAAGCCGCGCCGGGCCGGTCCTGGTTGCCGACATAGCCCGATTCGCCGGAATTACGGGTTTTGATACCCTTATCAGCTTCGGTCTGCACGTTTTGAGCTGCTCCGGATTGCAACGTCGGCCCTGTTTGCTGGGCTTTAGTAGCTATCGGCATGATTGGAAGTGCGAGAAGCAATGCCGCAGACAAGTATCGCATGGCTATTCTCCATCTAGGTCCCGCCGCTTCGTCAACGTGTGCATTCCAGAAGATTTCCGCCAAAATTGATCAAAACTTGCGACTGCATGGCTGACACTTTCCGTGCAGGATCTGGCAGGAAAGAAGCAATCTCGTCCTTTGTCCACCGCTACAGCCAAGTCATGCTGCCAATCGCTTCGCGTCGCGCAGGAACGACCACGCGTCGGTTTCGTTGTGCTCGCTCCATGGACGAGAAGGGAAAGATCATGGACCGTGAACATGTGAAGGGCGCCGCCGACAAGGCGAAAGGCGCGATCAAGGAGGGGGCTGGCAAGCTCACAGGAGACAAGGACCTGCAAGCCGAAGGCAAGATGGATAAGGCCAAAGGAGCCGCCCACAACGCTGCGGGAGACGTCAAGGACGCCGCAAGAGACGCCGCTGACGCACTCAAGAAATAGACACAAGAAGCAAGATCTGAAACTAGCCGCCGCAGCGCGGCTCTTTTCTTTCTCACTTTTTGCGGGACTGCAGGTTGGAGGCAGCGCCGCCCGCAATGCCAAAACTCCCTCTTGTCGTGGCAGACACTCTGCCAGTGATGGCGGGGCGGTGGAACTCGCAGGCTCGGCGGCCGTTGCCTGCCGCGACAGCAGTAGCGAGTAGGAGAGCCCGTGAACCGACGCCAGCTTGTTCGAGGGTCGGCGTTGCTGCCGGCGGTGCTGCTCGCTGCGCGGAGCGGCTTCGCCGCAGCTGGACCGCCGGAGGGCGCGTTCAGCCCTTCCTCTGTGAGAGACCTCGCCCGTGCGTTGGCGAGCAAGCCGTACGAAGCGCCCGACGAAAAGCTGCCGGGCGGCTTGAAGGACCTGGACTACGATCAGTACCGTTCAATCCGCTTCCTGCCCGATCGCGCGCTCTGGCGCGGCAAGAATCTTCCTTTCCAAGCGCAGTTCTTCCATCGCGGCTTCTTCTACAAGAACCGCGTGAACATCTTCGAAGTCGCGGACGGAAAGGCCAGCGAGATCAAATACCGCAAGGAAGACTTTTCCTTCGGCGAGAAGGTGCCGGCGTTTGAGGAGACAGATCTCGGCTTCGCCGGCTTCCGCATCCACGCGCCGATGAACCGCCCTGACTACTACGACGAGGTCTGCGTCTTCCTGGGCGCGAGCTACTTCCGCGCCGTCGCCAAAGGGCAGACTTACGGGCTTTCCGCCCGCGGCCTTTCGATCGATACCGGCGAAGCCAAGGGCGAGGAATTTCCGCTCTTCAAGACGTTCTGGCTGGAGCGGCCGGCGCCGGGCGCGACCTCGTTGGTGATCCATGCCCTGCTCGACAGCAAAAGCTGCGCCGCGAGCTATCGATTTACCGTGCGTCCGGGGGACACGACGGTCTTCGACGTCGAAATGTCGGTCTACCCGCGCGTCGAGATGCCGCGCGCCGGGCTCGCGCCCATGACCAGCATGTTTTTCTACGGTCCGAACGACCGCAACGACATCGATGATTTCCGTCCCTCCGTTCACGATTCCGACGGGCTCGCGATCTTCAACGGCAAGGGCGAAAGCCTGTGGCGGCCGCTCAGCAATCCCCGTGACCTCCAGATCAGCACCTTTCAGGATCTCAATCCGCGCGGCTTCGGCCTGATGCAGCGGGAGAGAAACTTCTTCGCCTACCAGGACATCGAGTCCAGCTTCGAAAAGCGCCCCAGTCTCTGGATGGAGCCGATCGGGGATTGGGGCGAGGGCGGCGTCACGCTGTTCGAGATCCCGACCAAAGAGGAGGTCCACGACAACATCGCTGCGTTCTGGCGGCCGAAGAACCCGCTGCAGGCCAAGGGCGAACACAACTACACCTATCGGCTGCATTGGGGGCCGGATAGTCCGAAGCCGCATTCGCTGGCCCGCTTTACGCGAAGCGGGATAGGGGCGCGGGGCGAGGACGCACGCCTGTTCGTGCTCGATCTGCTCGGCGATAACCTCAAGGGCATCGATCCGGCGGGTGTCAAAGGCGTGGTCACGGCGGAGAAGTCCGAGGTGAAGAACATCGTCACGCAGCCCAATCCCTACACCGGCGGCTGGCGGCTGAGCTTCCAGTGCCAGGTGAAGGGAGAGCCGATCGAGCTGCGGGCGTTTCTGACCGAGGGCGACAAGCCCTTGTCGGAAGTCTGGGTCTACCGATGGGCACCCTGAACACGGCGCCCCGCCCGGTCGCCGGCGACATCACGACGCAGCGGCTGTTGCCTGGCGAGTCCCCGCTTTCGATGGCTCCTGGCGACCTCGGGAAAGGCCGGGTCCTCGACCGCGTTCCTGCGGCGGTAGGCCCCGCGATGGCCTGGCGACGCGGCGTCATTCTGCTCGCGACAGCGGCGCTCACGGGGGCGGGCGGTTATGAGATGTATCGCGTGCTGGAGGTCGGCGGCGTCACCGTCCTCGAAGCCATGGTGCTGGCGCTCTTTCTGATCCTGCTCGCCTGGGTCGCCTTTTCATTCGCCTCCGCGCTGGCGGGCTTCTTCCTGTTGCTCGCCCATCGCCCGGGCGCCTTCGCGCCGGACGCGGAACTGCCTGCGATCGCAAGCCGCACCGCCATGCTGCTTCCCACTTACAACGAAGACCCGCACCGACTGACGGCACGACTTCGTGCGATCATCGAATCCTTGGAGGCGACCTCGCACGGGGAGTTGTTCGACTGGTACGTCCTGAGCGACAGCACCGATCCGGACATCTGGGTCGCCGAGGAAAAGGCGCTTCTCGCGCTGCGACAGGCTGTCGGCGTGCCACGCCTGTACTATCGTCATCGGGCCGAGAACACGGCCCGGAAAGCCGGCAACATCTCCGAATGGATCACGCGATTCGGCGCCGTGTACGACTTCATGATCGTGCTCGACGCAGACAGTCTCATGAGCGGGCAGACCATCGTCCAATTAGTCCATTCCATCGAGACCAATCCAACCGCCGGGCTCGTCCAAACGCTCCCAATGGTCGTCAATGCGCGAAGTCTGTTCAGCCGCGTCCAGCAATTCGCGGGCCGCCTGTACGGACCGATGATCGCGGCCGGCGTCGCCTGGTGGCACGGCTCGGAAGGCAACTACTGGGGCCACAACGCGATCATCCGCGTGAAGGCGTTCGCGGAAGCTGCGGCGCTGCCGCAGCTTCGGGGGCCCAAGCCGTTCGGCGGGCACATCCTCAGCCACGACTTCGTCGAGGCCGCGCTGATGCGGCGGGCCGGGTGGGGCATCTACATGCTGCCGATGCTCGGGGGAAGCTACGAAGAGGTGCCGCCTTCACTGCTCGATTTCGCGGCGCGCGATCGGCGGTGGTGCCAGGGCAACCTTCAGCATCTCGCAGTGGTGCCCGCTCGCGGTCTCCACTGGGTATCGCGCCTGCATTTCATGGTGGGGATCGGAGCCTATCTGACGGCGCCCCTTTGGCTGCTGTTCCTCTTGCTGGGGATGCTAATCTCACTGCAGGCTCGCTTTGTGCGTCCGGAGTATTTTCCGAAGGGCTTCTCGCTGTTTCCGACCTGGCCGGCCCAGGATCCCGTGCTGGCCATCTGGGTGTTCGTCGCCACGATGGGACTGCTGCTGCTGCCGAAGCTGCTCAGCCTTGTCCTTGTCTGGCTACGGCGCGCGGAGCGACGCCAATTCGGCGGGGCTTTGCGGACCTTGGCCGGAGTTTTGGCGGAGATAGTGGTCTCCGCGTTGATGGCGCCTGTGATGATGATCTTTCAGTCTATCGCGGTCATCGAGATTCTGGCTGGCCGCGATGCCGGCTGGCAGACGCAAAGGCGCGACGACGGTACGGTAGAGCGCCGGGAGCTGTATCGGAAATACGGCGTCCCGACCCTGTGCGGCGTTGCGATGGCGGCGAGCGCTTACGCCGTTTCGCTGCCGCTTCTGCTCTGGATGTCGCCGGTGATCGTCGGGCTGCTGTTCGCCGTGCCCATCGGTGCGCTGACGGCCAATCCCGCTTCCGGCGAACTGTTTGCCACCCCTGAAGACCGGGAGCCGCCGTCGGTCTTGCGCCGGGCCAACGAATTGAGCGCGGCGGCGGATGTCAGCATTAAACCCGCTCTTGTGGCGCTGCGCGAAGACTCCGAGTTGCTGGCCTTTCACGTCGCTCAGCTGGCGCCTCCTGGCGCCGTCCGGCCTGACACGGTCGACGCGAACCTGGTGGTCGGGCGCGCCAAGGTCGATGCCAGCGATACTTTTCAGGAGGCCGCCGCGCATCTGTCCTCGCGAGAGATTTTCTCGATCTTGAACGACGGCACGGCGCTCTCCACCATTTTGCAGAAGCAATGACGGCGAGCGTCTGCGCGCCGGCTGGTATGGCAAAGCGCTGCGTCGAAGGCTTCGGTCATCGCCTGACCTGATGCTCTTCACGCCTGAAGGACCGACGGCGATCCCAAGGTTCTCGGGTTACAGGATGTAGAAAAGGCAGCCCAATGCAGCCCCGAAGGGACAAGTCCAGCAGCAGCCTTCGCTGAGGTCGGCAGGACCTTTGACCGGGGCGCAAGACGGCCTGGCAGCCCTTTCTGACGCCGGAAGCACGATGCGGTCGTCTCCGTGCGGGATTACGACCACACCATCGAGCAAGCCATGCCCATGATGCACATGAACATAGCCGCGGTCGCGACCCAGCCCAGCCAATAGACTGGCCCCGAAACCATGAGATCGCCCATCACTGATTTCCGCCGGACCAGCAGCATCATGACGGTCATGATCGGCGCAGCCAGTATGCCGTTAATGACGGCACTCCAATAGAGCGCCTTGATCGGGTCAAGCGCCGTGAAGTTGAGCCCGACGCCAAGCGCGACCGATAGTGCGAGTACACCATAGAACGCAACCGCCTCCTTCGGCTTTCGCGACAGGCCGACCGGCCACTTGCGACCTTCTCCGATAGCGTATGCTGTCGAGCCGGCGAGCACCGGGATCGCAAGCAGGCCCGTTCCGATGATGCCGAGCGCAAAGATCAACTCGGCCATTGCCCCCGCGACGGGCCTCAGGGCTTCTGCCGCTTGGGCCGACGATTCGATGTCGGTCTTTCCGGACGCGTGCAACGTTGCCGCCGTCGTCATGATGATCGCGATGGCGATGACGTTCGACACTGCCATGCCGACGAGCGTATCAATCCGAATTCTTTTGACCTCCTCGTCCTCCTTCTCGGGCTCGCGCTTGAGCGGCTTCTTGTCGGGATCGATCCGCTGCTCCTCGGCTTCCTGGGAGGACTGCCAGATGAACAGATAGGGCGAAATCGTCGTGCCGAGGATCGCGACTAAAGTCGTCAGAAAGGGCCCATTAAATTCGATTTTCGGAATTAGGAGTCCTTTCAGCGCCTCGCCCCAAGGCACCTTTGCGAGGAATAGGGCGATGACATAAGCGAGCAAAACGAGCGTCAGCCATTTCAGGATCGCCACATAACGCTCATACTTGAAGAAAATCTGCGCTATGACGGACACCGCGCCGAAGACTACGACGTAAAGGGTGCCAGGTCCGCCGATCAGAAGCTTGAGCGCATCGCCCATCGCCCCAAGGTCGGCGGCGACGTTGATCGTGTTGGCGACGAAGAGCAGCACGATCATGGACCAGATAACGGGCGCGGGGAAATTTCGGCAGACATTTCCGGCGATGCCGTGACCAGTGACGCGTCCGATACGACCCGAGATCTCCTGGATCGCGGCCATCAGCGGATAGGTGATCAGCATGGTCCAGCCAATGCCGAATCCTAGCTGAGCGCCAGCCTGGCTGTAGGTGCCGATACCGGATGGATCGTCGTCGGAAGCGCCCGTGATGAGGCCGGGCCCCAGGCGCTGCAAGAAGCTGTCCTGATCTTTATTCTCGACCGGCTTCTTGCGCGTTTTCCTCCTCGCCACTTAGTCGCTCCTCGCTGCATTGGATCCGATTCCGGAACTCATAACGTCCGTGCAGGCCTATTGGTTCGGCGTGTGCATTTTTGACCACCAGACCAAGTCGGCATGGACTGCAAAGTTGTAACCACGTCCAAAACCTGCATCATGCTGTCATGGTTGGATGGGTCACATGCGTCGTCTGTTGATTTTGCTTGGGGCATCACTGCTTTGTGGCGTCGCACTCGCTCAAGAGGACAAGAAGACCGACGACCTCAAGCCCGCCGATCCTGATACCGGCGAAAGTACCGTGCAGGAGACGACGCTGGGATTGCTGCCCAATCCCTTCGAGAGACAGGGCGTCAAGTTTGCGGTCACTTACATCGGCGAAGTTCTGGGCAACCCGTCCGGAGGCGCAAAACAGAGTGCCGTGTACGAGGATCGCATTAACTTCGCTTTTGATGCCGACCTCGAGAAGCTGGTCGGGCTTAAGCAGGTCACCTTCCACGCGAACGTCTTTCAGATCGACGGCGGCGGACTGTCCCGAGGTTCGTTGTTCAATTTCATGGATGTCAGCGGAATCGAAGCGCTGCCGACGACCCGTCTCTATGAGGCCTGGTTCGAAAAGAAATGGGGCGAGAAGATCGCGCTCAGGGCGGGACAGCTTGCCGCCGATACGGAATTCATGACGTCGAAGTACACCGACGTCTTCACGAACGCCTCTCTCGGTTGGCCGGCCGGTCTGTCGCTCAATCTCCCGAGCGGCGGTCCTTCGCCGCCGCTTGCCGCCATGGGAGCACGCCTGCGTGCCGACTTGAGCGACAATCTCTCGGTGCTGGGCGCCGTATTCGACGGCAATGCGGCTGGCCCGGGCTTCAACGACCCGCAGCTACGCAATCGCTACGGCGTCAATTTCCGCGTGAATGATCCGCCTCTCGTTCTCTACGAAGCGCAATTGCAATGGAACGCGAAGAAGGGTGATCCCGGCCTCGACGGCAAGCTCAAGCTTGGCGGCTGGCGCCATTTCGGCAGCTTCACGGACCTGCGCTTCGATACGACAGGCCTTTCGCTGGCGGATCCAGCGAGTTCGGGAACGCCTGCCGGCATCGCAGGCGACTACGGCCTCTACGCCGTGTTCGAACAGAAGCTCTTTCGCGTCGGCCGCGACGACGATCGCGGCATCGGCGTATTCGCTCGCGGGTCCTATGGACCGTCCGATCGCAATCTGATCGATATCTACGCCGACGGTGGCCTCGAGTTCATCGGGCTGTCCGACGCGCGTCCCCACGACAAGTTCGGCATCGCGGCTGCTTACGCCCATGTGTCGCGTTGCGCGCAGGCACTTGATCGGGACTTCCAGTCGGCCTCCGGGCTGCGATGGCCGCTGCGGACTTCAGAAGAGCTCCTGACGGCCGTCTACCAGTACGAAGTTCAAGCCGGTCTGACGATTCAGCCGAATGTCCAGTTCATCCGCCGTCCCGGTGGAGGCGCCACGGATCCCCTCGGGACATCGGCCGGGAGGCATCTCAAGAATGCGACCGTCGTCGGATTGCGGTCGGTCATCAAGTTCTGATTTCACCATGGCTCTATCCGCACGGCTCGCGCCATCATTTCGGGAAAAATAAGCAATCATCCTGCGTTTTCCCGGAACCTTGCCATCATTCCCGGGTTCTCGGATGCCGCATATGGCGGCGAGGAGAACAACATGAACAAGCTTCTATTGACGACCGCGCTGGCGGCGCTGATCTCGACGAGCGCGATGGCGCAGTCGACCGTCGTCACCACCACCGGCACTGGTCATGCGGCCGCCGTGCAGATCGAGCCGGAATACCGCACCAAGATCCGCACCTACGTTACCGAGCATAAGGTTCGTCCGGTGCAGCAGAAGATCGTGGTCGGCCAGCCTGTGCCGCGTGAAGTCGAGCTCGAGGCGGTGCCTGCCGACTGGGGTCCTTCGCTTACCAAGTACCGCTATGTCTACTCGGGCGAGCGCGTAATGCTGGTCGATCCGTCGACCCGCACGGTCGTCCAGGAGATCGACTGAGTTTCCCGGCGGGTCGCTGATCGCAGCGGCCCGCCACCCATCCGGCCCGGCCGATCCCCTGATTTCATTTGCGAGCGGCCGTACATGCCGATTCTGCGCTATTTCGTCTTCGTCGGCGGGTTCTTGCTGGCGCTGCTTTTCGCTGCGGATCGGTACCTGCCCGCACCGGTCGAAGCCGCCGCCCTGGCCGACCCCGACAGGACCATCATCCGCATAAAATCGGCGAGGAGCATCCCGGAGAAGATTGTCTTCGACACCAGCCAGCGGGCCGAAGCGCCGATTCTCGCGCAGGCCGACCCGGTCCCGGAAGAGCCGCTGCGAGAAGCCATGGCCGCCGTGCCCGCAGCACCCTCCGGCGAGACCCGAAAGGAAGCGCCGGCCCGCGCTGCGGCGGTCCTCACACATCCGAAGCGATCGGCAAAGCTGCAGAAGCGAACATCAGACAAGCGTCTCGCCTTCGAGCGGACTGATCCGTTTGCCGGCAGATGGTGGTGAGCGGAAGCGTGACTGGGGTTAAGGAAAAAGGCCGCTCCCTCGGGGTGCGGCCTTCGTCGCTTTCACGTGCGCCCGCACTCACCAGTGGCGGTGGTGCCGATGCCAGTGATGACGAACGACCGGATAGGACCCACGATAGTAGGCGTAGGCAGGGCGAACGACGCGGCGATAGCGATGACCGTAGGACACCGGCGCAGTGTAGTAGGTCGTGGTGTAGCCGCCGCCCCAACGATAGGGCTCGTCGTATCCGTAGTCGTAGGCGTAGGGACCGCCATAGTAGCCAGCCCCATAGTAGCCAGGGCCCCCGTAGTAGCCATAACCCGGTCCCCACCCATATGCCGAAGAGGCGAGGCCGCCGATCACGGCACCCGCGACGAGGCCGCCAGCGATGCCCGGGCCCCAGCCGCCTCGCCAGTGAGCTTCGGCAGGGGCCGTGGTGGCTACCGAGGCGAGACCAAGGGCGCCGACCATCAGCGCCGACATTGCAATCTTCTTCATTGAGCATCCTTTCAAGTTGTTCGTGCGCCCCACCGACAACGGGAAAAAATGGCAATGGTTTCGCTCGCCCGGCGGCGAGCCGACATCGGCGCCTGGGCAGCTTCGCTCGAGAGGATCGAGCTTGGACCACAACAGCAAGTCCCGGTTGGGTTCTCTTCATGTTGCGTCGCGGAAGCTCTCGACGGCCTTTCGCTTGATGTGACCGCGTTAACTTTGTTGAGTTCACCGTACAGCGTTTCCGAGTAGACTAACTCTTCTCGCGTTGGGGGTTCCCATGTTCGATCCGGCCACGACCGCGCTCTTGCGCGCCGTCTTCGACGAGGTCTGCGAGGACGTCTCGCGCCACGAAACCGCGGCACGCACCCATGTTGCCTCGAGAATGCTGGAAGCGGCCACCGACGGCGACACCTCGCCCGAGAGGCTGAAGCAGGTCGGACGCGAGGCACTCCACGACGCGCCGACGACGGGACGATAGGAGAAGGCGGGGTGAACTTCCAGGTCACCGTGCTCAAGATCCTGGTGAGCTATCCCGATGGATTCGCCGTCATGGCGGACCTCAAACGCGACATGGCGATCCTGGCGACGAGCGGGCGTGACTGGGCGGACCGCACCAAGCGCTTGGCCGCTCGCGTGCCGGAGCTCGACATCTTCTCGCAAGGACTGGTCGAGCGTCTGAATGGCGGATGGCGAATAACGGAGAAGGGCCGATCCGTGCTCGAGCTCATGGAAGCCAAGCCTGCCGAGCCGAGGACAGAGAGCCCGGCGCCCGCCGTTGATCCGCCGGCTTCAAGTCCAGCGGCGTCCCCACCTCTCGCCGCTGGCCGAAGCCAGCGGCTGCAGCGCCGTCGTGCGGCACGTGAGCGGGCCCGCGCAAAAGCTTGCTGAACGCGCGCTTGTCCGGTTCGCGAGGGTAACCGGGAAAAACTGGAAACTTTTGCTGACCCTGACGAGTTGCCAGCGATCGGATCGGTCGCCGGGAGCATGCAGATGGTCGACGAAGTCGTCTTGAAAAATGCCACGGAGACCGCCTGGACGGCGTATCGGGCACGGCACCCCGACGTCGACGCTCATGATGGCCGACGCTGCCTTATGGAGCGCTACCTGCATCGGAGATGGGAAGCGCGACAGAGCGACACCGAAGACCTCGCGACCTTCGGAATAGCCTACTACCTACACCGGCTCCCCAAAGACGAATGTTGACGTGCATGAAAATACTTGTCGCGCGCGTTGCCAACGGAAGCACACGGCCCAGTTGGACGCTGCTCGCGATTTCCTTTCTCATTTCCGCAGTCCTTGTGGTTGGCTTGCGCAGCGCATTCGGGGCCTAGCTCGATGCGGATCGCCCAGCTTGCCCCTTTGGCCGAGAGCGTTCCTCCGAAGCTGTACGGCGGCACCGAACGGGTGATCGCCTGGCTGGTGGACGAACTGATCGATCTCGGTCACGACGTCACCCTGTTCGCGAGCGGAGATTCCAGCACAAAAGCCAAGCTCCACCCCGTATGGCCGCGCGCGCTGCGCCTGGGGCGGCGGGGCGCCGATCCGAACGCCGCCTGCGCGCTGCTCATCGAGGCGATAGCCGAGCGCGCGCGCGACTTCGACGTCATCCACTCCCATATCGACTGGTTGCCGCTGCCGGTCCTGAGACGCACGGGAGTGCCGTTTCTGACGACCATGCACGGACGCCTCGACCTTCCCGGCCTGGCGGACGTGATCGGCGCTTTTCCGGAGGCCCCCTTCGTCTCCATCTCCGACAACCAGCGCCGTCCGCTTCCGGATGCGAACTGGATCGCGACGATCCCCCATGGGCTTCCCAAGGACCAGTTTCGACCGTCGTTCGAAAGCGGTTCGTATCTTGCGTTTCTCGGACGGCTCACGGCGGAAAAGGGGCCCGAAGATGCGATACGCATCGCACGCGCCGTCGGGATGCCGCTGCGGATTGCGGCTAAGATACCCCGGGCGGAGACGGCGTATTTCAAAAAGAAGCTGGAGCCGGAGATAGACGGCAAGGAGATCAAGCTCGTCGGCGAGGTGGACGAAGCCCGCAAGGAGCCTTTCCTCGCGGGGGCTGCCGCGCTCCTGTTTCCGATCGATTGGCCGGAGCCGTTCGGTCTCGTCATGATCGAAGCGATGGCTTGCGGTACGCCTGTGATCGCGTACCGCTCCGGATCGGTGCCGGAAGTGGTCGAGGACGGCGTCACCGGCTTCATAGTCAATGGCGAGGAGCAGGCGATCGAGGCGGTCGGGAAAGCGGGCCTGCTGGATCGGAGTAGGATCCGCGCCCGTTTCGAAGAGCGATTTGCAGCCGACCGTATGGCCCGCCGCTACGAAGAAAGCTATCGCGAGCTGGTCGCTCGCGGAGGCTGTCTCGCCTGAGGCGCATCCGAGCGCGCAGGATCGAAGAGATCGTCGCACGTTCCGATCTGGGAACAAGCGGCAATCATACGCGTTGGGGCGGGCATCCGAACGGGTGCGTCACCTGGAGGAGAAAATTCGATGAAAAGCTTTCTTGCCGTCGCTCTGCTGAGCACTGCCGTGATCGGCGGCGCCGCGTTCGCGCAATCCGCTCAGCCGGCCGACCGCGCCGCGCCGGCGGCCACCGCACAACCCGCCGACAAGATGATGCTGAAGGACAATTGGCGCGCTTCGAAGCTCATGGGCCTGAACGTCTATAACGAGGCCAACGAGAAGCTGGGCGACATCAACGAACTGCTGGTCGACAAGAGCGGCAAGATCAATGCTGTGGTGATCGGTATCGGCGGTTTCCTCGGGATGGGCGAGCACGACATCGCGGTCTCGATGGACAAGCTGAAATTCGTCGAAGAGCCGGTTCGGACCAGCTCGACCGGCAACTCGACCACTACGCGCGAGACGACGACCACCGGCGCGGCTTCGACTAGCACGACAAACCGCAACACGAACGATTGGGTCCCGGACCACGCGGTGATGAGCGGCAACAAGGAGCAGCTGAAGGCGCTGCCGCAGTTCAAGTATTCGGACTACAACTGAGGGACCAAGCATTCTCGGATTGAGGGGCCCCCATCGGAGGCCCCTTTTTCTTTGAGGTTCGATCACGCCCGCCAAACAGAAACGGCCCGTCCGGGGAGACGGACGGGCCGTTGGTGCGAAAGCTAGTAGTTTAGTGCATATGAACCAGGAAATAGCCGACGCCGCCAACAACGAGAACGGCGGGAACGGCCCAAAGAATCAAAACGGGCATTTTCTCCTCCAATTGCTGTCAGTAGTTCGCGGGCCTGTCGGCCCGCGAATGGTCGCTTACTGCTCGGTGCAGACCTTGGTGGTCTTGACAGCCGACTCGGCCTCGACCTTGGTCTTGTAGACGCCATTGCCGACAACCGTGGTGGTGGTCGTGGTCGGCTTGCTGTCGACAACAGTGCACTTCTTGGTGGTCGCATCGCGCACGATGTAGAACTCGGCGGCGCTGGCGGCCTGGGTGCCGAGGGCGAAAGCGGCGAGCGCGCCGCACACGATCAGCTTCTTCATGATGTCCTCCTCAGTGTTCGCAGGTAGTCACTGCCAACGGAGATTCTTCGTCGAAGTTCCGGTTGTTCCCGCCCCACTAACCCGTCGTGCCATTTCGCTACAGCACGAATTATCCGGCCTGCGGAAGAAATTGCCGAATTTTCCCGAAACGGAACCGAGACCGGCCCTTCGGGTTAACCGACGTCTGCTTTTAGGAGGTTTCAGAGATGAACAAGCGTTTATTCTTGGCAACGACCGCTGCCGTCGCCATCGCGACTTCGGCATTCGCGCAATCATCTCCGAGCACGTCGAGCTCCACTCCGTCCGCAACGCAGCAAAAGGACTCCACGGCGACGCCGTCCTCTCCGACGTCGACACCCTCGAATTCATCGGGCTCGGCTCAGACCACTCCCTCGAGCAACTCGGCTCAGAGCCAGTCGCCATCATCGACCAACCAGACCGCTGGTAGCCCGCCGTCCAATTCCGGGTCAGGCACCAACACCACCCAGGCGCCCGCCTCGGGCAACTCGACGAACCAGGCGCAGACCAATCAGCCGACGAACCAGTCCACGACGCCGTCCAACCAGGCGCAGACCAACTCGCCGTCTAGCACGACGCAGAGCGCCAATCCGCCGGCTTCCGGCACTAACCAGGCGCAGTCGCCCCCGGGTAGCGGCTCGACCAAAACCGCGCAGCAGCCGAACAATCAGCAGAACACGGCGGATCGTTCGTCGAACACCAACGTGAATGCGTCGGTGAACATCAACGACCAGCAGCGGACCCGCATCAGCACGTCAATCTCGCACCTGAACGTGCAGCCTCTCACCAACGTGAACTTCTCCCTGTCGGTGGGCACCGTCGTCCCGCGCGACGTCCGGCTGCAGCCGCTGCCGGCCGAGGTCGTCGAGATCGTGCCGCAGTATCGGGGCTACAACTTCGTCCTGGTGAAGGATGAGATCGTGATCATCGAACCATCGACCTACAAGATCGTGACCGTCCTGCCGTACTCGGGCCGTTCGACCGCGTCGGCGCCGGCGCGCACCGAGCAGCGCAAGGTGACGTTCAGCGACCGCGATCGCGAGGTCGCCCGCAAGCACGCGAAGGCGCGCCCGGTCGAGCGCGAGAAGCGGGTGACCACCGGCAGCTCGGTCCGGACCGAGCTCCGGACCGGCGAGCGCGTGCCGGAAGGCGTGGAGATCGAGGCGTTCCCTGAAGAGGTCTATCGGGATGCTCCGACCCTTCGCGAGTACCGGTACATCAACCGGGACAGCCGCACCTACATCGTCGAACCCCATGAGCGTCGCGTCATCGAAGAGATCGATTGATCTCGCAACGGAGGAGAAGAACCATGAAGACTATCGTGTTGGGAGCGCTCACGGCGACCCTGATGGCGGCGTCGGCGAATGCCGCCCCGCTCGCACCTGCGGCCATCGCATCGGCCGAGCTTGGCGGCACCGAGCAGGTCCGGCTCGTCTGTGACGAGTACGGTCGCTGCTACCGGACCCGCGGCCCGCGCTACGTCCAGCGCTACTACGGCGGGGACGACGGGTATGTGGTCCGCCGGAGCTACGGCTACTACGGCGGTCCCGGCTACTACGATCGCGGCTACGGCTACTACGGCGGCGGGCCGAGCATCGGTTTCAGCTTCGGCACCCGAAGCTGGTGAACTACGAAAGGGCCGCTCTCGAGCGGCCCTTTCTCGGTCGATTTCCTGTGGGGATGATGAGATGTCGGCTGTTGCGAAGCTCCTAGCTCAGAAAGAGCAATTGCTCGCTCGTCTCGAGACCGATCCGGGTCCGAACGAGCGGGCCGAGATCCAGGCGGTGCTTTCGAAAATCGAGACGGCGCTGAAGCTGCTCGGCGCCCAGGATTCCGCCGCTCCCGCGGCCGGCGAATAGTCTCGAGCGATTTCTCTAGAGCTTTTCTGAAAGACCCGTACAGAGAAGGCCCCAGCTCTGGGGGCTAGGGGGCTATGAGCTGGGGCCAGTACGGGGTTCGCCCCTGGGGCAGGGGCATTGGGAAAACTTGGCACTGGAGCCTTCGTTCCTGCGTGAAGGAAGTTTGAACCTTCCGCGTCCAACCCCGCTGAAATTCCGAAGGTCCGCCGGTTGATCGCTAACCCGGCGGCGCACCCCTCACTCGGTCGAATTCCTTGACCACCCGCACGATCTCGTCCGGGTGGAAGGGCTTTCTCACGATACGGCTGCCTTGGACCGGGCGAGGCGGGACCGGCGAGAAGCCGGTCGCGTAGACGACCGGCAAATTCGGGTACTGCTCCCGACAGCGTTCCGCGATCTGCCACCCGTCGACCTGTCCGGGTAGCCTCACGTCGGTGATCAGCACATCCGCGACGCGGCGGTCGCACCAAGCGAGCGCTTCCTCTCCCGTGCTCGCATGGATCACGTGATAGCCGGCCTCGCGCAGGGCATCGACGACGAATTCGCGGATCAGAGGATCGTCTTCGACGAGAAGTACGCTCACTGGTGGCTCTTGTGGATTTAGTGTCTCACATTCGAACGGCGCAACGTTGCGGTCGTTCCCGGCTCTGATGCAGCTTGCGAGAGAGCTGGTCCCGTGGCCTGGAGCCGACGCGCCGTAGTGAGGAACGGGCATGCGTGGCTGGCGGTTCTCGGTCCATGAACAGGCTCTTCCCTCTCGTCCTGGAGCATGGGCTTCCGACAGTAGCCAGGTACGCCATTTCGACGTGCATCATGCTGGGCTGCGCCGTCCTGCAGATGGCACTGCAGATGCAGACGGGTTCGCCGGGATATTTCCTGCTGCTTCCCGGTGTGTTTCTCTCGGGCCTGGTCTTCGACCGCGGCTCTGGAATTTTCGCAGTCATCATCGCGGTCGCCGTCGGTGCCTACGTCGGCTATGCCGGCAACAACGGCATGGACTACTTGGCGACTAACGCTCTCTTCGCCATCACCGCAGCCGGAACGGCCGCCGTCGCCGAATTCCAACGCTCCGAGCTGGGGCGGGTGGTTTTGGCGGACAAGACGAAGGCCCTGCTGCTGCAGGAGATGGCTCACCGGACGAAGAACAACCTCGCATCCTTGGCGGTATGATTAGGCTGGAGGCGAGACATGGCGGTTCGGAAGTCGCGGCCGCGCTGGAGGCCACCGCGCGTCGCCTGCAGGTGATGGCGGAGGCCTACGACCATCTCTCGCCAAAGCGGGATTCGAGCTCCGTGAACATGCGCTTCTTTTTGAACAACGTCGTGGAGAAGGTCTTCCAGTCTTTGGCGCCTCCCGGGCCGATTGCATTTCAGGTGGTCTGCGAGGACATCGACCTGGCCAGCAGCCATGCGCTCGCGATCGGCATGATCACGAACGAGCTTGTCACGAACTCGCTGAAGTACGCTTTTCCCGGCGACAGGCCCGGCCACATTGCGGTCTCGTTCGCTGCCCGAGGGGGCAGAGCCCGGCGGATTGGGGTCACGCATCGTCCAGTTGCTCGCCCAGCAGCTGGAACGGCCAAACCGCAACCGTCGAAGGAAGTTCACCAGTGGAGAGAGGACGAATGATAGAAGAACCGCGACAGTGATCGGTACAAGCACTTCCCTTGCGAAATAGAGCGCAGCTACGATGACGACGCCAATCTGCAGCGATAAGATGGTCGAGGCCGGACTGGCGGCGGCTGGGACATTTTCATCTTCCCAGGACGAGGAGCGATCCGCATTAGACATGGCGGCCCTATAAGGCAAGCGCCCCGAAAGCGGCGCGGCGCTAAGCCGAACCCGCCGTTCTTCTAAACGTTCCGACTGCGCAGTCATCGTTTGGGATACGCAGCGGGTGATGGCCAGAAGCGAGGCGCGCCGAGTGCCAAGGGAGCCCGCGTCCATCGTCCTGTCTGCCGGGCGTTAGGAACTCAGCTGTCTTCCCCGAGTTCGAGTGTTTAACCTGTTGAGGAGTCCTAAGATGAGCCGCGGAATGCCCTCCATGACCGCACTTCTCGGAATGCTGGCGATCGCCGGGTATCAAAATCGAGACAAGCTCGCGGAATTGCTTAGAGGGCCGGGCGCCGGATCGCTGGAGCCAGCCAACCCCCAGCAGCCGCTCGGCGGCCTTCTCGGAAATCTTACAGGTATGTTGAGCGGCGCAGGCGTTGGGGGCCTGCTGCAAGGAGGAATTGGCGAACTCCTGGAGAAATTCAACCAGAACGGCCATGGAGACACGGCCAAGTCTTGGGTCAGTTCTGGGCCGAACAAGGAAATCTCGCCTCCGCAGCTCCGGGAAGCAATCGGGCACGACGTCTTGGACAAGCTCGAGAAGGAGACCGGGCTCTCTCAAGAAGAAATTCTCGCAAGGTTATCGCGTGAGCTGCCCCAGGCGATCGACAAGTATACGCCTGAGGGGCGTCTACCAGCCTAATAGCAGTTGAACGGGTCGTTTATTCGAAGGAGAATTATTTGGACGATCATCATCGGCTTTATCGCAGGCGTGATCGCAAAATTTATCATGCCGGGTGACAACGAACCATCAGGGTTCATTCTCACCACCATTCTCGGCATTGTCGGCGCCTTCGTTGCAACCTATCTCGGCCAAGCTCTTGGCTGGTACCGTCCAGGAGAGGGTGCCGGACTCGTTGGTGCCGTGGTCGGCGCCATCATCGTGCTCTTTGTGTATGGCCTCTTCGCCGGCCGACAAAGGCGCGCGATTTGAAGAGCATCAATTCAGGCTTTTTGCTGAGCGACCATCTCGGATCGCAGGAGCGCGCGGTCGCCATCGGGCTCCTGCGATATCACTTATGAAGGGGACTTCACCTCCGCACGCGCAGCGGCGGCAACATCAGAGCCAGTTTGCTTGAGGCGGTCCACAAGTTCGGCACCGGTGTCGCTTATCTCCGCGACGACGGTGTCCGAAGCTTCCCTCAGAGCTTGCGAGACGGCACCGGCGCGTCGATTCAAATCCGCCTTCACATCGTCGCTGACGTCGCCGACGTACTTGTTCTCGATATCGGACGCGCGAAACGAGCCTGCAACCGCTGCACCGATCGCGATACCCACGACCCCGAGAACGAGAGGTTGCCGCTCGAGCACATCCGTAAGTGACGATTTCGCGCTGTTGACGGTCGGTCTGTCGGGAAACGAACTGCCGAGTTTGTTGAATTGCTCCCGTGCAAAGGCGACTCCCTCGTCGAAGCGGTCGCGCACGCTGTCGGCAGCTCCCGCCATCGCATCGGAAGCGGCAGCGGTCGCGCCCTGAAACGTGTCTCCGGCGCCCATCGACCCTTGGTCGTCCATCTCAGGTGCGGTCGGAGGCGCCACGGTCTGCTTGACCGCGGATGCCGCCGACCTGAGACCACTCGTCCCAGCATCGGCGGCGGATGCAACGGCCTCCGTCGCCGATCGCGCCGCACTCTTCAGCCTCTGGTCGCCCGCGAGCAACCAGAGCGCTCCGCCTCCGATCAGCGCGGCGGCGAGCGGGTTTTCCCGGGCGGCGGTCACCAAACTGTCTATAAAGCTGCTCTTTGCGCTGCTCATCGCACCATCCCCTTCACCGTATCCTTATCCTTTTCGAGCTGGCTGATCGTTTCCCGAGGGGTCAGCTGACGCGCATCGAGCCGGTTGACGCCGATAGCAACCAGTACGGCGGCGATGACCCCCGCAATTACTGCCGAGGTCAGATAGGAGACAGCCGGCGACCATCCGGCCGAGATCAACGCGGCGGACAAGGCGAACAGCACCATGATGATCGCCGGGATCACCAGAACGGCGCCACCTACAATCAGGCCTAACGCCCCACCGATCTTCTGAAGCTTCTCGCCGAGCTCCGCCTTTGCCAGGTCCATTTCATTCTGGAAGAGCTTGGCGAACTGCGACAGGGCGTCGCCGAGCAGCGTCGAGACAGCCCTGAATTCGCCCTGGCTGGTTTTGATATTGCGCTCGATGCTCATGGTACGTTGCTGCCCTGTGCCGACGAGGTTTGTTTCGTATCAGAACTACGCTGCATAGAGCCCTGAGACCAGGTTTGTTGTCCCGCCGAGAACGAACCGCCCGGCCTCTGACCGTGTTGCGACGACGAAGATCTCTCTGTCGTGTCGCGCTGCTGAGAGGATGACGAGCGCTCGCCCGATGCCTTGAGGAAGCGGACGGCCGCGAACCCTGCCAGCACCGATATCCCGAGAAAGGCGGCGGGCTGACGCTTGGCAAAATCGGTCGCACCCTGGAGGAGATCTCTGAAGCTCCCTTCCCGGATCTTCTGCGCAGCGTCCTCGACATAGTCGGCGGCGGAATCGATCCCCCGGGCCGCGAAAGGCACGTCTGCCTCAAACGCGCGGCCGGCTTCGCGAATGTTGCCCGCCAGGCGCTCGATGAATTCGGCGCCGGACCGCTGCTGCTCGCGGGCCTGGCTCTGGATCTGGTCAACGGCCCCGTCTGCGACGCCCTTCGCTGCATCCGCGGCCTCGCCGAACTTATCCTGTGCAAGACCGGCCGATGCCTGGAAAGCATCGCCGGCGCGCTGCTTCATCTCCGCTCCGACCTCACCAAGCTGTTCTTTCAAGTCCTTCGCGGCGCCCTTGTCCTGGTTCTTTCCGAATTGGGTGACGTTGTGTGGGTCCAAATCGCTCATGATGGTATTCCTTCAAGTGTTGGTTTGAGAGGGGCTAAAGGCAGCTTTGACCACGTCTTCGGCTGCCTCCTTCAATGTGTCCGCCATGTTCCGCGTCATACGGCTGGTATGGCTGCCAAGATCGGCTTCGGCGACCTTTTGCGTCGCAGCGTCGGCTGCGGATGTAGCCGCATCTTTCGCCGCCCCGAATCCGGATTGCGCTGCAGCGGCCGCAGCCTGCTTCACTCCGTCGCTTGCCCGGCCCATCACCTTGGCTTCAGCCTTGGTCTCAGGAAGAGCGGCAGCAATGATGGCGCCGATCGCGATGCCCAAGCCCCCAATCAGGGCGGCATTGTCGCCGATGGTCTGTCGGGCCTGCTCAGGCGCGTTCGCAGCGGCATCCTTGGCGGCGTCCATGCCGCTCTTCAGCTTTTCACTTGCGAAGCTGGCAGCCTGCGCTGCGCTCGCCCGCAGGTCAGAGGCGAGACCAGCGGCCTTGTCCTGCACGTCAGCAGCCATCCCGGCGGCTCGGCTTTGGGCGGACGACAGCGTCTCCTTAGCGTCACCCTGTACGGCTCGGGCGCCCTCCGTCACGTCCCCAAGCATGTGTTCCGCTTTGTCCATGACCGGGCTGGTGACGTCTGCAGCGCGATCCCGCACCGTCTTCGACGTCAGGGCCAGTCCGGCGCCGATCATGAGAAGTGGCAGCGGCGTGCCTCGCACCAAGCGGAGCAGCGGGATACCGATTGCGCCGCCCGCAGCCACTGCGCGCATCGGATTGTCCATGATCTGTTGCTTGAGCCCGTCAACCCAACTCTGGGTCTTATGGCTGACGTATTCGGTAACTTCGGACTTGATGTGCTGCGGCGAGATCTTGTGGCGAATGTCATCGGCGGTGTCCGATATCTGCTCCCTCAATCGCCCCACCGTCGCGGCCAGCTCCGCGCGGCTGCGCTCGGACTCGCGTCTCAACTCCTCCACGGATCGTGTCATCGGGTTACCTCTTCATATCTCTTGAATTTGTTTTCTTGAATTTGAGAATCGAACTCACCCTTTCTTGAATCGTTCCTCGCATCGCTTGGCAGCCTGCCTGGCGACAAAACGGTTTTGCTTAAGGGAAGGGGAGTGCTCAGCGATAGCGGTAAAGCTGCTTGCCGGATATCCGCGGAGAAGACGCCGGCGTAAGAAGACGCTGTCGCGAGGAACGTCAGGGCCAGAGAACGCTTCGCCGTCTGGCCCACGAAATAAAAAGGGCCGCGATTGAGCGGCCCTGGTTATGATTCACCAATGACGGTGGCGGCTCCAGCCATAGTGATGGCCACGGCCCCTTCCCCACCCGTAATGATGGCCGCGGCTACCGCGGTGCCCCCATCCGTGGCCGCCGCCATGACCGTGGCCACCTTTGACTTCGATCGCGGTCGAGGCAGGTCCACCAATTGCATTCGAAGTTGCAACAGGCATGGCCGAGACGGACGTTGTAGAAGCTATGGCAACAGCGCACGTCAGATAGCTAAGCCTGCAAATCCATTTCATGTATTGTGCCTCCCTGTAGCCGGCGCAACCGTCGCGACCGGGTATGACCCCAACAGTCCAACCGGGAAAAAGTTGCAATCCTGCGACTATGGTGTCGGAACGACGCTGCTGCAAGGCGAGGCTTGGTTGAACGAGGGTGGCGGCCGGTGTTCGGACGCCGTGTCTCCTCGCCTGCTACGACTGCTAAACGTCAAAGGCTTCCCTCGGCGTCTCCACGATGACTTTCCGCTCAGCCCTGAAGGCGGACCCTGCGAAACCGAAAGGGGAGGTCAGCCACGGGCCAATTCCGGACATACCAGCAAATCCGCGGTGGGAAGCCAATCGAGGTGGCCTATCGCCTGCGATGCTCGTCCAACCAGTCCTTTACCAGAAAATAGCCTGGCCGGATTGCGACCTCGCCCAGTTCGTCCGTTGCGAAAGTTGGCCGAAGAAGACCCTCTAATATCAACATGTCGGCATAGAACCGAAGCGGCCTATCAAGCCCGCGTATGCGGGTCCAAGCAAGTCCTTCGATGAACTCGCGCAGCAGCGACATGCACTCTTCATGCTTGGCCTCTTTCGAGATTGGTCGCTCGACGATCAACTGCCACTGATTGACCAACTCGGAGTATGCGCGGACTATTCGCGATACTGCCATAGGTCTCCTCCGCCCGACCGCTTAAGCACCTTATGCCGCGATTGAATAACCGTAAAACATCAACCTGTCGCATAGCAGAACGCAATAATTTTATGCATCCCTACAAGTCTGTTTCGGGTCGATACTGTTGAAAAAGTCCTCTGTGGCGCGCATCCCAAATTTCTAAAGGCTGCTGGTGCGCTCGACGCCGTCTGACGCGAGGGACCACGTCATTCCTTGCGGGATCGCTGTGTGTTTTCCTAGGACGTGGACTCATTAAGGCGCAGCCACAGCCTGATTGATGCAAGTTGAACGAAGGCAAGGTAGTTGGCGGCAAGCCTATCGTAGCGTGTCGCCACACGGCGACATTGTTTGATCTTGTTGAAGAACCGCTCGACCTGGTTGCGAGCGCGGTAGAGATAGGGGCTGAAGCAGATCGGATCGCTGCGATTGCTTTTGGGCGGGATGTTGGCCCACGCGCCCTTCCTCGTGGCAAGCTCCCTGATCCAGTCTGCGTCGTAGCCACGGTCAGCAAGCAGCATTGACCCCGATTTCAGTCGAGACAGCAGCTTTCCGGCGAGTCGAACGTCGTGGGCCTCACCAGGGCTCAGCGCCAGCCGTACCGGCAGACCGTTGCTATCGACGACCGCATGAATCTTGCTGGTCAGCCCGCCGCGCGACCTTCCCATCGCCTGGCGCTGGTTCCTTGTGACGCAGGCTCCATGCTGATGCACGCGGACAATCGAGGTGTCGATCATCTGGACAGCGGCATCGTGGGCAGCGGCAAGTGCGTCTATGATGCGGCCCCAGACACCAGCCCGCCGCCACCTAACGAAGCGGTTGTAGCAAGTAGTGTACGGACCAAACGCCTCGGGCAGATCACGCCAGGGTGCTCCGGATCGCAAGATCCAGAAAATTCCATTGAGAACCCGCCGGTCGTTTACCCGGGGAACGCCACGCGCCTTGTTCGGCAGCATTGGCTTGATCGCAGTCCATTCATAATCTGCGAGTTCGTAGCGCATGATTCGAGCTCCCAGTTCGGGAGGTTGAATCACGGGAGTCTGGCCGAAAGCAATGTCGTTGGTCGGCCTGGTACGGCACTTACGAGCGGACAGCAACCAGCCAACGATGCATGGTGAACCGGTCAAACAACCTAAGCGGACTTCCTGGACGGAAGGACGCGCTCGCGGCCAAGGAGAACAACCATTGCAGCCAAAAGCTGGATGCAAGCGACAATCCCGAACGCCAGACCATAGCCTGAAGTCGCATCGTGGAAGGCTCCAATAATGGCTGGCGCAAATGCAAAAACTGCTTGATTGATCGCGACGATCAGGGCAACCACAGCCAAGACGTCCTGGCGATTGAACTCTTTCTGCGCGATCAATGGCGGCAGAGTCGTGAGATTCCCGATCCCCAGGCCGAAGACAACGCAACCAAATGTCAGTACGATCCATCCATTGCCAAGGATGAGCAGCAGAACTCCTATGGTCTGGATAGCGAAGTTGATGGCTGCAGCGATCCGCCGGTCGTGATCTCCGATCCACCAACCTGTCAGGCTCCGTCCGATTACTGCGCATACCGTCGCTAAGCTGAGAAGCAAGCCTGCAGTTGCCGCACCAAGATCGGGTGTGAGCCGGGCTATCAAGTGTGACAGGAGGCCGATCTGCGCAAACAAGCCAAGAGCAAACGCTGCCGAAAGCGTGATAAATCCTGGTATCCGAATAATCTCGGAGCGAGATAGTCTCGGCCCCGGTTTCGCGACAAGTGTAGGCACTCCGTTGCCATCCGGGCCGAGGCCAAGGCTCGTTGGAGTCAGCTTGAAGTAACGGACAGAAAGCCCCCCAATCACACCGATAGCAACAATGGAGATCGCCTGCGCAGCGTTCTGGAAGCCGAATTGATCGATCAAGAAGAGCCACAACGGCACGAACAGAACTCCCCCGACACTTGCGCCATTGAATGCCAGACTCATTGCTTTCGGACGATCGCGGTCGAACCATCTGGCGACTATTGCGTTCAAGGCTGCACCGCTGGTCGCGGCCCAACCTCCCGCACTCGGAATAGCCGCCAAGAAGAGTTGCCACGGCTCCCACGAAACGGACCATCCGATCAACCCGATGGCCATCAGAAGTGCACCGCCCAGTGTGGTTCCGGCAATACCAATCTTGCGATGGATTTCGGGCAGATGCGCGACGAGGAGCGCACTGAGCAGGAAGTGGAAGGTAATGGCAGCCGAAATTTCTGATATGGGCCATCCGCGCGAAGCGTGCAGAGTCTGAAGGAAGACCGAAGGACCATAGAAACCGATGCCCCAGGCAAACACCGCCAAGGTAAAGGCAGCCCATGCCACCGACCAACCAACGAAACGCTTTTCGTCACCCATTGTCTCGCTCATTCATGCTGATAGGTTGATGGCGTGGTAGCAATCGGAGCGTGTTATGGCTCGCCGGAATCGGACTCCGTCGTCGGTCTTAACAGACATCGAGACACTCGATGCTGCCGCATGCGAACAGGCGCGAGTGAACCGCGACCCGCGCTATGACGGTTTGTTCTTCTCGGGCGTCAGAACAACGAGGATCTATTGCCGACCCGTGTGCCCCGTGCGACCCGCCAAGGCGAATAACGTGACGTTTTATCTTTCGGCCGCTGCAGCAGAGCAGGAGGGATATCGACCGTGCCTCAGATGCCGTCCCGAAACCGCGCCGTTCTCTCCAGCTTGGAAAGGCTCACGGACGACAGTTGAGCGTGCCCTACGTTTGATTAGCGGTGGCGCACTGGATGATGCCAGGGTCGAAGCACTGGCGGAACGTCTCGGCATCGGACCAAGGCATCTATCGCGGCTGTTCAACAAATATGTCGGCGCAAGTCCCGCCCAAGTCGCGCGAACGGGGCGTATTCAACGGGCGAAGCGTCTCTTGGATGAGACGAAGCTTCCGATGACCGAGATTGCACTTAGATCGGGATTCCGCAGCCTACGGCGTTTCAACACAGTATTTGCGGAGGTCTACAAGCGCCCACCGACGGCGATTCGACGGACGAAGGCATGATCAGCTAACACGGGCCTTCCCTCATCGGGACATATTGCGCTGCCGCACGAACTTAGCCGCTGTCGGAGGATCGCGGACATTGCCCTCGCCATATTATGCCGCTGCATTTATAGGTACACGGCCTAGTCTCGTGGCAACGGCCTTTATTGCCAAGACTCGACTAGAGCTGATCCGAGCGAGATTTTTGCTGTCTCTCTACTTTCGACTTTTTCAACAGTATCGGTCAACAGCGGAAATCGGCACGCGAGCGACAAGTCTCATGCGGCCCAGAAGCAGACCCATGCAGCGCAACAGGGCTAGAGAATAATGACGCCTTGCCGAGGCGATCCCGCAACCTTAATGCATCGATAGCTCACTCGGAGGCACTAGTTCAAACGGTTCCAAGAGCTGAGATTGCTGACCAATCCCCTATCTCACTGCAAACGGAGCCTGATAAGGCCGGCCGAACGGCACACCGTTGATAACGGTCTGGATCGGCTTGAGATAGGCCCTCCCGTCCCTCTTGTTGTTGCGGGTATCGAGAAAGCTGACCGGTCCCTCCACTAGTTCCATGACGCTGACGTCTCCGGGCGCTCCAACCTGCAGGGTGCCAATCATCGGCGCACGATTGATGACCTTCGCCGGAGAAGTCGTGGCCATGGCAACCACCTGCTCGAGCGTGAAGCCAAGCGCCATGAACTTGCTCATGACATTCGGCAGGAAAGGGATGCCCGGCGAATTGCCGGAGAAGACGTGGATGTCGGAGGAGATGGTGTCCGGCGTGCATCCGCCCGGGATCGCCACTTCAGCCACCGTGAAATCGAAGCTGCCACCGCCATGACCGACATCGAAGATGACACCGCGCTGCTTGGCCGCCAGGGCCGCAGGCAGCAGGTTGCCATCTTGAACGATATTCGTGAAGACGTTGGACATGTTCGGGGCGCCTGAATAGGCGTGGGTCAGCACGTCGCCCGAGCGAAGCAAGTCGAGAATTTGCGACATCAACTCCTTGGTCTCGACCCCGCCGATATGCACCATCATCTTCGCCGGCCAGCCGCACTTTTCGCAGGCCTGGATGCCGCGTTTGAGGGGCTCGAGCCCGTATTTGAAGATGACGTTCTCGGACATGCGTACCTTGACCCCGAGCAGGAAGTCTGCATTCTCGGCAAGGGCCATCGCGCAGGCCTCGGTTTGCGCGTTGTCGATGTTGTACAGCTCTGACACGGGGGCTGCGGAGAGGCCGTTATTTGCGATGTGGAGGAAGGCGTACATCCGGGCTCGGGTCTGCGCCACGATGAAGCGGCGCAAGGCCGCCAGATTGTTGACGCCGGCATCACCTGCCGACACGACGGTCGTGGTGCCCTGGAATTGCACGAGCTCGTCGGCGGGAATGCCGATAGCCGAACCGTATGGATAGACGTGACAGTGCAGATCGATGAGGCCTGGCATCACGAGCTTGCCCGACGCGTCGATGCTTTTCAGCGCGCGTTCGGCCGCGATCGTCTCCTGGACCGTTTCTATCCGGCCCCAGCGAATGCCAATATCGCGTCTGGCGCGCAGCGACTGGCTGGGGTCGAGTACCTCACCGCCACGGATCACCAAATCGTACTTGTCATTTGGCCCCATGGCGGCACGCGCGGGCGAGGCGAGACCGACCGCTGCGGCTGACGTCGAAAGTGCCAAGAAATCGCGACGCGACAACGCGGACATGATGGCCTCCTGTGCTCCTGTTCGCGAATACGGAATAAGCAGCCGCTCTTCGGCGGCAAACCTTGCGATCTTCCACTGCCACTCATGCTAAGTCCCGTCGGGTTGCGACTTTGACCTAAGCAAGAGGGCTCATTCGAAATCAGGAATTCGCGAAGTGAAAATCCTGGTTCTAGCCAGCTGGCGCTTTTACTTTAGCACGAGAAAAGTTGCGCGCGAGGTCCGAGAGGTACATCCGAAGAAGTCAATTTGAGCAAATCTCGTCCACCATGCGCCCAACGTAAGCGTAGAGACCCAATGTCAATCGGATTGAGGGGGTGGAGCTTTACCGTCCGGCGCGCCCTACCCGGGACACCGGAAATCTCATTACCCTAGTTTTCGTAAAGACTTCCGAAGGATGGCGTATTGCTCACGCTCACAAACTACCATTACCTCCGATCAAGCAGAAAATGGGTCATTAGTCGGCTTTGGGTCAAAATGCGAAAAACTCAGCGTTAGCAAATCTAGTCCGTTCCGCCCACTAAGCGGACCTCAAAGAGAGGTGTGGCCACTTCGCATCTGGGCCCAGCAGCAGACATCACATGCCTTGGCCTGTTATAAAGCGCGCTCGTTGAGGCAAGTGAAAATGAGCAAGACGCAGATTACCGATAGCCGACAATAAACTAGGGGTTTGTCATCAAGGCTCTGAGCTTTGGGGGCTGCAGCGATACATAGGGTTCCAGCACGCGCCCGCAGATGCAGCGTATGGACAATCTGACGAGATGCCACGTCCCAAGGCGGGGTCGGTTGGCAGCGACCCTCTCTCGAACGGCTAGAATTGTCGCCTGATCCCTTCTACACTTAATGGACAGGCGGAGCGGTCATGTCGCGAGAGAATGGAGGCCGAGGACGCAGGTTGGCGGCCATCATGGTCGCCGACGTGGCGGGCTATTCTCGGCTCATGCACAATAACGAAGAGGCTACACATGCCCGCCTCACGGCGCTTTTGACTGATGTTGTCGAGCCGACCATTAGGCAACACGGAGGCCGCATCGTCAAACACACCGGCGACGGCTTCCTCGCCGAGTTCCCGAGCGCGGTCGAAGCGGTTCGAGCAGCCGAGCACTTTCAGAGTGGCGTTGGAGACCTCGCAGCCGGAGAGGAGGAAGAGAAGCGCATTGTCTTTCGCGTTGGCATCAACATCGGCGACGTCATCGTCGAGGCGAACGATATCTTCGGCGACGGCGTCAACATCGCCGCCCGCCTTGAGGGGATCGCCGAGCCCGGTGGTGTTTGCCTTTCCGCGTCCGCCCATGATCAGGTCAGCGGGAAGATCGACGTCGAATTCATTGATCTCGGCGAGCATAGCCTCAAGAACATTGCGCGTCCGGTACGCGCGTATGCAGTGAAACGCAACCGGCTCGACTTTGTCGCACAGGGCTCAACGTCGCGTGAGCTCGCCGCGCCGCGTCTGTCGATCGTTGTGCTTCCTTTTGCTAATTTCGGTGGCAATCCCGATCAGGAATATTTTGTCGACGGTATCACCGAAAGCCTGACGACCGACCTGTCGCGCATCCCAAGCGCCTTCGTCATTGCACGCAATACTGCGTTCACCTTCAAGAACAAACCGGTGGACGCCCGCGTCGTCGGACGCGAGCTCGGTGTGCGCTATGTGATGGAAGGCAGCGTGCAGAGCAGTAGCGATCGCATCCGCGTGAATGCTCAGCTCATTGACGCGACAACCGGCGCGCACCTCTGGGCCGAGCGTTTCGACAAACCGCGCGCCGATATTTTCGACATGCAGGACGAGATCACCACGCGCCTTGCCCGGATCGTTGGTGTCGAGCTTGTAGCCGCTGAAAGCCGGCGGGCGGAGCGTGAGCGGCCAGGAAGCATGGACGCCATCGACCTCGCGATGAGGGGCTGGGCGATTCTGAACCAGCCCCTATCGCTGCGTGGCCACCGCGCGGCATGTGAGCTCTTTGAAGACGCGCTCCGACGGGACGATCGCAATGTCGAGGCGTTGATCGGCATTGCCAACTATCATTCTGATGAGGTTCGTACGTTTGCTTCGACAAACCGGGATGAACAGCTGCGTATCGCCGGGACGGCGATCACTAAAGCTTTGGATCTCGCTCCGCGTAACGCCGCGGCACATCTTATCTATGGGAATGTGCTTCATGTCTCGGGAGCGACAGAGCGGTCCCTGCGCGAATTCGAATTTGCCATCACTCTTGATCGCAACTTGGCTTGGGCTCACGCCAATGCCGGCTTTGCGAAGGTGTTGCTCGGGCGTGCAAAGGAGGCGGAAGCGGACCTCATGAACGCTATCCGGCTGAGCCCGCGTGATCCCGGGTTGGATCGCTGGCACGCCCTGCTCGGAATTGCAGACTTGTTTCTTGGGAGGCTGCAATCGGCGCTGGACCGATTGCGCAAGTCGATCGAAATGAACCCGAACGTCGCCATGGTGCATTTTTTCCTGGCCGCCGCATCCAGTCTGAGCGGGCTTATGGACGAGGCGAGCGCGGCGCGGGAAGCCGGCCTCCGGCTCGACCCGAACTTTACGGTGGCCCGATTTCGCAACGAGCGGCGCAGTCAGAACGCTACATTTTTGAGCCAGAGGGAGCGGATCTATGAAGGCCTGCTCTTAGCTGGCGTGCCGAAAGGAGAATAAATGTCCTCCACGGCTGGTGAAATGCATGTCTGCTTTGGGTCTTGGCTGTGTGAAAACGCCAAGATGGTTGAGAGCGATAGAAGAAGTTGTTCGTCCAAGGCCGATCTAGCGCTTATGCGCGCAACCGATTTCAAGCCAGACGGAACGCAATTCTAGCCGTTTTTCGCCTCCTCGCGTTTTTACACAGCAAGGGTCAATCGCGTCGATTCCCTCGCGTCCCCACGTGTCTGGTCCGGCCTCGACTGCCGACGTCCGGGACACGATGCCGATCTTCGCCTTCGGGCCAACAGCGAACATCACCGCTTCGTTCGTCTTTGGACTGAACTTACAATTTCCGCCGCTGCGTTTTGAAGCTCGGCCAGATGATGAGCTGCGAAGGCTTCGATGGAGAACGCTTTTTTGAGCCAGAGCATGTTGATCGCTCCAAGCACGCGGGGACCATCGCGCAGGGGAACCGCGATCGAAAATAAGCCGTCCGAGTGCGGCGGCCCACCATAATAGCCCCCGCTGTGCATTGAGTTGCGTATGCCATAACCGCGCTCCCGCACCTCGTCGAGAATAACGTTGAGCCGCCCCGGTTCACGTGCAAGCCGGTCTTCGGGACGGCTCGATTTGCGAAGTAAATCGAGCACGCGTTGACGTTCTTTCGTCGGACAGTACGCAAGATAGGCTGTCCCGACGGCGGACCACAGCCAGTTGACAGGCAGTCCGATCCGCTCCTGCTGCAACAGGAAGGGACTCCGGGCCCGGGTCGTTTCGCGGATTTGCATGTGATCGCCTGCGGGCACCATCAAATCTGATGGCCAGGAGACGCGCTCGCACAAGCGCTCCAGGATCGGCGCCGCGGCTTCCGCTATCCGGTCGTGATGTTCGCGACGCGAGGGTGCATGCGAAAGCATGGCACCGATCCGGTAACGCCCGTCACCAAGCCTCCGCGTCACAATACCTGCTCGGGCGCAGGTGTGCAGGATGCGCAGTATGCTTGGTTTCGAGATGCCCGTGAGGAGGTAAAGCTCCTGCAGCGACGAATCCGGCTGCATCTGCAGCGCTTGCAGAACACGTAATCCGCGTTCCAAGCTCTTGATAACTTTTGGCCCGGACATCGAGTGACCTCACACGTTCCACGGCGTGAAACGTACCATTTCACACTGCGGAACGCATGCCGATTTTCCTAGCTCGGCGCGAACAGGGGGCCGAAGCTGGCGTGCGTGCTGAAGTTCACTTTCATCGTTTGATGGAGACTTCCATGACATCTCACCTGTTTCGCCACTCCACCGTCTTATCAGTTGCGATCCTGCCTCTGCTTGCCGCCACAGGATTGGCGCAGTCATCCTTCCCAACGGGGACGATTCGGTTCGTGGCGCCTAACTCGGCTAGTACCCCGCCCGACATCATCAGCCGCATTATCTCGAGGGAACTAACGGAATCCGAAGGCTGGCGAGTCATTGTGGAGAACCGGCCGGGCGGCGTCACCACGATTGCGGCGAGCGACGTCCTGAACCAGCCGTCGGACGGCAACAGCCTCTTTGCGATGTCTGTACCATCGGTTGCAGCACCGTCGCTGTTGCCGAAAATCGCGTACGACCTAAGCAAGGACTTCGACCCTGTCATCAAGGCTACCGTCTCCTACAATGTGCTGGTCGTGAATCCATCGGTGCCGGCCACGACGGTGGCCGAACTGGTAGCGCTGCTGAAAAGCCAGCCGGACAAGTTGACGTTCTCCTCGGGTGGCTTCGGCACGCCCGCACATCTTATCGGCGAGCAGTTCAAGCAGCAGACCGGTACGCGCGCCCAGCACGTTCCCTACGCGCAATTTTCGCAAGCGATCGGCGATTTGCTCAACGGCACAAACACGTTTCAGTTCATCACCGTATTGCCGGTCGTTGACCTGATTAAGACGGGCAAGCTGCGCGCTTTGGCGGTGACTGGTCCGAAGCGTGTCCCGGCCCTTCCCGACGTCCCAACCATCATCGAAGCTGGCTATCCCTCTCTCGTGGTTGAGGACTGGACGGGTTTCGCGGTCAAGCACGGCACCCCCAAGGAAACTGTCGCGCGGCTTAATGCAGCGATTAACAAGGCGCTGCAAAAGCGATCGGTCCAGGAAGCGCTGGCAAAGATTGGCGCCGAACCGGCAGGCGGCACGCCGGAGCAATTTGGCCGCATGGTCGGCGACCAGGTCGCGCACTGGTATCAAATCGTCTCCGGCGCCGGCATAAAGGTAGAGTAGCAATGACCGCTGATTTCCGGGTGACGCTGCTCGGGACGGGGGTACCGATCCCCCGTCCCGACCGGTTCGGGCCCAGCACGTTAATCGAGGCCGGCGGCCACACTCTTCTTATCGACGCCGGCCGCGGTGCTACGATGAGGCTATTTCAGCTCGGCGTTCCCATAGGCAGCATCGATGCACTGTTGCTCACGCATTTTCATTCCGACCACACTACAGGGATTCCAGACCTCTGGCTCACCGGCTGGCTGAGCTCTTATTTCGGCAACCGCCGGCGGCCTCTTAATGTGATCGGGCCCGTCGGCACCGCCAAGCTGATGCATCATATTGAAGCAGCCTATGCGCACGATATCGACATCAGGGTCGCGGATGAGAAGCTCGCCCGTGAGCACGCCGCTATCGACGTGAAGGAATTTGCTGATGACGGCGCCGTTTATCAGGCCGGCGACCTAAGGGTTGTTGCCTTCGCCGTCGACCATGGTGAGGCCATTAAGCCGGCTTACGGCTATCGAATCGAATATCAAAATCGGGTTGCCGTGATCTCCGGTGACACCCGCTACAACGTCAATGTGCTGCGCTACGGCGCGGGCGCTGACCTGCTGGTGCATGAGGTCGCCATGGCGCGGCCGGAACTTTTGAGCGAAGTTTACATCCGGCGCATTCTCAATCATCACACCTCGCCTCAGGAGGCTGGGCGAGTGTTTGCGCAGACCAAGCCGAAAATGGCCGCTTTTACCCATCTCGTCATGCTCGCGAGTAAGACCGTCGCGGCGCCTGCTATAGCCGATCTAGTAGCGGCGACACGCGAGACCTATTCCGGGCCGCTTGTCGTCGGCGAAGATCTGTCGAGCTTCGAGATAGGCGAGACAGTTACAATCGGACGTTCAAAATCGGAGATCTGAAAATGTCGGCTTCGGGTCAAAATCGGTCGTCCAGAACGCCGCAATCAGTTTCTGCTCCACACTCGCCAGCCGACGTCCCATCGATCATTCCGTTTGGAAGCGACGCGCCAGAGGCTGACATCGAGCGTATGGCGTTTTACTTTCCGCCCCAGCAGACGCAGACGAATGCGGAAACGGCTCCGGGCAAGCTTCCGACAAAAACGGGAGGACTACGAAAGCCGAATGGAAGCGGCACAAAGTAAACGAGGCTGACCGAGAGCAAACCTCCGAAGAATAAGCAAGCGACACTGCTCGACCAGAGCGGAAGTGATCGATTGATCATCTCTCGATCAAGGCAATAGACGAAAACGGCAAGAGGAAGCCCGAACAGATAGATAAACGGCATGCCTACGATCGTGCCAAGGAATAGCAAGCCGGGCTGTCCGAGCACCGCGCAAAGCACAATCCAGCCAATGAGGGGCGCTACCAGCACAAAAATATATTGTCGGCGGACTTGTGTAGCGTCCATCAGTCAGCACAAGGCGGTTCGTTGATATTTACTCGTCGACGCTGGCGACGAATGGCGCGGATACACTCGAAGCCGACGTAACCGAGCATCAAGAGGACCATGAGAGCCGGGACAAACTTGCCGGGGTGAAGCGCAAGCTCGTGAACGCGGATCGTCCGCTAAGGGTCACAAGCAGTCCTCCACCGGCTGCGTGAGCTGAGGGACCACAAGCTGGCGAGAAGACTGATCACTAACAGCCATTAAAAAGCTTTAGGGGGAGGCCCACCATCCGTCGGGAAAAACAAGCAACGTCCAATCCACTTGGTTGTCGCTCTGAGGGGGGCTGACACCTCCTGCATTTCTGCCTGGTGGCGTGAAGCGACTGCGACGGACAGACAGGACGCGGAGATCGCGGCTTCGGAGGCGGCGAGAAGCATGGCGTCTAGAGCGCAATGCTGGTGCACCGCGGGCGCGCTCTGCATTTTCGACTAGACTTCGAAGGTCTTCCAGCTCTGAGAGCTGAGAGGCAAGGTCGCAAAGTCGTTGCAGATAAAGGATCGCGCGAGAGCTTCGCATAAATGTCCTCCACAGTACAAAACGCACTACTAGGACGGGAAAAATCGGCAATCTACCATGGCCAGAGACCGGCTTTCAATATGTCAGGCTCACTGGCTCTAAGAGGCGATCGCCTATTGCGCGCCTGCAAGCGGGCACATAAACCGCCAGACCAAATGCCACGGAGGGCTATAGCGATTTGCATAGTCCTGCCGCGCGGCATCGACATGGCGGAGCGGCTTCGCTGCCCTTGCGCAGCAGCAAATCTTGACAATAAATGCTGGGCGACTGGGGCGGACTGAGGCGTGCCGTGAAACTTCTGACAGAGTATCTCGAGCGCGCAGTTCAGCTGGAAGCTTTGGGACGAAGCGAAGCTGACCCGGCTTTCAGGCAGCAGCTGTTCGAACAGGCCAAATTATATCGTGAGCTGGCGGCAAGGCGGGCCAAGGATTATGGGCTGCCGCCCCCCAGCCCTCCGGAAACTCAAAATTGAGCAGACATGGCTTAATCACGATCTTGCTGAGCTGGACTCGTCTCAATCTGCTGAAGTTGCTCGAGCAGCTCAGCTTCCAGATCACGAAGGTTCTTCGCACTTACCCCTTCCGAAAAGTCTTTCTTTAACCGCCGACACCGGGCGAGCTTTTGCTCGACTGCCAGTTTTTCCTGTTCAAGGTCCATACCGCTGAAATTCCCGCGAGACGGAAATGTTCCGGGATTTCACGTGCCGAAGGTGTGTCACGGGGCCTGACGTTTTCAGGAAAAAGTGGCAATATGCGCAAATGGAGCAGGATAGATCATCGAAGCGACGCCGGGTCTTCAAATCTGGGAAAATCATATTTGGCCCGACAGCCCTTGATTGCGTCGTGAGAGATATTTCGGAAGTCGGAGCGAGGATCGCAGTCAAAAGCCCGCTCTGGTTTCCTGACAATTTTGTGCTCGGTATTCCCTCTGACGGTCTCTTGCGGCATTGCCACATCGTCTGGCGGCAAGACGGTCAGTTTGGGTTGGCGTTCGAAGATTAAAGGGCGCCTCGGTTGGCGGCCATTAGTGCTGCGTCGGCTGCTCTGGGATCTGCTCGCCGTGCAAATGGTCGAGGACCTCGCCGAGGTCGCGCATATCGAACAGTTCCCCGCATATGGTGCAGCGGATAAAGTGCTCGCGTTCGTCCTCCGCGGTGAAGCCGGGGGATTTGCCTTCGGTCGGCATCAAGCGACGCTGCGCAGCGGCAGGGCCAATTGTACGTTGAACGGACTTGTCGCATTGGCGTGTATGAAGTCCTGCAGGGCAGGCGAGATCTCCGCATCTGTGTTGGCGGCGCGTTCGGCCAGGGCGTCAGCGATGTCAGGGGTTGCGTCCCGCGACCACCCCTCGACCGCATTGAAGCACACGATGCGGAGCGGATAGGCGTATTGCCCGGAAAGGATATCCCGCAGGACGGTCTTGAGGTCGGTATCGGCTTCGTCGGTCTCGCGCCAGGCGCATCCCGCGCGAGCGCCGAAATCCTCGAGCACCAGGTAGATATCGCGGTCCAGACGGTCGGCCGGCACGATCGAGGGCGAGGAACGCATACGCAAACTCCGAACTCTGGGCGAAGAGACGGCCCCGGCAGGGGATTTTCAACGGGGGTAGGCCGGGGCCGCTCCGCCGGCTTGGCGGCAGCCGGCGAGACTCTTAATTTTTTCACAAGACCTTCGTTCCAGTCGTTCGATCCTGCAGCTGGGCTCTACGCAACGGTGCGGTTTGGTCGCGATTGCAGCTTGAGATGCCTAGTCACAGTCCAAAGTGCGTGAGAAAATCAAATCATAGTCGTGCGTCGCGGAGGGAAGCCCGATGCGCCTTGCTTTGCCTTATCTCGGAATTTGTCTCTGCACCTGCCTCGCGGCATGGCTGTCCTTGGTGCTGATCTACTGACCGAGTAGGTCCTCACCAGACGTCACCAACGTCACATAGGTGCCGCTTTCGTGGAGCGTCAGCCAGCCCTGCTGGATGGGGCGAGGCCGGCGCTGAATTCGCTGTGCCGCTACGCCGCCGCAAAGTCGCTCGGGCTCGCCGAGGTGCCGGTGGTGCCGCTCGGGCACCTGTCCGAGGCCGCCCGCCGGGCCTACTGCATGGCGGACAACCGCATTGCGGAAAGCTCGACCTGAGACGAGCAGCTGCTCGCCCGCGAGATGGCGTATCTGCGGCAGGCCGGCGCCGTCGACCTGGCGTGCTCGGTTTCTCCAAGAAGGAAATCGACCGGCTGCTCAAAGGTGCGCACGGCGGGCCACGCGGGCGCACGGAGCCCGATGCGGCGCCGGCGCGGCCGAAGGTCGCCGTCTCCCGGCTTGGCGACACCTGGCTTCTGGGCGGCCACCATGGCCCAGCAGCTCAGATATACGCCTATCCGTTGGCGCAGAGCCGCACGGTCCAGCAGGAGCAAACTGAGGCGGCATCTTCAATCGTGGAGTCATCCATGAATGGGATCATGGATATGATGACCGAGATGGGATGGAGCATAAGCCTGATCGTCCTGCTCGTTCTCGCGCTGATCGTGCTCGGCATCGCTGCGCTCATCAAGTACCTAGCCAAATAGCGCGACGAATTAGGACGCGGACTCATTAAGGCGCAGCCACAGCCTGATTGACGCGAGTTGAACGAATGCAAGGTAGTTGGCAGCGAGCCTATCGTAGCGCGTCGCGACCCGACGGCAATGTTTGATCTTGTGGAAGAACCGTTCGACCTGATTGCGAGCGCGGTAGAGATATGGGCTGAAGCAGATCGGGGCGCTGCGATTGCTTTTCGGGGGGATGTTGGCCCACGCACCCTTCTTCATGGCAAGCTCTCTGATCCAGTCGGCGTCATAGCCGCGGTCGGCAAGCAGCATTGCCCCGGATTGCAAACGAGACAGCAGTTTTCCGGCAAGTCGAACGTCATGGGCCTCGCCGGGGCTCAACGCCAGCCGTACCGGCCGACCATTGCTATCGACCACCGCATGTATTTTGCTCGTCAACCCGCCGCGTGACCGTCCCATCGATTGGCGCTGGTTCCTTTTGATGCAGGCTCCATGCTGGTGCACGCGGACAATGGAGGTATCGATCATCTGGACGCCGGTATCATGGGCGCCGGCAAGTGCTTCCATGATACGGCTCCAGACACCCGCTCGCCGCCACCTGACAAAGCGGTTATAACAAGTGGTATACGGACCAAACGCCTCGGGGAGATCACGCCAGGGTGCTCCGGATCGCAAGACCCAGAAAATTCCATTGAGGACACGGCGGTCGTTAACCCGAGGAACGCCACGCGGCTTGTTAGGGAGCATGGGCTTGATGGCAGTCCATTCATAATCCGCGAGTTCGTAGCGCATGATTCGGGCCCCAGTTTGGAAGTTTGAATCACGGCAATCGCACCGAAAGCAACGCCTAGATTTCCTCTGGTCCGGCGCTTACGGGCAGAGCGGACATCAAACAACCGATAGTCCCCGCCGAAACCGTCGAATATGACCCGAAGCACCGTTGGACCTGATGTGGCGAGTTCGCCAACTTAATCGGCGAACAGGCGCACCGCCGAGCGGCGAAGGCCGCTGACGGACGGCATTTTTAGTCGATCCGATATCATCTCTCTGCAAGACGGAATGGAATCTTTTAACGAACTGCCGACTCGAGACCTTGGAGAATTTCACGGGCGCGCTTTATTGAAAAATCATGTGCCGCCCGATCGAAGGACGGGCTCCCCCGCATCATGTAACCGTGGCGCCCCCCGAGAAAGATGTGCAGTTCGACGTTGTCCATACTCGCCGCTAGATCACGATACGCTTCCAGCACCTCGACCGGCGCGCGATTGTCCTCGTCGCCCCAAATGAGACAGACTTGCTCGCGAACCCCGACAAGTTCGTGAAGATAGTCCAGCATCTGGGATCCGTGGCAGCAGATACCGGCGGCATAGCCAAGTCGTTTCGGCCCGAGAATCGCATACGGGCCGCCGTAGCAAAACCCCATGACCACCGCCTGGCCATTGAATTGCGGAATTGTGCCGAGGTGCCTCAAGGTATCGATCATATCGTCTTCGCCGGCCTTGATTTGCTCAAGGCGCGGCTCGGCGCGCTGGGCCGTGCGCGGGTCGTTCCGGGAAAGCGGCCCGGCAATCGAACGCCAGAACAGATCCGGCACCGCGACAACGAAGCCGTATGCCGCAAGCTCGTCGGCGATTGCGAGCATGTCGGTATCCACGCCATGAATGGCGGAAGCAAGCACAACGCCAGCAGCCCGCTTTTCAGGCTCGGGCGTGACCAGATAGCAATCGAACGCGCCGCCGCCTTTCGCGCAAATCCTGCTGAACTTCCCTTGCATCTCGAATCCCACCTTTCGCTTGAGGTGCAGCGGCAATGCCTGGTCCAGCTGGGATGCGCGGTACAGAGATTGCGGCTGCCCAAGACACCGTTATCTATTCCGGTCGGATCTTCGCGAGGCGGATCACTTTGGCCCACTTCTTGGTTTCACCGGCCATCAGCTTGCCGAAATCGCCGGGCGAGCCGCCGAGTGCCGTCGCGTCGAGACCACGAAGACGCAACCTGAACCCCGGATCGGCCAGAACGGCGTTGGTCTCGTTGTTGAGCCTGTCGATAATCGCGGCCGGCGTGTCCTTCGGCGCGCCGAGGCCGAACACCGAACTCGCCTCGTAACCTGGCACGAATTCGCCGATGGCTGGAACATCCGGCAGCGCTTCGGATCGCGCGGCCGTCGTTATCCCAAGCGCACGCAGCTTGCCGCTCCCGATGTAGCCGATCGATGGCGCCAAGTTCACAAAGACGACCTGTACCTGCCCGCCGAGCAGATCCGTGATCGCGGGCGCAACGCCTCGATAGGGCACATGCTGAAGATCGAGTCCGCCGGCTTCCTGCTTGAACAGTTCCGCGGCGATATGGGTGATCCCGCCCACGCCACCCGAACCATAGGAGAGTTTCCCGGGATTGGCTCTGGCATAGGCGATGAACTCTGGAATTGTATGGGCAGGAACCGATGGGTGTATCACCATCACCAGGGAGCCACGGGTCAGACTCGCGACCGGCGCGATATCCCGCAGGAAATTGAAATTAAGATTTTCGTAAAGCGTTGCATTGATCGCGTTGGGGGAGCCAACCAGCAGGAGAGTGTAGCCGTCCGGAGGCGCACGCACGACCGCATCAGTGGCGATGTTGCTTCCCGCTCCGGGTCGGTTCTCGACGATGAATTGCTGGCCCAGCCGCTCCGAGCACCATTGCGCCACCAGACGCGCAAGGATGTCATTTGGCCCGCCCGCGGCGAAGCCAACCATGATGCGCACTGGCCGGGACGGGTAAGTATCGGCCCGAGCCAAGCCCGACAGCAGAGGTGGCGCAGCCATCCCCATTGCGAGGTGCAGAAATTGACGTCGGGAGGGCGTCATACGCATTGCTCCGTCGAACCTGCACTCGCACCGGCTCTCTTCAACGCGCTGAAGATAGTTGATGCTGTCATAAGCGCATAAGGCTATTGTCTGATGAGATCATCTCAAAACGGAAATGGGTACTCTCATGCAGATGAGTGATCGCATCGGAAAACGAATGAAGCTGCAGGACCTGCATGTGCTGATGGCGGTGGTGCAGGCTGGCAGCATGGGCAAGGCGGCGCTCATACTCGATACCACCCAGCCTAATATTTCGAGATCGATCGCGGAGCTTGAGCATGCGTTCGGCGTCCGCTTGTTGGATCGCCACCGGCGAGGGATAGAACCGACGGAGTGCGGCCGCGCCCTGCTCGATTGCGGTAGCGCCGTCTTCGACGAACTACGCCGCGGTGTGAAGAGCATCGAATTTCTGGCCGACCCCACCGCTGGTGAAGTGCGGATTGGAACCACGGCTTTTCTGGCGGCGAGCTTCGTCTCCGCTCTCATCGATCGGCTCTCCCGGCGTCATCCGCGGATCAGATTTCAGCTCTTGACCGGCTACCTAGAGACACTGCACCGCGATCTTAGCGAGCGCAAAGTCGATCTGTTAATCGTGCGGAGCAGCGGCCCGATGACTGACGAGCGGTTGCATTTCGAATTTCTTTTTGAAGATCACTATGTCGTCGCGGCTGGTGCGAAAAATCCTTGGACGCGGCGCCGCGACATCCAACTCTCGGATCTGGCGGAGGAACGTTGGGTGCTTCCACCGCGGGAGAGCGTGATCGGATCAATCATCACGCAAGCCTTTCGCGCCGGCGGATTTGAATATCCACGCGCGACGGTCGTCACTGATTCCCCCCATATGCGGGTCAGCTTGCTGGAGACAGGGCGGTTCATCACGGTTTTCCCGTCTTCCGCACTGAAATTTCTCACCAAGAGGGCAGCGCTTAAGGTGTTGCCCGTTGAACTGCCGGCGGCACGTCGACCGAACGGGATCGTCACTGTTAAGGATCGCGCCGTCAGCCCGCTTGTGCAGATCGTCATTGACAGCGCCCGTGAGCTCGCAAAGCCGACGGCGAAACGAAAGTGACAAACCGTATGTCTACTTTGGGCCATCGCGACATATTGCGCTGCGGCACGGACTTGGTCGCTATTGCGGTGGCGGACATCGCCTTGTCGCATCTCGGCGCTGGGTTTATGGGTACATGGCCTAGGGCTTGCGCCGCAGCACTTGCTGATCGACGCCAAGCGATTGAAGGAGATCGATATCCCCCAGCAGGCCATCATCAAGGGCACCAAGTCAGCCAGCATCGCTGCGGCGTCGATCCTCGCGAAAGTCGAGCGCGACACGGTCATGCGGACTCTCGACGTCCGATATCCCGGCTACGGCTTCGCGGATCACAAGGGCTATCCGGTGCCAGCTCATTACGAAGCTCTCGCCAGGCTTGGTGCATGCGCAGCTCACCGGAGATCGTTCGGACCAGTCCGCAAGGCTCTAGGGCTACCGCCCCTGCCGCCCTGGCCTTCAGCAGCCGAGCGCGAAGCCGGCTGACCAGGAGTTTTTGCTCCGCCTCGGGTGCCTTATTTTCGCGGCCAACTCCTTTCGCGAACGACGTCCTTAGCCTGTTTGTCGGACCGCAGGCCGAGATAGACTGGCTGGCGCAGCTCTCCCTTGCTGGTCCACTCGGCGAACTTCACCTCCGCGACCAACGAAGGACGCACCCAGGTCGTGACCTGCTCATCCTTTACCTTGGCGGGAAAGGGCGACTTGGGCGTCTTGAGCTTCAGGAGCTTGCCGTGAAGCTCTCCGAGAACCTGGTGGCTGAAGCCGGTGCCGACGTGGCCAATGTACCTCCATGCCTCGTCCTCGCGTACCGCCAGCACGAGAGCGCCGAAGAAAGGCCGGGTTCGCCTAGGCGCCGTGAACCCTGCGATCACGACCTCCTGCCGCTGTGCCGTCTTCACCTTCAGCCAATCAGCGGTCCGGCGTCCCGAGGCGTACGCGCTGTCGGCGCGCTTGGCCATGATGCCTTCGAGATGTCTCCGCTCGGCTTCTGCGAAGAACTTAGTTCCCTTGCCTTTGCGGTGGTAGCTGAATGCGATCAGCTTGTGGCGCGGCAGGATGCTCTTGAGCCGCTTCTTGCGCTCGAGGAGCGGCAGCGCGCGTAGGTCTTCGCCGTCCGCGAACATGAGGTCGAACGCGCAGTACAGAAGCTTGGCCTCATGGCGCAGGGCATTCTGGAGCAATTGGAAATGGGATGCGCCGTCCTTGCCGATCGCGACGAGCTCGCCATCGATCACGGCATCCGCCTTCACGCCCTCTAGCGCTTTCGCGACCTCGACGTAGGAGTGGCTGATGATCTTTCCATTGCGGCTGTAGAGCGCGACCCGACCACCCCGGACTTCCGCGACCATACGAAAGCCATCGTATTTGTCCTCGAAGACCCAATCGGCATCGTCGAACGGCGCGTCCGTCAGCGTGGCCAGCATGGGCTGCAGGCGACGAGGCAGGGTCGATTGTCGGGCCATGGTTCGATCTCTCTACAGGGCCGGCAACGGCCGAAACGAGGAGGATGGAAGGCGAACCCGCGCGATATCATCAGCCGCGACCGTCCCGCCAACCCGTACCACGCCCAGCACCCCGGACTTGAACGGAGGGCCCGTTTGCGCCGACGAGAGGACCTGCCGCTTGAGGCCAGATCGGAAGCGGTCGATGAGGACGCAGGGCGTCCGGAGGCCCGTCAGCTCGACGACCGCGGACGGCCCGAGCTCAATCAGGGTCCCGAGTGGCATCCGTTCGAGATCCAATCCGGCGGTGGTGACGTTCTCGCCGAGGTCGCCTGCGCCAACCTCGAAGCCAGCTTCTAGGAGGGACGGGAAGAGTTCGGACGGGATCAAGTGGACTTGCCGGAGATTGGGCAGGCGGGGCCGGCGGCGTGCCAAATAGCGGTGCCGGACGAAAGGGCCGGCGTGGGCGTCGCCTTCGACGCCGTGGCCTTGCACCAGCATTATGCGCTCCTGAGTTGGTTTGCTGAAGTGGTGCCCGCGCTCGGCGGCGACCGCCACGACCCTGCCCGCGAGCGCCAGATCGTGCCCCTGCGACATCAGGCGGCGCGCGCGAGCGAGCGCCGCTTCTGACGCAGATAGCGCGTGATCTCCGGGAGCGTCATCGCGTTCAGGACCCGGTCGGCAGGGACACCGCCCTTGCGGGCCATCTGAACGCCCCAGTGCATGTGGTCGAGTTCGGGGATCGAGTGCGCGTCGGGATTGATGCTCAGCATACAACCGAAGTCGAGGGCGGCCTGGTGCCAACGCCAGTCCAGGTCGAGACGCCATGGGTGGGCATTGATCTCGACCACAACGTCGTGCTTGGCGCACGCCCGCAGCACCTTCTCTACGTCGATTTCGTAGCCCGGCCGTCGCTGGAGCTGCCGCCCCGTCATGTGGCCGATGATGGTGGTGTGAGGGTCGGAGATGGCCCGAAGCAGGCGCTGCGTCTGCGCCTTGCGATCCAGCTTGAAGCGCCCATGGATGCTGGCGACCACGAAATCGAAGCGCTCGAGAACGTCGTCGTCATAGTCGAGCGACCCGTTCGCCAGGATGTCGGACTCGATACCCTTGAGGATCCGGAAGTCCTTGCCAAAGCGCTTGTTCAGTCGATTGGCTTCCCGGTGCTGCTGCGCGATCACCTCAACGGAGAGACCGCCGGCATAGTGGGCAGACTTGGAATGGTCCGCCACGCCGAAGTACTCGAAGCCGCGCTGGCGCGTGGCCTTAGCCATGGTCTCCAGCGTCTCGGTGCCGTCGGAGGCATCGGTGTGGCAGTGAAGAATGCCGCGCAGGTCCTGGTCGGTGACGAGCTTCGGGAGCTTGCCTTTCAGAGCCAGTTCGAGCTCGCCGCGGCCCTCGCGGAGCTCGGGATCGATGAAGGGCAGCCCGAGCGCCTGGTAGATGTCCGCCTCCTCGCCGGCGATCAGCGTGCCGCCCTCGTGCAGGCCGCCAGGGTCCAGCCGCATGCCCTTCTCGGCGGCCAAGGCTTGGAGCTGCTCGATGTGAGCGGCGGAGCCGGTGGCGAAGAGAAGGGCAGCACCGAAGTGCTTTCGGTCGGACACGCGGACTTGCAGTCCTTCGGCCGATGGCACGGACGTCTTGTCCGGCTTGGCAGCCTCCGCAACGATTGCGAGATCGCCGACGAGTTCGCAGCCGCGGCGGAAATCGCCGGCGATTGTCACACGCTTGAGTTCGGGGCGTGACGTGCGGATCGAGTCCTTCGAATGCGCGAGCAGCGCGGCAGCGCGGTGCAGGTGGAGGCGGCCTTCTCCGCTTTTGGCGATCGCGAGGTTCTGCAGGATCTTGGTCTGTAGCGCGGCGCCGAGTCCTTTCGCCTTCTTGATGCGGTCGCCCTTGGCGGCGGCCTCCAACTCCGAGAGCGAGCCGATCCCGAGATCCTTGTACAGGCGCAGCACCTTCTCCGGACGAAGGCCGGGTACAGCGAGCATCTCGAGCACGCCCGCCGGAATCTCCTTCCGCAGCTTTTCGAGGCTGGGGTGACTGCCCGTCTTGTGAACCTTGGTGATGATGTCGGCAATAGCATCGCCGACGCCCGGGATCTCGGTGAGCCGGTCCTCGGCGATGAGCACATCGAGCGGGTCGGCAAGAGCCGTCAGGCTATCCGCGGCCCGAGCGTAGGCTTTTACGCGGTACGGATTGCCGCCGCGCAAGGCGCTGCGCTGCGCATATTCTCGAAGGAGGCCTGCTACCGCGCGGGTGTCGAGGGCTGGCACTCAATGAGCCTCCCGCCCCATGTGCTGCGATGCCGGTGGAGCGACACGACGTCGATCGCTCGCGACCACGTCAGCCTCCCGATCGAGCGACCTCTCGAGCTTCTGCGCTGCGCGGAAGTCCTCGAGGTGCTGCATGTTTGGAGCGTAAGCGGCCTCTTTCTTCAGGAGGTTATAAATTCGTCCCACCACAAGCTGCAGGTGCTTCATCTTGCCCTGCGGCATCGAGCGGGCCTTGCACAGAGCCCGGACGGCATAGGCACGAAAATAGTCAAAGGCATCTGACATGATTCGATAACGTCCGTTGTCGTCTATGGTTCGGAAGCGGGCCTCCAGCTTGCGGGAGACGCGGCGAGCAGCTCATGGGCCGTATAAACGGCGCTCGCCGCAACAACCCGGCCCGTCAGCCGGCAGGTAGGAAACGGGTGTGGAACCTGCGAATCCTGGCGGCGTTGCACCCTCATTAATCATTCGCGATAGGAGTACCCGATGGCTGCAAAGAAGAAGACCGCGCGAGGGCGCAAACAGGACCGAGCGCGGGTAGCCAAGGGACAGGACTATGAAATCCGCTACGAAGCGAAGAAGACCGGCCGCTCGGCATCGGCGGTGAAGAAAGCCGTCAAGAAGGTCGGGAATTCCCGCAAGCGCGTCGAGAAGCGCCTCGGCCGCTAGATTCCGTCAAATCCTGCCGGAAAACCGCGTGAAGGCGGTCAGCCTCTGCACGGTTGGCTCGACGTCCTGCATGTAGATCTGGGTACGAAGGAAGGCGATCTCGTCGTCGAGAGCGGCCTCGTGGACGTCTATGAACCAGGACTTGGGGCGCCCGTCGCTCCCGTCGTTCCAGCGATAGCCTCGCCGCTTCAGCGAGTCCTTGAGCTCGAACGCGGTCTGCTCCGCCCACACCCGCATCGTCGGCTTGCGGGCGGTCTCCAGCAGCAGGGCCAGCGCCGGCGAGCCCGTCGTCGGCAGTTCGAGAGCGAGAACCTCCAGCAGAGCGTGGCAGTCGTCGACCGCCCGGTGCGCCTGATGGAAGTAGCCGGCTCCGTGCAGCAGATAGCCGAGCTGCGAGCCCGCGAAGCCGTGTTTGCGCCAGTCGATCTCACTCATGCTGCAGCCCCAGGCCTTGTGCTCGAACACAGGCCAGTAGCGCTCCGCGAACATCCGGTCGAAGCTGCTGTTATGTGCGATCACGATGACTGCGTCGTCGACGAATGAGGTCACAGCCGCATCGTCGAATTTGTGGCCGGCCACGTCTTCATCTGTGATGCCCGTGAGTGCCGTCACTTCCGCGGAAATCGGCACACTAGGCTCGTTGAAGGCGGAGAAGGTGTCGCGGACACCGATGATCCGCCCGTCCGCAGCGTAGTCGAATTTAACCATCCCGAGCTCGATGATCTCGTCCTTGGCGTGGTCGAGGCCGGTCGTCTCGGTGTCCAGAAGGATGCCCGTCCTACAATCCTGCCCGACGGTCGGCTGGTACGCGGGCCGCGGCACCAGGCGCCGCAGCACCCGGTAGTCCGCCGACCGGCTCAAGGCCTCCGCCATCGCGGCCAGATTCGTGGTGTCCCGAAGCATGGATATGGCTTGGCACGATATCTCGCCAGGAGGTACTTGAAAAACAAGCGATTCACGGGCTTTTCGGCTGGCATCGGCCCATTAGAGCCCTGCTGCGGGCTGCCGCTTCGCCCCGGACCAACCGATGCCCGCGCGCTTGTGCTCAGCTCAATCGTCGACCGGATATGACCAGGCCCTACCGTTGGGAGCGTTCTGCTCGAGCCACTTGTCGGCGGCCTGCTTGGAGGCGAAGAGCTTGGCCCAGGAGGCGTCGCCGATCGCTCGGGAGTTCTCATCGGCTAGATGGATCCAAACGGAAGTTTGCCGCTGCCCGCCATCGACCTCGTATTCCCAGGCAACGCCCTCCGGATCGTGCTTGTCGAACCATCGGTCGGCCGCCTCTGCGGACGCGAACACCTTTACCCATTCCGGATCGCCGACATTCCGCTGTTTTCCATGCTCGTAGTCGTTGAGATAAAGCCAGGCCGTCCTTCCGGTCCGAGTCAGCTCGGCCCGATGTTCGACGGCGGCGTTGACCTTCTGCCGGTCGACACGATCCTCTCGAGGGAGAGAGGCGAGAGTGGCGTGGATCTCGGACGGGAGCCCTGGTCTGTCGCCGGGCTTTTTGTTGGCCCATTCGATCCAACGGTCGAAGGCGTCCGTCATGAGGGCCTCCTTTGCTTCGCCCGAAATGGGCTGTCCATCGTGAACGCGTCCGGCCTGACGCCATTCTCGATGCGCGCCCAGGTGACGGGCGCAGCGATCGGAAAGGATGGGCGCGCTCGCGGCGAATAGGTGCCGATGGCGGTCGTGCCGCGTCCGTTGCGCAGGTAATCCAGGAAGATCCGGCCGCTGCGCCTCGCTTGCGCCGAAAGGAGGTAGCGCTCGGGCTGGCGCGCGGCAAAGTCGGAACAGAGGCGGCGCGCGAAGCGATGCGCTTGATCGTGCAGCATCGGCGTATCAAGCGGGGCCACCAGATGGATGCCCTTGCCGCCAGTCAGCTTCGGCCAGGCGTTCAGTCCTTCGCGCCTCATGAAGGCCCGGAGTTCGAGCGCGGTGTCGGCGACCTGCCCCCAGTCAACGCCGTCGCCGGGATCGAGATCGATGACGATGCGGTCCGCGTGCTCGATATCCTCGATCGTCGAATTCCAGGGGTGCAGCTCGACGGCTCCGATCTGCACCAGGCCAAGGAAGCCATCCAGGCTGTCGACCCACAGGCGCGTGCCTTGGCCTCCCTCGCGCTTCTGGATGCGAAGCTGGTGGACGGCTTCCGGAATATCCTTCGGAAGCGGCCCCTTGTGGTAGAAAGTGGTGCCGTGAAGGTGCCTCACCATCTTGAGAGGCCGGTGGCCGAGATGCGGGAGCGCCTTCTTCCATACCCGCTCCCAGTAGTCCGCAAGCTCTTCCTTGGAAGGCACGACCGCGTCGGGAAGAAGCTGCAGGATGTTTTCCTTGGGAATGCCCAGCTTCGGCCGTCCGGAAGAGGGCACCAGGCGCGGCGCCTTCACCTTACGCATCGGAAGATCGTCCCGAAGTCCTTTGAAGACGGCCTCTCGCAGCAGGCCATCGTCGGTCAGCGCGCCATACTCCACCTCGGCATTCACGCTCGGTTCGACCCAGGTGGCCTTCGGCTTCTTGACCTTCATGTCCAGCGGCGATGTGCGGCGGATCAGCGGATCCAGCCGCTCGCGCAATTCGCGCGCGGCTGCCTCGGTGTAGCCGGTGCGCACTTTGCCCGCGTAGAGCAGCTTGCCGTTCTCACGGCGGCCCACGTAAAGGGAGGCTATCTTGCGCGGGTGAGCTCCGAGCTTCTCGACGAACGCGACGATCGGAAACCTCTCGCTCTTCTTGCATTTGAGCTTGATCCAGGTCTCCTGCCGGCCCGAGCGGTAGAGCTGGCCGAGCCGTTTGGCGATCAGACCTTCGAGACCGAGCTCGCAACCTTTCAAGAAGACCTTGTCTCCGTCGGCTTCGAGAGCCTCGACGTAGATGAAGGTCTCCGGCGCCGCCTTCAGAAGCTCGTGCAACAACTGCTTGCGATCCTCATACGCCGCCCCGCGTAGATCGTACCCGTCGAGGTGCAGGAGATCGAAGGCGTGATAGCGCACACGCTCGCTGCGTTTGCGCCCGAGCTCGCGCCGAAGTTGCTGGAAGTCGGGCAGGCCGCCCGGGCCGTAGACGACGGCCTCACCGTCGATGATCGCGCTCTTCGCCTTCAGCTCGCGAGCCGCGGCTGCGATCGAGGAAAACTGCTCGGTCCAATCGAGTCCCGTGCGCGAATAGACGGTGACATCGCCAGCTTCCAGATGCAGTTGCGCACGGTAGCCGTCGGCCTTGATTTCGTAGACCCAATCCTGACCACGTGGCGGTTTCTCGCGCAACGTGGGATCACACGGCTCGATATAACCTGGAATAGCAGCTTTGCGCGCGCCGGCAACGCGCGGTACTCCCGAACGAGACTGACGCAACGCCACGGCACACATGCGGACTCAACGCGCACCGCCGGAATCGTTCCGTCCTGCCGCCGCGGCCGGGGGTTGGCAGCGAGTCGCTGGGATCGGTGCAGCGGCTGCCCTACGGGAGCGCCCTGCCCCTCAGATCGTGAGGCGTCGCCGACCTCCGGATCAGCCTGCTTGCCACGCGGGTCTCCGCCGCAGGTCAATGGCTGGGTCGTTCTCCACGGTCTATGACAACCGGTCTGCGGTCCCGGCCAGCTTCAATTTGATGCGCGCGGGAGTCAGGCGTCGAGTGCGAGGGAGACCTGCACCTCGCAGCCCTGCGGAAGAGGCCGTCTCACCACGGTGCCCTTCATCTGCGTCGCGAGAAGGCTGACGAGCCGGGTGCCTAGCCCGCTCTTGACTTCGGCCGGACAGCCCGCGCCGTCATCCTGCACCGTCACTAGGACGTGGCCGTTCCTGGCGCGAACGTCAACCTGCACTGCGCCGCTGCGCCTCTCCGGAAACGCATACTTGAAGCAGTTCGTCACGAGTTCGTCGACGATCAGCCCGATCGAGGCCGCCTGCGAGCTTCGCACCTCTATATGGTCGCAGCGAACGCCGATCGTGATGGCGCGGACGCCGCGATGGAAGTCGGCGAGGCTCCCGCACAGGGACTGGATGTACGGCGCGAGCGCGATGCGGCTGCTGTCGGCGGTATCGCGCAAGCGGTCGTGGACCTTCGCGACCACGTCCACCCGGCTCACCGCCGACGCGATCGCCATTTGTACGGCCGGATCGCTTTCATCGGAGCAACGTGCCCTCCGGGCTCCATGTTCCGATCGACAACGTGCGCTCCCCATTGCCTATGCGTCTCAAGCCGCGTTGGCCGCTCCGCGCCATTTCGTCAGCTTGTCGGGGAGAACGCGTATCGGCTTGAACTCGGTTTCTACGTCGTTCACGCCATTGCAACGTGGACAGACGAAGCGATGCAAAATCGTGCTTGCCGACGATTGGCGAACCAGCGTCGACATGATCCATATCATCTCGACCCTGCAGTTCACGCAGGCGGGCGGCTCCAAGCCGGCGAGTGAGTCCTTCAGACGATCTACCACGCGAGCCGAGCCCCTTTCGGCCACCATAGCACGGCCACGGCAGGCGTTTGTATCATTTGGTACAGAAGGGGGCGCGGTCGGCTCGAAGCTAACGGCTATTCAGTCCTGCGCGAGGCGCAGGGAACGGGGGATTCTTCTGGTCGTTGGCGGAGCTGTGGGGCGTACTGAGGAGCCGTCGCGATGTTGGAAACCAACGATCTGCTGGTGAAGTGTCCCCGATGCGGTGCGTGGCCGATGGCCGTGAGCGCGCAGAGAAGCATGGTTGCTCAGCCTGAGGTATCCTTTCGCTGCTCGCGCTGCGGCAGCGAGGAAGCTGGACGGCTGCGCGTTGCGGGGCCGTATCTCGCCGGTCGCGGGCGAGACGCTGCGTGACTGGATGGGCCGCCGGAGTCGCGGCCCTCGGAACGCACCTCGCACGGGCGACTTGATGGATCAGAGGTCAACCTGAAAGTGGAGACGATCATGAAACCTATCCTGGCCGCTGCGTGCCTGGTTGCACTGGCATCGATTTCACCGGCGAACGCAAAGGGCTGCATCAAGGGCGCCATCGTCGGCGGCGTTGCGGGCCATATGGCCGGGCACGGCAAGCTTGGTGCCGCCGCGGGCTGCGTGATCGGGCATCATGAGGCCAACAAGCAGAAGAACCCGAACGACTCGAATGCCCAGGCGCCCGGAGGGCGGAAATAGCGGCCGCGGGCCTTGGCCTCAGGGACGCCTCGAATGAAGATCCGCTCGCACTCCGAGAGCCACATCGTCGAGCTCGAAGACGGCTCGCGCTGGCAGATCTTTCCGGGCGATCTCGACCTGACGCTCGACTGGAAGCCCGAGACCGATCTGACGGTGGTGGAATCCGAGGACGAGGTGGCCACGCACGAGCTGGTCGGAGGCAGCGCGAAGGTGCGTGTCCGGCCCGCCGGCGGGAGCTGGCCGGCGAGCGAAGTGAAGGACGCGCTGAAGGACGGCTGACGCATGAGCGAAGGACCGCAACCCGCTCGAAGAAAGCGGGCCGGGAAGGCGATGGAAGACGAGAAGACCCGATGATCGAGGAAGCGCTGAGCAGCACGACCGGCAAGCTGCTCGGAGAGCGAAGCGAGGCCGATCGGACCCAGCGCTCCGCCTGATCCGGTTCGTCCGCTCAGGGACTGGCAAGTTGCTCGGTGGAGCACCAATTCGTTTGTAGACGCCCAACACGCGGGAGGTGCGATGTCGACCTTGGCAAAGCTGCTTGCGCGCAAGCAGGCGCTCATGGAGCGGCTGGAGCACGATCCCGGTCCCAACGAACGCGAGGAGATCGAACGGCTGCTCGCGCAGCTCGAGACGGCGCTTAGTCTGCTGGCGCCAGGAGACGCGGCCGCCACGCCGAGTGCGGAATAGGACGGAATGCAGATCGGCCTCGGCAGCCGTATTGCCGCCGAGGCCGATCGCGCTCTCAAAACTGTCAAATGCTTTGGCCGTCCGACCCGCAGGTCCGGGCTTCGTTCCATCGAACGTATGCCCGCGGGTCGCTCTCGGAGCCGACACCGTGTCTGCGGTCGCAAAACTGAGGCGGAGCCCGGAGTGCCTAGGAGTCCGGGTCTCCGCAACCGTAACAGCACCGGAGCGCGCGCTCATGCCGCTCGGTACGAAACCAACTCTAGACCAGCCGGTGCGGTTCGCTTTGAGCCAGCTCAACTTCGCGTGGCTGCAGCAGTCCTCTCGGGGCCCCTTCCTCAGGGTATCCCGTTCGCGGCAGAGGTCGTCCACCTTCGCCCGCATCCGGTCCAGCAGGAGCTCGGCGCGGCGGTCGCGACGCCAGCCCGTTGCAGCATTCGGATCGCGCACCCCTGAGCTCGGATCTGCCCGCGCATGCGCGTGATCTCGGTTCTCATCCAGTCGAGCTTCACAGCGTGCTCAGATCGTCCGGGACCTCGCCGAACTTCCGGATCAGCCTGGCGTCGCTGAAGTCCCCGCTCGACGGATCTCCGGTTCGACTGAACGCGATGGCGCCAGCGTGGCCGGGCTTTCGGGACAGCGCCTCGGCCCTCATCACCGCGGCGTTGGCGCTCAGGCACTCCGCGGGCTCCCCGGCGGCCACGCCGTCGTCGGAGAAAACGAACGGTAGAGCGACATAGTAGGTCACCTCAGCCATCTGCCTCATCCTTGCGTTCTCGCGCTCCTGGAAGCCGTCCGCGGGCGTAGCCGGTGGACACCTTCGACCGGAGCTCTTCGAGCTGGGTCTCGAGGAAGTCGTTGGCCACGATCAGGGCCTTCACGGCTTGCCGGGCGTCGCCTCCGCAGGCCGCGATCGCCTGGTCCGCGGCGGCCTCAAGACCGTCAGGGGCCGATGCGGCCTGGTCGGACGTGGCGTTCATCCGATTATGTTCCCGCTTTGTTCCGAGGAGTCAAGAGGCTCCCGCCGAATTCCCATGGCGCGGCAGCGGGCACTGAATGAATCTCCGGGATCGGCGGCTGGACTGTCGGAACTGCCGCCTGCCGTTCGTCTTGAATCCAAGCCGCCTCGAACCGGAGTTCTGCGTACATGGCCCCCCGCGCTAACTGGAAAGGCTTCCTGCGTCTGTCCCTGGTGACCTGTCCGGTCGCGCTCTATCCGGCCACTTCCGAGAGCGAGAAGATCTCGTTCAACCAGCTCAACCGGCAAACGGGCCACCGCATCAAGTACCTCAAGGTCGACGCTGACACCGGTGATGAGGTGCCGAACGAGGACATCGTTAAAGGCTACCAGCTCGAGAAGGACCAGTTCATCGAGGTCACCAAGGAGGAGCTCGAGGAGATCGCGCTGGAGTCCACGCGCACCATCGAGATCGACGAGTTCGTCGACAGGTCGGACATCGACCCGCGCTATCTGATCCGCCCCTATTACATCCGCCCCGACGGCAAGGTCGGCCACGACGCCTTCGCAGTGATCCGCGAGACCATCCGCGAGATGGACAAGGTCGCGATCGGGCGGGTAGTGCTGACTAACCGCGAGCACATCATTGCGCTGGAGCCGATGGACAAGGGCCTTGTCGGCACCCTGTTGCGCTACCCTTACGAAGTACGCAGCGAGCAGGAGTATTTCGACGAGATCCAGGACGTGAAGGTCACTAAGGACATGCTCGATCTCGCCAAGCACATCGTGAACCAGAAGGCTGGGCGGTTCGATCCGGAGAAATTCGAGGACCATTACGAAACCGCGCTGATCGATCTCATCAACCAGAAGCGCGCGGGCAAGGCCATCCGGCCAAAGGAACGGCCCAAGGGCGAGAACGTCGTCGACTTAATGGAAGCGCTGCGACAGAGCGTCGGGCGAGAAGCCGCACCGACCACGGAGGCCAAGCCCGGCAAGAAGTCGAAGAAGGCGTCAGCTGGCCAGAAGGAGATGCTGATGCCGATAGCCGGCAAGAAGCCTGCAAAGGATGCCGCGAAGAAGCCTGCAGCAGGAGCGCGGCGGAAGTCGGCTTGAGGTCCGGAATCCCGTGGCTCCTGATGACAGTTGCGGACTGACACGGGAAGAGGACGCGCATGTCAAGGCTGGGCTTCGGATCGGAACAGCGGGGTGGAATGTTCCTCAAAACTGCAAGGAAAGGGTTGGCGGCGCAGGTAGCCACCTTGAGCGCTACGCGCGGGTCTTGAACGCCACCGAGATCAACTCATCGTTTCACAAGCCGCACCGGCGTTCGACCTACGAGAAATGGGCAAGCGCGACGCCGGATGATTTCCGCTTCTCGGTGAAGGTGCCGAAATCTGTCACTCATTCGTCACGGCTTGCGCGACCTGAACTCGATCGGTTCATCGAAGAAAGCGCCGGCCTCGGTGCGAAGCTGGGGGTTTTGCTCGTTCAGTTTGCGCCTCGCAAGATGTTCGTTGAGTCAGACGCGGAATTCCTGTTCGGCGCACTGCGGGAAGGGACCTCAGCCGCTCTCGCGTGCGAACCACGTCACGTCAGCTGGTTCACGCCCGAGGTCGGTGCTTGGCTCAGGGAGCATCGGATCAGCCGCGTCGCTGCGGACCCGGCGCGCGTGCCAGATGCCGACCTGCCGGGCGGGTGGCCGGGACTGCGCTATTTTCGGCTCCACGGAACGCCGCGTATCTACTACTCCGCCTACGACGGGGCATACCTTCGCGCACTGAAGTCACGCCTCGGTGCTGCACCGTCCGGCGAGACCTGGTGCATCTTCGACAACACCGCCGCCGGCGCAGCACTCCAGAACGCACTCGATTTGCGCCCTTGAAAGGCCTCTTGGCAGAAGTCGGTTTCCCTCACATCCTGCATTTACCGAGAGCCCTTGAATTTCGCGCGCCTGCGCCTCTCCTATTCGGCGACATCTTCTTGCCAGCCAGCGCGGACTTTCCACCACGAGCTCATGCAGGTCGACGAACGGAAGCTGCCGCGGCTTCAGGCGGCGAGTTGAAGAGGAACGCAGGCGGCAACTGCACGTTCGAACTGATCGGAGCCGCGAGACGCGCTTCGAAGCCCCAAAAGGGAGGATCAGTCATGAGGTCTGTCGCAAGCGCACTTGCTTTCGCTCTGACACTTTCGGCGCCGGCCGCAATTGCCCAAACCACAACACCCGACGTCTCGACCGCGCCAAGCGCCCAGAACTCGGGCGCCGGCATCGCGGGCCAACCCGGCAACAAAAATGGTCCTGCTGCCAAGCCTGGCGATACGGTCGGCTCCAGCACCACGCTCAACCAACAGAATCCAACGGTGCAGCAGCAGGACACGTCCAACATCAAAGGGCTGCCGGGCAACAAAAGCGGCCCGCCGGCCAAGAAGCCCGAAAGCAAGTGACGCGGGGCCCGGGTCGGCCTAGGGCGGCGTACAGTCCGGACGATCTCGTCCGATCGTCTTGATACGCTGCCGCGCACGGGATGCTCCGCAGTGCGGCTGGAGGCGGAGGCGTGCGGGACCGCCCCCGGATTCGTACGGAGCTGAGCGCCACCGGCCGTTTACCTTAGTAGGCTACGACGTTCCGCATCATGGGTGACGAGTTCGATCCTAAGGGCCGTGCGGAAGAGGCGATCAAGGAAGCCGTCCTGGCGGATGGCTCCGAACGGCAGCGCTGGCTCCGGCTCGCGCAGGCTTGGCTCGAACTCGCCCGCATCCGTTGCCACGCGAAAAGCGCGACAGCCGAACTAATCGGGACTTGAAAGGCACTCAGGGCACGTATCGCCGATAGAATTCAAGACGTCGCGCAATTCCTGGGCGGCCTGGTCCGGGGACAAACCCTCGGGCGGCTCCTGCCTGGCGATGTCCAATGCGTGATCGCGCGCATGAGGGTCGGCCCGACCCCTAGCCCAGCCGTGCTCCTCGCATTCGCGGATAGCGCCCGCCTCCTGCAGCACGTGGATCGCCCAGCCGCGCAGCGTCCGGATCGCCGGTCGCCTTTCCTCCGTCATCGGCATCGAGGTCGCTCCTGCCAGGACGAATCTATCCGCCCTCCTGCTAGTTCCGGGCGGTTAGCACGGGTCAGAGATTCGCAAACGGTAGGGCTGAGGGTTGTCCCCCTGTTCCGCGTCGCTGTGCATAAACCAGAGGCGCTGGCCCGATGGAACGGGCCGCCTCGAGTTTGATCGGCGTTGCCAGCCCGAACGCGCGAGGTGTATTTGCTAGGCTTGGTGCCTCTGAAGTAGCAGGAGGGGTGCATGGGTAACTGGCTCGTCGTTCCCAAGGGGACAGGCTTGGCGAGGCGGACCCGAGCGCGTCGCGCCGCGCAATACGTCCGGATGTCGAGGGAACTCCAACGCTACTCGATCAAGAATCAGATGGCAGCAATCGCCACCTATGCCGAGGCGAACGCTCTTACAATCGTCCGCACCTATTCGGACGAGGGCCGCAGCGGCCTCCGGATCAAGGGACGGCCGGGTCTCATTGAGCTGATTGAGGACGTGCAGTCGGGGCAAGCCGACTTCGACCACATCCTCGTCTACGACGTCAGTCGCTGGGGCCGCTTCCAGGACGTCGACGAGAGTGCCTACTACGAATTCTTGTGCAAGCGGAGCGGCGTGCAGGTCGAATACTGCGCCGAACTCTTCAAGAACGACGGCACATTCGTCTCCGGAATCGCCAAGAGCCTAAAGCGCGGTATGGCCGCAGAGTGGAGCCGAGAACTTTCGGTCAAGGTGCACGCGGGGCACTGCCGGGTCGCGAGCCTTGGATACCGCGTCGGCGCTCCCGTGGGCTACGGCCTCCGGCGCTTGATGGTCGACGAGAGCGAGCATCCGAAGGGCTTCCTCGAAAAGGGCCAGTTCAAGGCTTTGCAATCGGACCGCGTTCGACTGCAGCCCGGCTCCGTCGAGGAGGCAGCCGTGGTCCGGATCATTTTTGACCAGTTCGTCAACGGCCGGAAATCCTACAGCGACATCCGGCGCCAACTGAACGATGCCGGCATCGCCAATCACAACGGTCGGCCGTGGACCGACGGCATGATCCCGACCATCCTCGCGAACGAGAACTACATCGGCAAGACCGTCTACAACCGTACCTCGCGACGCTTAGGGCAGAAGCTGGTTAAAAACCCGGATCACGCCTGGGTCCGGGGCGCTGCGGCGATCGAGCCTATCGTGGACCCGGGCATCTTCGCACGCGCACAGAAGCTGCTTGCCGAGCGCCGCGTGGAGATTCCGGAAGACGAGATGTTGCTGCGCCTTCGCCTTGCGCTCCGTCGGCGCGGTAAGCTCAATTCCCGCATCATCAACGAAACCCTAGGACTCAATCACGTCTCCTCCTACGTGAAGCACTTCGGTTCACTGCGGAAGGCCTATGCGCTGATCGGCTACGTGTCGCCGCGCGACTGCGACTGGATCGGCACCCGGGAGTTTTGGGCTGCCGAACAGGCGAGGCACGCAACCGAGCTCGCGGAGGTGTTGCGAAAGGACCTTGGTCTTCGGCCGGAGCTCGCTCAGGAAGGGATCGGCGTCGATGTCGAAGGCAGGCGCGTAGTTTCGTTTCTCGTCGCGCGACGGCTGGCGCGACGGGGAACGGATCACGCTGCGCAATGGAAGGCCTATCGAAGGCAGATCTCATCCGGCCTGCTTGCCGTGATGCGGTTGGATGCGGCAAATCGCGAGATCGAGGATTACGTTCTACTGCCTGCCTCGTTGAGGTCGGGACGCTACGTCTGGCTTGCATCAAGCTCCCTTCGCCGCCATCGCGGAGCGCTTTACCGGGAAAGGGAGACACTGTTCGCGGCCATCAAAGCAACGCTGGCAAAATCCACTCGTGCCGCCCCAACCAGCTCAGCACCGCCGAAAAAGCGATCGAGATCAGGCCAGCCCACAGCCAAGGGCTTCGGCGGGCGGCGCTCACGGTGCGGAGGTACAAAATTGCACCGATGAGAGTGCCGTAATTCCTTCGGAAGTCACCGTTCAGTTTCGCGATCTTGGACAATTCCGAGGAGGTGTCCACGTCATTCGCCATCGGGCTGGCTCCTTCGTCTCGCTAGGACCAGCGCGTTATGAACCACTGTTTTGCCCGACGGAGCAAGACAAAATTTCGCCTTATCGGAATTTTTCTGGGTCGTCTCCAAGTCGCCCCATTGCTCGAACCGCTAGGCGGCCTCGCCGATATATCTCTCCTCACTCCGTTTCTGGTTGATGAGATTCAACAACTGGGCGGAGGCCCGCGCGTCGCATAGGGCGCGGTGGTGATTGTCGAGTGATATGCCGTAGATCTCGCAGAGCTTCCCTAGTCCGTAGGACTTGTGTCCCGGATAGCGCCGCCGCATCCCGGCACATGTGCAGAGCTTCGGAAATCTGAAGCGCCGCCCGATCCGCTCGAATTCGTAGGAGAGGAAACCGTAGTCGAAGCTGACGTTATGGGCGACGAAGATGCCGTCGGCCATGAACTGCATGAAGGAATCCGCGACTTCGGCGAACAAAGGCGCGTCGCGAACCATCTCGTTCGTGATGCCGGTCAGCTGGACGATCTTGGCTGGAATGGAACGCTGCGGGTTGAGGAGAGAGTGCCACTCGTCCACGACCTGGTGGTTGCGGACCTTCACCGCGCCGATCTCGGTGATGCGGTCTCCGTTCGACCATGAGCCGGTGGTCTCGATGTCGACCACCACGTAATCCTGCTCGGGGTCGAAGCGGTAGTCGACCCGACCGATCTCGGCCACAATGCCGGCGTCGCCGAGTTGGCGGAGGCGGGTCAGCTGATTGCGGCGGATCACGTCCCCTTCGGCCTTGACCTCCATGAAGGACGCCTTGCCGTCCTGGACCAACATGAGGTCGGGGAAGCCGTCCCGCATGCCGCGGAAGTCGTCGCACATGCTGCCGAGGATGCTGGCGACGCCAGCCGGATCGGACCCTTCGAGCAGCGCGCGCAGCGCCTCCACTTGCACGTGATCCCAGCCGAAGATCCCGTTCGGGCGGCCCCATCTCGCTGCGACGGTGCGGAGGATCAACGGGAGGGCGGATCCGGATGCGATGGCTGCCAGCTTCTCGTCGATCGTCGCGGCGAAGAGCCGGCGGAAGCTGCGATCCTTCAGGCAGTGAGGTAGCCAATCGAACCCGCTGGGCATCCGGGTGCTCTCGAAGAGCTCGTCCCAGAAGAGCAGGCCGAACAGGCTGTGCCACAGCACATTCTCGGTGAAGAAAACCTTGGTGCCCTCGCGCCGCAGCACGCCGGCGACGCCCGCCTCGGGATTGCCGCGATGAGTGTCGTCTACGGTGATCGTGCGGCCGGACCGCAAAAGTTCGGTGTGGAGACCCGTGCGCCGTCCGCCGAACTTGCGGGCATAGAAGTCGGTAGCGAAAAGGTGTTCTTCGTCGCTGGCGGGATCATCGATCATGCGCTGCAGCAGCGCTTCGGCCTCTGTCTTGTCGCCCTCATTGTAGAGCAGTCGGACCAGTCGCTCGTTGCAGTCCGGCGAAGACCCCGCCCGATAAAGCGTAAGGGCGAGATCCCTTTCGCCTGCTTTCTCGAAGAAAAGCCCAGTTCGATGCGCGGCTCGGCTGCGGAGATCGGCGGCGAACTGGGTCATGCAGGCGGGTCCGCCGAGCACGTCGACGGCCGCCCGTCTGTGGGCAGGCTCCGATCCGTCCTCCAGACTGTCCAGAACCTTGCTGTAATGGAACGAGGCGAGCGCCTCCTCGGCATCGGTGAAGCGCGCGCTGAACGAGGTCTCTTGGTTGGTGCGGAGGATTCCCAGGTCGCGCAGCGCGAAGTTCTTCAGATCCACCTCGGTCTTGCCGAAGTAGAGGTAGAGCAGAAACTCGATCGGCTGTGTCCCGTCGAGCGCGATGAAGTTGCGGGCGCCGCAGTGCTGCGCGGCGACCGAAAAAGGGATGCGCTCCAGGTAGTAGTCGACGAACTTCGGCTTCGGCCAGGATTTGCGGACGTCTCCTCGCCCCGCCGCCTGCGCTCCGGTGACGAGGATGTCCTTCGGCAGGGATGAGACGAAGGCCGCATAGTCTGCCTCGCCGAGCTCGCGTGCGTGACCGGCCGCGGTCAGATCGGCTGCCGCACTCTCGACGTCATCGATCTCGGGGTAGCTGAACAGGGATCGGTTGAATATGGCACCCCGCCTGTTGATCATGCGGACCAAGAGGCATCGCGCATCTCTCGTAAGGCCCTCGAACCGCGCTACGAACGCGTGATGCTCCGGACCAAGCACGGAGGCGTACGTCCGCTGCACGAACCCCAGCATTTCGGTGAAGTGGTTCAGGTAATAGTAGACGGGCAGTTGGGGCAGTTTGGCCAAGCAGACCTTCGCGGCAGGAATCGTTTGTTCTATTTTTGTTCGAGAGAAGTCCTCTGAGTCAAGCGCCTAGGCGCTACAGGTAGCTCGAGCCGTGGACTTCGGTGGTCGCCGGCGCAGCGTCTTCCTTCGCGCCCCGAGCAACGATCTTCAACGTCCCGTCCGGTAGGGGCCGCTGCAGCGTCAGGGCTTCCTCCGCCGGCGCGGTCATCCAGGTCTCGACCTCGGCGGGCTTCGTTAGGATCACCGGCATCGCCTTCGGGTGGATGGCGCCGACCTCGGCGTTCGGCTCCGTCGTAAGGAACGCGTACAGGTCGTTGGTGGTCTCGCCTTCCTTGACCTTCCTGACCGACGTCCAGTTGGTCCAGATGCCGGCGAAGCAAAGCAGCGGGCGGGTCTCGTCGAGCGCGAACCAGATGTCGCCGCCCTCGGCCTTGTTGAACTCGCTGAATGAGTTGAAGGGCACCACACACCGGTTCTCGACGCCCAGCCACCGTGTCCAATGCTTCGACGTCACGTTCCGGATGTTGGTGGTTCCGGAATCCGGCTCCATCCGGAGCAATTCCTTGAAATCGACCTGTTTGCCCTTTGCCTGCAGTTTCTCGGCCCGCTTCTTCGTCGCGTCCATGAGCGCCTTCGACGACGACGGCATACCCCATCGGGCGGTCGCGAGCTCCCGACCTGCAGCGCCATTGCGGACGATCGGCGCCGTGTAGTCGGGAAAGACGCCGGGCATCGTCGCGAGATTGCCGACGTAGCGGTTGACGACGCGGAACAGCGCGCTGATGGCGGCCTGGTTGGTGGTGATCGAATAGAGATTGCAGATGTGGACGGCCCCCCACTTGCCAGGATTGTAGCAGACTTCTGACCAGATCGCTTGCTATCAGATGTCCGGCCTGTTTGCGCGGACAAAGTCCGCTGGCCGAGATGGTGTTCGCTACGCACGCTCCAAGCACATGGGCGACACTCGTGGTGCCAGTGTAATCTTCGGAAGCTCGCGCGTATCGACCGATCGGTCCTTCCATCTACTGCGTCCTGCAAGTTCGTGGGCAATCCGCCGAGCAACCTCGCTCGCGGTCCGATTTCAGATCAAGTCGGCATGGCTGCTACCGGCTGGTTGTACACGCCGCCCGATATCATCAAGCGCCAAGCGATGCGGGCAAACTTGTTGGCCAATGCCACCGCAACCAACTTCGGCGGCTTTCGCTCCAGCAGTGAGGCGAGCCATGGTGTGGGCTTATGACGACCCTTGCGGATATGCCTCAGCAGCGCGGTGGCACCGACAATCAACGTCGATCGCAGTACAGAATCTCCAGCCTTTGTGATGCCGCCGAGTCTTTGCCGGCCGCCAGTTGAATGATCCTTGGGTGTCAGTCCGAGCCATGCCGCAAAGTCGCGACCCGATCTGAACGTCTCGGGCGGCGGTGCCTTCATGCTGAGCATCGACGACCCAATCGGACCGATGCCGGGAATTGTCGCAATACGCCTGCTGATGTCATCCTCGCGATGCCACTTCATCAGCTTGGCCTCGATCTTCGCCAGGCGGGCTTCAACCGCGGCATACTCGTCCGCCTGAAAGCGGAAGAGATCCCGCGCCATTTCCGGCAGGCTATCGTCTTCCAGCACACGTTTGATGAGTGCGGCTACGTTCTGCCGGCCGGCGGGGCCGACGATACCAAACTCAGCGGCATAGCTTCTGAAAGCATTGGAGAGCTGAGACTTCACGCTGACCAGGCGTTCTCGCACGGTCATCAACATGCAAGCCGCTTGCCGTTCCTTCGATTTCACCGGTACGAACCGCATGCTGGGCCGGGTGACCGCCTCGCACAGCGCCTCGGCGTCGGCCGCGTCGTTCTTGCCGCGTTTCACGTAGGCCTTCACATACTGAGGTGGGATTAGCTTTACCTCGTGTCCAAACGATTGCAGCAGGCGCCCCCAATGGTGCGAGCTGCCGCAGGACTCTATGGCGACGAGAACTGGCGGAAGCCGCTCGAAGTAGCGGATCATCTCGGCTCGCCGAAATTGGCGCCGAACGACCACTACCTCATTCTCATCAACACCGTGAAGCTGGAACACCGACTTCGAAGTATCCATGCCGATACGAACGGGAATATTCATTAGACTTTCCTCTCATCTTCCGTGACGCCGAGGGCGCCATCAAACCGTGGGGATGAGAGGCCGTCCACACCAGCACAAGTCTTCAAATCTCCTGGTCCGGATGGCGCGCCCGCACCGCCAGTTGCAGCAGGGTGGCGGCCGGTCGTCGTTCCGCCTTTGCACACTTGCTGCAGCGAAGTCGGCTGGCCAGGTCGTGGACGAAAGTGGTCGGCGGATGGCGCAGCGTGGCCATGTCGACGTCGCGGGCGGCTTTGCAGCGGGAGCATTCGATCTGTAGCCAGCTATAGCCGCCGTTGATGGCTTGGTCGATCGTGGGAGAAGGGTCGATCGGCCCGCCGTCCGCCCAGATCCGTTCATTCCACGACTCGGAGAGCAATTTGTCGGCCTGACGAATGAGGGCCTCACCTTTGGCACGGGTCTCGCCGGCCTGCGTCGCAAGAATCGTCGTCATAGCGCGCGAGCGGCCGAGCTCCTTGGCGAGCGCCTTGCGATCGCCGCCGGAAAGTGGCGTCGGATGATGTTTCGGTGGCATAGCAACATCCCGGCCGCGCCGACGGCTACTCGAGCGTAGGCCAGCAGCCGTCTTCTTCATGTCGCCCAGTCCGCTCCGCGCAGGTACTGTCCAAGAGCCGCCGCGCGACATCCTTCCAGAGCGCCTCACGACTATAGAGGCGCACGGCGTCTGCCTTCTGGATCTCGACCAGCCTCGAGCAGCGGCGGCATCCCACTCTCAAGAGATGTCCCGGAATTTGGCTGAGCCGCAGCGTCGCTCCGGAGGGGACCGACCGCCCATCGGCTCGAGGGTCGTCCAGTATTGCCTGCCAGTACTCTGCCGGTAGATCGCTGTTGGGCGCCAAACCGGGCTTCTGCGGTATCTTTCTGCCGACGAGAGCGGCCATTTTATCCATCTGCTTCGGTCTCGGCATGCGCCAGCTCGCGGGTCGGTCGCTCATGCTGGAATAGAACATAACAAGAACATTGAGTCGAGTGGGACGAGAACCCGCAGGGCAAATAAACTTATGCGGTCGTCCTAAGCGCCGAGAGAGGCTTGCCGGAACCTCACCCCGATGCTCGGCTGCATTCGGGGCACCTGTCGCCGAAATCCTCCAGAACCTCACCGACCAGAGCTATGGCTGCGCTGTCGGAAAACCCGGCCGGCGGCTCCCGACGCGCGGTATCCAAAGCTCGCTCGCGGGCATGCGGGTCGCCGACGTCCTGCATCCAACCATGCTCCTCGCACTCCCGGATCGCGCCAGCCTCTCTGAGAACAGACACGGCCCATCCCCTGAGCGACTGGGTCTTCAGGACGTGAATTTTGACGGAAGGCTCAACGACTTTCGCGATCTCGCAGAGATGACGGTGATGGGTGAAGTAGACTACCTGACCTCTGCGGGCCATCGCGGCAAGCAAGCGGAAGGCCTCCTCCGCCCGGAAGTCATCGAATGTCTCCATGATATCGTCCGCAAGAAAGGGGGCTGGCGAGCGGGCTTGTGCGATCTCGTGATAGCCGGCGACACGTAGCGCCAAGTAAAGCTGAAATCGCGTTCCTTTCGACAGCTCGGAAGCGAGTTTCGAGCCGCCGTCGGATCCCTTTGCGATCAGGAGTTCGCTGCCGTTCGAGGGCTGAGTGGCGAGTCCTGAGTAGGCGCCACGGCTGATCAGTGCGAATGCCCCTGATGCCCGTGCCATCATCGAACTTCGATGACGCTCGCGATAGGCCCGCAGGGCCCTCTCGGCGCCGGCCATCCCAAGCTTCAGTTTGAGATACTCGAGCGCCTGCTCTTCGATGGTGAGCAATATCGTGCGTCGCTTGGATTCAAGGACGGCCACCGCCGCATCGCCGCCCACCCCGGCTATGCCGGCTTCTGCCCTGTCGAGTGCAGCGAAGCGATCGCGGGTTCGGCTGTCCTCGTCCTCGAACCGTGCTTTCAGTTCGATCAGTTCACTTTCCAGCGAACCTTGTTGTAGCGCGTCGAGGGCGTCTTCGGCCTGCTCGATCGTTTCGACCTTCATCACCTCGACTATCTCTCGCTGCGTCTGCTCCAGACGCGTTTGGAGGTCCGACCTGCGGTCGAGCGAGCGCAGACAACCTTCGACTTCCGCGAGGGAGCCGACATCGAAGTGCTTCATCATGAGGTCCGTTCGGCTCTGCACCTCCGCGATGTCATTTCCGAGCGAGCGAGCCTTGTCCTGCTCTTTGCCGAGCCGCTGCTCGAGTTCTTGCCGACGCTCCAGCGCCTTCGTTTCGGAGGCGATGGAGTTCACGATTTCTTCGCAGAGTGCCAGTACGTCAAGGCGACCTCGGGCGAGGCCGATCGCTCCAGCGAGCGCTTCCACCTCGGCCTCGAACTGGGTTTGGTCGCGCTGCATCTTCGCGATGCGATCGGCAAGTTCTGCTTTCCTTTCCAGCGCCGATCCCAATACGGCAAGCGCCTCCAAGGTTTCTCGCACGACGGCGGTCGTAGCTGCTCTGCCGCGCTCGCCCAGCCAGCATGCCGCGCAAGCCTCTTGCCATGCTTTGCGCCATGATCGGTCTGCGAGCCTCGCCTCCTCGAGCCGTGTCTCGCGGAAGTTCAGGTCCCGCCTTCGATCCTCGAGGGTCGCTCGTAGGTTCTTGGCGCCTGCTGCGCGATCCAGAGCTGCTTGTCCCGCGGACAGCATCGCCGCCATGTCGTCGCTCCGCGGAACCTCGAGGCCCGACCTGCGGAGCATCTCGGCAAGGCGCTCGCACGAAGAGGCGGCGGCGTCCTGGACCTGCTGCCATTCTCGCTCGGCTGCCGCGAGTTTTCTCTCGGCCCCGATCGCGCGGTCGAGCTTCTGCAGCCAAAGATTCAAACCGCTCAGACCCACAGTATGGTCCAGCCGGTTCCCTACGGCTCGAAGCGACTTCTCGACGTCCATGATCAACGTCGCACGTCTTGCGAGACTTTCTTCCAGGTGCCGCTGGACCTGCTCCCGCCGCGTGCGAACATCGGCACTGTCTAGAAGCGCGCGATTGAGGTCCGCGATTGCGGAGGCATGACGGGATCGCTGTTCCGTGATCAGGTCCAGTTTCCGCATCGCGGTCTCGAACTCGGCGGCCGTCCCTGCGTCGAGTGCCTTCTTGTGCTCGGCCCAGGCGGCTTCGCGGGCGGACCAGGCCTCCGCAGTTTCCTGGTCGCTGACGACGGCAGTGGCGGCGCCAAGCGCTCCAATCTTCGCCTCGAGGCGCTTCGCTTCCGTGTCGATGCGGTCGAACTCTAGTTGCGCGGCGTCGATCTCGCGAGAAAGCTGCGTTTCGGCCGCTGCCCAACGCTGAAGCTGGTCGGGCTCGGGCACCATAACGGCGAACAGATCGTCCCTGCCACCGGTCCAGGGGAGCAATTCGCGCAGCCGATCGGCGAATTCGTCCTCACGCTCGCGGCGCATCCGGTCGGCCTCCCGCAGCCGAGCCGCGTCGTCCGATTGTCGGGCGCTCGCGATGGTCGCGGACAGGACGGCAATCGTCGCCTCGTCAAGACCCGCCCCGTGTTCGCATACTCTCGCCTCGGCCTCCGCAAGCGCACCCTCGGCTTTGGCGAACTCGGCCTCGGCAGATGCAAGAGCCGCCTCGACGCCCGAGCGTCGCTCCATCAGGTCACGGAGAGATCCGGTCACGCCGGTGGAAAGGAGAAGTCGCGCGGGATCCTGCTCGGACGTCCGATCTAGCAGCGTCAAAACATGAGCGATCTTCTGCTCGGCAAGTCCAAGGGCGAGCCGACGATCCGGAAGGTCCTTCGCCGCCGTGACGTACCGTGCCCGCAGGTCCGTCAGCAATTCCATGCGGCTGTTCATGGCGCAAGCCGAGGCGTTCACGACGAGCCCATCGAGCTCACGCTGCAGAGCGACAATGGTCTCGGTCGCTGACCGCATCTGCGCCGCCAAGGCCGTCTCGCGGTTCGTCAACGCCGGAAGATCCCGCCCCCACGACGACGGTGCGACGGGCAACCGTGCGAGCGGAGACAGTTCGGTGCGAAGGGCGCGCAAGCCCCGCAACCGCGGCAAGGCGTTGATGAAGCTCTGCACTTGATCCATCCGTGCCTGCGTGCGGCTACGTTGCGCGATGGCTTCGGCGTAGGACGCGGCCGCGTCGTCGCGCTGGATCACTAGGCGGGCGTACTCGGTAGCGAGGGTATCTATGCGTTCCCGCTCCTCGTTGAGAGCCGCCAAATTCTTCTTGAGCTCGATGAGACCTCCCGATCGCTTCCCTGGACGGAAGAACGCCTCCGTTTCCGCCTGCACGGATCCGAGACGGGCGCTGAGATCGGCCAGACCGGCGGTTGCAGAAAACAGTAGATGACCGAGATCGCCCTTGCTGGCGAGGATGCTTTCCCCACCGGCCTCTAGGGTCTCGTCGTCGAGGCAGAACATGGTGTGGTAGGCGCCGCGATCGAGGCCTCCCAGTTCGCCGGGAAGCAGCGTATCGGGAACCGGATTGTCGGCCTCGTCCAGCAGGCTGTTGTGAGGACGCTTGATGCGGCAGAACCTGCGGATCCCGCCCGAGGTCTCCACTTCGGCTTCGATACGCATTGCTGCGTAGGGGTGAAGGAAGTTGAACCTGCTCTGGGCTGGGATGCCGAAGATCAGATCTGTGCACGCCGACATCGCGGTGGATTTCCCGGCCTCATTCGGCCCATAGACGATGTGCAGGTCGGCGCAACCCGCGACCCGGTCACCGAAGTCGATGAAAGCGTCCGTGAACTTGCCGTACCGACGAAGTCCGAGTTTGCGGATGCGCATCAGCGCGCTCCATCCGAGTCGCCGATCGAAAGGCGCGCCAGGACCTCTTCCGCGCCCTCTACCGCGAGCCGCGCGACAAGATTCTCGAGGGCGGCCTCGTCCGGAGCGATGGCTCGCCGGCACTCAGGCGGCAACTGCGCCAGCAGCTCCTTGACCGTGTCGGTCGCCTCGTTTTGGAAGCCTTCCGATGCGGCGACCTCGTCGTTCATCGTCTTTCGAAGAGCATCTAGCTGGTCGGTACTCGCTGTTGCGCCAGATTGCGTACGCCGGCAGTCGATTTCGAGCTTGTCGATCCATACGTCGCCCAGCGATTTCGCGCGAGTTTCGGCCTCGGTCCGCAGGAGATCGGCGTCCCGTCTCATGTTCCACGCCAACGGCGTCGTTCCGGAAAACGCGAGCCGCACGACGAGATGATCGCTGACGGATCGGGTCGCAGCGTCCTCAAGCGACGTATCGAGCCGCGCGACCAGATCGTGCCAAGTTGCCGTTCCGGAAGCATCAAGTATGACCCACTCGAACTGGGCCAGGCTCACGATCCGCTCCTCGAGCGTAATCGAGCCGTCGTCTAGCACACTCGCCAACGTCACGGACTTGGGTCCGCTCTCGCCGATGTCCCGCCCTTGTGGGATACCGGGCATCACGATGGCGCAGGATCCTTCGATCGTCGATCGCTTGTGTATGTGCCCCAGCGCCCAATAGCGGAAGCCAGATCCAAGGAGGTCGCTGGTGGAGCACGGCGCGTACACGTCGTGAGAGGGTGAGCCGCCAAGACTGGTATGCATCAGTCCGATGTTGGTCGCGTCCTGGACCGGTGGCCGGTACTTGGAGAGGAGACCCTCGGGGGCGTGCGGTTTCGCGAAGCTGAGACCGTGTATTGCAACGAGTCGCTCTCCGCGGTCCCGCTCTATCTCGACCGCTTCGGCGCGTCCGCCGAAAAGATGCACGTTCGGCGGAAAGACGAGCTCCTTCGTGATCCTGGAGAGAGCATCGTGGTTGCCCCGGATGATGAAGACGTCGATACCAGCAGCATCCAATCGGCGAAGTTGCTCGCCAAGAAACCGCGCGGTCTTCATCGACGTCTGATCGCCGTCGTAGAGATCTCCGGCGAGCAGAAGCGCCTGCACCTTTTCTTCGATGCACAGATCGATGATGCGAGTGAAGACCTGCCGGGTGGCGTTACCGATGAACTCGGCCAGCGCGGGATCACGCAGGGCGAGCGAGCGCAAAGGCGAATCGAGATGGATGTCGGCCGCATGGACAAAACGGTAGGCAGTCATCTAACAGCTCGCTTCTTTTCGAATCAGCGGAGTTTACCGCACCTCGGAAGCGGGGGGGTTCAGCGAGAGTGTCGATATCCTCGATATTCGCAGCCGACCAGGAGCTAAAACGGACCTCGACAGCCTTCGATGCCATGGGTGGTCAGCGCGGCCAATCGAAGCTCTACATTTCCTGGCCCACAGCAAGAGCTCTGATCGCGTCCAGCAGCACACGAGTCGCGCGGCAATCATCCTCATTGTACGCGAGGATTCTGTGCTTGAGCTCGGAAGTCCGGTGGGTACACCACCGATCGTACCACTCAATCGAGGCCGCGCCGGATGGGTTCGGGTCGCGCCAGGTGAATCCTAGATATCGGGCCAGCGTCTTGATGGAACGGTCTCTGGTCGGCCATTCAGTGGCCTTCAGGACTACGTCTCCGTACAGATCCGTTGCGCGTGCGGGGCTGAACAATCGATCCACGTCTTCCGACGAGCAGATCTCCGGATATTTCCGCTGAAGATTCCGGTAAGCGGTGCGTTCGTACTTCGAATAGTAATAGACTGTAGCTGCGTCTCGCTGCGCGAAATAATCGAGAGCCGCCGCAAAGGCATCGCGCTCCGCCAAGGACGACGTGTCCTCCGCAAAGAACGAGACGTAGCGCTCGGTAGTGCTGTCTCCATTCCGTCTTTCGACGACGCCGTGGAGGTAGCACACATTCCGCAGCGGATCGACCTCGACATCAAAGAACAGCTCCAACGCGGCGGCATCGAGCCTTATGGGGGTCTTAAGATAGGGCTTCGGCTCACGCTTCTTGAGCAGCGCGGCCCGAGCTTGCAACGCGCGGAAGCGCTCGGCCCCGATGCCTCGGAAAACCGACTTCTTGCCTCTGGTGAAGCAGTCGGGATCGATGGCCGCGAAGGCTGCTATGGATGGGATACGCTCGTGCATAGCGTCGCGGTCCGATCGCCGAAGGTCAGCGATCAGCGTCAAATCGTCCGCGTCGGTGAGCTCGTCGAGACAGCACGAATGCCAATGGCAAAGCTTGCACACACCCCCATAGGCAGGCAGCGGGACGGTCCGGCGGGCAAGTATCGAGCGGGCCGCGGCGAGCGTTTTCAAGTAGTCGCCCCAAAGATCTCTGCCCGCCGCATGGCTGGTGAAATCGTACTCGACCCGGTCGCCCCGAACGTCCAACACGAAGGCGCGCCGTCCGGCCGACCGACCGAGACGCTCGAGAATGTCGACGTAGCAGGCTAGTTGGACGGCATAGCTGAGCTTCGGCTTGCCGTCTCGACCCTCGCCTCCACCCTCCTTGCCGCGGCCGGATTTGATGTCTCCCGGCACATAACCGCCAGGCTCCTTGCGTAGCAGGTCGGGCATGCCCAGCAGATCTGCCGCGCTTATCCGGCCGCCGTAGATCAGCGGAGCGCCCTGCGCCATGGCCTCCAACGTGAGCCGTTGCCTGTCGATCTCGGCGGTATTCGACAGGTCCACGAACGGATCTCCCGGCGCGGCGACGGTCTCCCTCTCGAACCGCGCGCCGCGTTCCCACAGCAGCCTGACGAAGACGTTCGTCTCGTCTCGCCTCGCGACGTCGCCGAAGGCGTCGAGCGCGACGCGCCGCGGGCATGCGGCGAGATCGTAGAGGATGGACGCTGTTACCTTCATGCTCGCTCCACAGCCGGTACGAGCAGCTTGCCGCAGCGGATCGCCGGGCGGCAACGGATCGGAAGATGGCCCTTACCCGCGTCCGCTTGGAGGACGCTGAAGAGGCCATCGGCATCGCATCGCCGCTTGCCGCGCTCATGATCCCGCCATCTAGGGTTCTGCGCCGCATGTCCTCGGTCCATGCGCGACTTCCGTCGCCGTCCTTCCGCGGGGCGAGCGGCCATCGAGGTCCAGACGAATCCTTGGCGGAAGTCGGCGATTGCCCGTGGAGTGTCCGACCGTTTTGTGGCACTGCTCTTGCGATCACGGTCATCCCCTCATGGACGAAGGACCGGCGGAGCAGGCGAGTGGGTAGATCCGAGTCCTTTGCCAAAGCGGAGAGGCGGACGAAGGCCGCGCTCGGCCGCAAGGTCAAGGATCTGAGACGGTCGCTTACGATGAGCCAGACCGAGTTGGCCGAAGCGGCCGGGGTACGGCGGGCTTTGGTGAGCGACATCGAGAGAAGCGTGGCCAACCCGACCTTGGAATCCCTCTCCCGGATCGCGAAGGCGCTCGGCGTCGAACCCGCCGACCTGCTCGGCACCGACTCTTAAGCCCCCTATCGAAAGATATCGCCCGCACCGACCCGGCCAACTTCCGATCCGTCAGGATACATTGCGCTGGCCACAGCTTCGGCGCATTTTTTTTGTACGCTAAATAGGACAAAGAACGAAGCGCGAGCCCAATCGCCCCGACCGCCGAGCGTTCCAAACGCTCACCTTCCTCCGAACACCGTTTCGAAAATTCCTGACGCGACAGCGGCAAACACCGGCTGCATCCACCCTTCGCCGCGACCTCGAGTCGGCGAGGGGCGGCATGCATGCCAGCCCACAAGAGAAAGATCGTTCGGCAACCTCGTCATAAACATGCACATTACGGAGAGCTGAGCATGCGCATCGCTACCTTTCCGAAGGACCGCCATTCGGTGGCGCGACCTTCGTTCTTCACCAGCGCCAAATGCAACGTGGCGATACCGGTGCACGACGCGCTCCATTTGGACGCCCTGATGCAGGCGTCCTTGACGCCTTCCGTCCGGACGATCGACTATAGGACAGGTCCGCAGGTCGAGTGCCCACCGGTTTCGCTCGCTGGCGTGGTGCTGCACATGGACGATGGTCGCTTTCTCTTGCGGATCGGCGACCGGCCGCAGCGCAGCCCCGAGGAGGATGCTTGCCTTGCGCACGTCCTCGGATGCCACGGGCTGGTGATGCTGGAGCGCGGCGCGGCCGACGTGCGCCGCGAACCGCTGTTCTCCAACGCGCGCGCGGTCTGGACCCATGCAGGCCGCCAGGTGACGCTGATGGACAGGTTGAAGATCGGCATGGCGCTGGACGAGCATGGGCCGCAGCGGATCTGCGAATTGGAGCGTCGCGCACGCCCGGGACGCGATCTCCTGGCCACAGTCTGCGCGCTGGCCTGCGAGAACTTGCTGCGGCTGGACATCGAGTCCGCGGCCCTCGGTCCCCGGACGCTGGTGTTCGGCTCGTAGCTGCGCTCCGACAGAGCGCCTGATGACCGATCGGTCGAGTAACCCCCCGTCCGCCCGGCCCCCAGGACGGAGCGGGCGCCCTCCGCATCGGCTTTTTGCAGCGCGGGTCCGCCGGTCTTCCGCGGCGTCCGCGGATGTCGACGGCCCGGTCGGTGCTCCGCTCACTCTTTCCGAACCGCGATCCCGACCCACCGATGCGGGACTTGCCGCAGGCCGCTACCGCCAAGGAGAATACCCATGACCGACACAGAACACGACGACGGTCTCCCACAGTCTGGAGAGCCGTTTGACACCGGCTCGCGGTCGACCCGGCCGGATGCCGCGCGCTGTCTCGCGGACGCGGCCATCGAAGCTGCCCTCACCCCTGCCGTCCGGACGCGGCTGACGGGCGACGAGGCTATCGCCATCGTGGTGCGCGTGCCGGGTGCTTCATGGGTCGCGCCGATCGAAGGCGCGGTCCGGCGCCTGAACGACCGCGCGATTATCGTCGCCCGCGACGGTTCGAACAGGACGGTCCACAAGCCGGACTCGGGTAACAGCGAGGTGGCGCGCCAACTCGCCAAAGGCGCGCTTGTCGTCGGTATTGCGCCGCTGACCTCCATCCTGCCGCGCTCGCTCGCCGCCGCCGCCGATCTGACGGTCGAGATCGGGTCCGACGCGGCAGTCCTGGGCGCGGCGATTGCGCGCTTTACGAAATCCGACGCGCCTTACGGGCCCATCGAAGGCTGGGGTGTGCTCGATTTCGACGATCTGGTTTCAGGCTTTCGCGCGGGCTCCGGCCCAATGCAGATCGCCGAGCGGCTGCGGCGCACGGCGCACCGGCTTGCAGCTCCGCGCGAGGACCGGCTGCCCAACCTCGTCGATGCCGTCGAATACGGAGAGGCTCGTGAATGGGGGCTGGCGCTCGGTCGTCGATTTCGGAAAAACAGCATTATATGGAGCGAGACGGGCGCCGGAACCAACGCGCTGTTCGGAGGCCCGCCCGGACTCGGCAAGACATACTTCGCTCGCATCGTTGCAAACCACCTCGGCGTGCCCCTGATTTCGGCCTCTATCTCCGGCATTTTAGCAACGTCTGCGGGATATTTGGATTCTGTCATCAAGGGAGTGCGTGAGGTTTTCGCAAAAGCCGAAGCAAGCGCGCCGTGCGCTATCCTGTGGGACGAGCTGGACGCACTGCCTTCAAGAGAAAGCCTCACTAACGACAACTCGAAATCTAATTCGGCCAGCTGGTGGACCCCGGTGATAGCCGAATTCCTTCTGCAGCTGGATTCCGCGACCGTGGGCCGGCGCCGGGCCGTGTTCGTCTGGGCCGCTTCCAACCATCCGCATCGCGTTGACCCCGCGCTGCTGCGTCCGGGCCGGCTCGACCGCGTCATCCATTTCCGGCCGCCCGGCCCGGACGGCATCGTCTCGATCGCACGCCACCATCTCGGGGCCGATTTGCCGGAAGTCGATCTGACGGCGATCGGTCAGCTCGGCGTCGGCCGCTCGCCGGCCGAGATCGCCGCCGCGGTCTCTTCGGCAAGGCGCGCGGCGCGCGGCGCCAACCGTGCGCTCCGGTTAGACGATCTTGTGGAGGCGCTGGCGCCCCGCCCCGACGTCGACGAGGCGACCCTCCGGCGGATCGCGCACCACGAGTCCGGCCACGTCGTCACGGCGCTCGCGCTCGGCGTCGACGAGGTCGTGGCCGTCGACGTCCTCGGCAACGCGGGCGCATTCGGCCGCACCCTCATGCGCCGGCACAAGGGGCTCGAGACCCGTACGACGATCGAGAACCGGACGATCCACCAGCTCGGCGGCCGGGCGGCGGAGGTGGCGATCTACGCGGGGGACTGCGCCGCCAACGCCGGTGGGGATTTGTCAAGCGACCTCGCCGCCGCGACGGCCGCCGTCGCGGCGTTGCGGATCTCGTTGGGCCTGGGCGGGGGCCTCGCTTATCTCGGGGACCCGGATGCGTCAATCGATTTGCTTCGGGCCGACCCGGAGTTGCGCGCGGCCGTCGACGGTGATCTGGCGCGGCTGCACGGGCGCGCCGTTGAGATCGTCTGCCGTCACAGGTCGGCGCTCGAGGCCATCGCGGCCGCCCTGGTTGAGCGGCGGCATCTGACCGGCGACGATGCGCGAGCGATATTCGCGCGTCATCCGCCCGCGCCCGACACGCCCCGCGCGCGCAGGCGTCTGCGATCGGTGCCGCCCGACCGGCGAGACTAAGCGCCCGACTCCGGTGGAGACCCTACGTCCGTTCTCAATCAGATGGAGCGCACATGCCCACGAGCGACTCGAATCCTTCGACCGACTGCCCATCGTCCGCGGTGATCCATCGTCCGTTTGGCGGCGTCCGGGGCTACCGCCGGATCAGCGACCGCGCCACCCGACTCGTTGTGCATGCGTTCCCGATGTCCGATCTCCCGACGGTCGGGGCCGCCGGCCTGCTGAGCACATGCGGCGCATACGTCCTCACCGACGGCGAGACGGCGTACCTCGGCGAGAGCAGGCGTCCCAGCCGCCGCCTTTCTGAACACGCGGCCGACCCCGGAAAGGCATTCGCCCGCGAATGCTTCGTCGTGTGCGGCTGCGACAAGCTCTTGGCGGTCGATCTGCAGTTCCGGTTGACCCGTCTCGCCCTCGAAGCCGGAGTGGTCAAGGTCTGGAAGGGAGCGAATCCGCCCGAGCCCGATGTCACGGACGCGGAAAGGGCCACGCACGACCGCATCGCTGCCGATGCTCTCCGATTGCTGCACGATGTGGGCTGCCGAATCTTCCATCCAACGGGGGAGGCCGAGACGGCGGCGCCAGCCGGTACACCGCCGTCTGCCGAGATCCCGACGGACGAGCCGACCGATCCGGTGGATTGCGAACCGATGACCATCGGGGTCAGCACCGTCCCTTTGGGCAGCCAGGAGTTCGAATTGCGCTACGGGGGTTTGTTCGCCCGCGGCTATTGGGCGGCCGGACGTTTTGTCGTGAGCGCCGGATCGGAGGTCAGGCTGGCGATCAACGACAGCGCTCCCGCGCTGACCCGCAGTCGCCGGGATGAGTTGTTCGCGGCCGGCGTGCTGGCTCCGATCCCCGGCGTGGTCGACCGGCGCAGGCTCACCGTTGCGATTTCGTTTCCGAGCGTCTCGATCGCGGCCAAGGTGCTGGCCGGAGCCCACAGCGCGGGTAGATGGGCGGCTCGCGACCCTGCGCAGGCCGTCTGGCTGGCGTAGGTGCCACTGCGGCGGGGACCGCCTGCAGGAAGAACCGCAGACGAGGACATCGTTTTCAAGGATTCGATCTAACGACCCGATGCGAAGGTTTGCGATTTTCGATACCGGATCCGTCGAGAACCGAGGCATTGAAATCGAAGCCTCGAGGTCGAGCCCTTAGAGACCGGATCCGGTGCGATCCAGGGAGGCATCGAAATGCGGGCAACCGGGTCCGGTGAGGGAGAAGATATCGAATCCTTGACGGCGGCTAGGCCGGCCGGCCCGCCGCCCGACAACGTCCAAGGATTCGACCTCCACCTTCGCGCGCGCCTGCTCGCGGCGTTCGGAACCGCGCACACCATCGGATTCGCTGCTGCGGCTAAGCTGTTGAAATTGGACCAGAAAACATTGCGAAAGCACGTCCGGCAGGGTAGGATCGGTTCCCGGATCGTTGGAACCGGGCGGTGGCGCATCCGTAGGGAGTTCGCACTTTCCGACATCGAGGCGTTCTACGCCCCGATGGTCGAGAGGTCTTTAGATACCCTCGGCGCCCCCGTCCGGTGCGGCCAGAAGAAGCGGCAAGGCCGGATCGGTTTTCTGCTGCGTCATACGGCCCGCAGGGCGTCGGGAAGGAGGAAGAGAGCTTGAAGCGCAAGAAGGTTCCCGGGCTTCGCCGTCGGCCGGGTCAGCGCAATTACAGCGCGGACATCATGGTTGCGGGCATCAGATGCCGCGACAGCCTCGAAACGGACGATTTCGACGAGGCGGTACGCCGGCTGCAGGCGAAGCGCGAAGAGCTTAGAAGGCTCGCGGCCGCGCCGGCGAGGGCCGTCGCCGACATGTCCCTGAACGAGGCCGCTCAGGTCTACTGGGAGGAGGAGGGCGAGGGAAAGAGAGATGCGGACGCTACCGACGGGCTGATCGCTAGGGCCGTCCGGTTGGCCGGACCGAACGTCATGCTTTCCGAGATGGATGCCGCCTTCTACAAGAGCATCCGCCGCCGGCTGCGCGCCGTGCAGCCCAAGCGGGAGAGCGGCAGCGGCAGGCAGCTGAAGAACGGCAGGTACAAGCCGAAGTCCATCAACAAGTATCTGGACATCCTGCTGCGGATCCAGACGAACGGTGAGATCCATCTCCGCACGTCTTTCCCGAACAAGCCCGATCCAGGGCAGATCGGGTTGATGGAGAAGGTGACTCACCGCAAGCGCCGCCTCTCCGCCATGGAGCAGCGCGATCTGATGGCCGCAAGCGAGCAGGATCTGCGTGACATCCTCGAGTTCGACCTCGAGACCGGTTTCCGTGCCGACTGCCTGTGCGGGGCGAGGTGGGACGACGTCGCCGTCTTCGAAAAGACCATCACGCTCGCCGTCAAGGACGAGGGCCTGGACGACTCCCTCCATACGGTCCGCCTGACGCCCAAGGCACTCGAGATCCTCGACCGCCGCAAGCATCTGCATCCCGACCTGATCTTCACCTTCGTGTGCAAGCGCGCGTACTGGAAGGGCACGGTGCGCGTCGCCGCGGGCGAGCGCTACGAGGCGAAATACCCACAGCTCCAGCGCAAGTTCGCGAAGGCACGGAATGATGCCGGAATAGATCAGGACCTCATTCTTCACGACGTCAGGCGGACAGCCGCCCGGCGTGTCTTCGAGGAATCCGGGATCGACGAGGCGCAGCTCTTTCTGGGTCATCGCGACCGGAAAACGACCATGAACTATCTGGGCCTTGAGCAGAAGGACATCGTCCCGGCGCTTCTGCGCGCGAGTGCGCGTGCCGCGCGTGCCCAGCGCGAGCTTGAGGAGGCCCTCGCGGGGAGCAACGTCGTCGCGGTCGATCCCATCCACGCCTCGCTGCTGCGGTTCGAGGCGGAGCGGCGGGCGAGCCGGGCCGCGGCCAACCGCGCCCCATCCGTCAGCGGGGCAGCTTCGGGGTCCAGATGAACCCGCCCGCGGTGCGCCGGATGTTCGAACCGGGGTCGCGCGCAACCTTGTCCATTTTTCGTTCGAGCCAGTCCGGGGCGAAGTCGGCGAGGCGCTCCGCCCCGATCTTCTTCTCGATCGTCTCGAGCGCAAGCGCCCGGCGCGCGCTCCTCACGATCTCCTCCACGTCCGCAAAGACGAGCCGCGCAAGCCGCCTGTGCCTCCCCCACGCCGTGTCGACCGGCTCGTGGGCGCGCTGTCGCGTCCGAAGCCGGGGCGGGCGCTCGCCCAGAAACCAGATCAGCCCGAACGAGCCTTCGACACGTCCCATGCTGGATCCAACCAGGGCCTCGGCGACCCTGCGGGACGGAACCCGGGCCTCCCAGCCGATTTTTGACTTCAGGTGCGCGGCTATCTCGTAGGGCCGGAGGGCGCAATTGCGCTCGCGTAGCAGCAACGCGGTGAGCCTCGCGGCCTTCGGCTCGGCGGCGTGTTGCCAATCCGCCGGGGTCACCAAGGTGATCCGACGCCGCTTCTCCTCCTGCTCTATCCGCTCCAGTTTCTCCGACGCGCGCTCGCGCCGGGCAGGCGTCTGCGGATTCGCCCAGGCCCCCTTCGGCTTCCGTCGTGGCTTGGGCGCGGACGGGCGGAACGCCGCCGGCCGCGCATTCACGGCCTGAGCTTCCTTCCTCGCTTCGCGGCGGGAGGCGTGACCCGTGAGGAAATCCCGGCCGGGCGGCAGGGGGGCGGCCGGCGCGACCGCGAAGGATCTGTCGGGCGCCGGCACGGGCGGCGCAGCGACCGGGGGTGGGCGCCCCTCTGTCATCGCGAACCAGAGGTCGCGCGCCATCCGGTGGACCTCGTCGGGGACGGCCGCAAGGAAGGACTCGCGATCCTTGCGCCAAAGCCGGACCATCCGCCGGGTCGCTGGTTTGTTCAGGAAGGCCTCGACGATCTCCCCGTCGGATACCGCCTCGAGCGAACCGCGTTCGCGCAGCAGGGCGTCGCCGAGCGCTCGCACCGCCTTGACCGTCGGCTTCGGCAGTCCCGACGGCTTGGGTCCGCGCCGACCGCTCGTGTTTCCTCTTCGCCTAGCCTGCTCCGGCATGCCCGCGCGCCCCTGAAATTCCCGCCGAACGTGCACCGGCAAAGGTTGGCGTTCGCTGAACGCGGCGCTTGCCGGGACGGAATTTCCCGTTTTTTTCCCGCAGAGGCCGAGCAAGGGGGCTCGACGCCGATGGCATCGGCGTCGAACGCAACCGGTATTAGAGCGTCGGTCTCCAAAACCGCTTTTGCCCAAAGAGGACAAAAATCGGCTTAATGCCCGCCAAATATGGACTTCCTCGACCTGAACCGTCGATTTCCGTAGCGGAACGAACGGCAAACAAATTCACCGAACGGGAATTAATTTCCCGCACTTTTCCCACACGGTCTAAGGTTGTGTCGGCCGAGCACTCGTTCCTGTGAGAAATCACACGTTCGCTTGCCCTACGGTCCGATCGCTCGCCGCCGTGATCGCGTGCTGCGGCATACCCCGACAGCTTCCAGGCGGCGCCGCGCTCCCGATGAACGTTGAAGGTTCGAGCCGGCCGACCGCCACGTCCGCGAAGTAGTCTGTCTTCGGATCGAAGCCCACGATCACACATCGGCCAAAGAGGTTGTCATAGGCCTACCTCGACCGCCAGTGGTAGTCCCGATCGGGCTTTACCAACAGCAGGTAGTCACCCGTCGGCAGTCCTGATATACCAGTCTTCGGACGGCCAAGCAGGCGCTCTGCCGCCGGCATGCGGGCGGCGATGACCTTCTCCTAGATGAGGCCCAGCTTCCTGCTAGATGAGGCCCAGCTTCGCGTCGATGACGATGGCGCGCCACGTTTGCGGGCGGCGGGGGAAGCACTGGCCGCGGGGGCATCTCGACCGAGGTCCACGAACCATCGTGACGACGTCATCGATGGCGATGCGGACGGACGAGCGGTGGCCCCGCTTGGCCCGACATCCGACGATCACGCCGGGACCGATGAGAGGGGCGCGTTCCGCCGACGGTGAAGGCCTCCCCATACTCCATGGCTGTGATAAGCAGCGAGTCACCCTTCGGCAGCCTAGCCGCCAGCTTCGGCTTCTGCCTGAAGAAGTCGCGCAGCAATCGCACCTCGCGGCTGGTCTCGATTGCGGTGATCGACCGCGCGGCAGGATCGACCGAGATGGCTCTGATGCCTCGCATACTGTCTACTCCTCAATTGGTGGCGACATCCGCGCCGCTCCGGACTGCCCATTGCAGGGTGGGCACTGAAGAGAGGAAAAGGAACGTTCCCTCGTGGACGATGGTCGGAAATGCGGTGAAAACGAAGTGGTGGGAGACAAACTTGCCAAGGATCCCGCAGAGGTTGCTCCATCCTCCTCGATTGATCCAAAATCGGCTTGCGGAATTGCAATCAGAAGTGCCAAGTCCTCGTCGCAGATGTGACGGAGGTACGACCGGCCTGCAGCCAGTCGTGACCAAGGTGCGGACGCATTCGCGAACCTTACCCTCTTTGACTATGCTCGGTTAGCAAAGGTGAGGATCGTCTCGCAGAGTCGGTCGAGAGTGGCCGTATTCGCGCGCAGGTTCTGCAATTCCTTGAGCCTTGCACCGATATGGAGCGTGTTCTTCTTGAGGCCGGAAACATTCCCGTAATTGGCAGACGCGCGCGAGCCAGCAGGTTGCCAGTGCGCTCCAGCATCAACCTCCACACATTTTCCAAGGTCATGCGGCCAGGCGACTAGGCTCTCGGACCAAACTGCATCAGTGGGAAAGGGATCCTGCTGTTGCATGCCAGCCAAATGAAAGAGCGCACTGTTGTCACGCCGATGGCTTGCTTCTATTGATCGCTGCTGATCTGGATTGTTGTGTGTGAGCTTGTCTCCATCACAATCGAAGATCACAAAAGTCGGAATCTGCAGTTGTTGGGCGATGATCAACGGCCGGATAAGTTCGCTCTTGCCATTCACCGCAACGATATGAGCACCTCTTGCGCGGAAGCTTTCCCAACGTTCCGACAGTACCATCCAAGCATTGATATACGCGGCGTCTTCAAGACCCTCGACGAGGATGAGTTTGGGAGTGAAAAACATCTCACTAAGGTGCGGTTGCATGACTTGATGGAGCTTGGCTAACACCCCTTCTTGAGCGGTCGGGCGGTCGCCGGTCACGGCTGCATATCGCTGTCCTAGCCTGTCGACCGAACAGGAATGCACCGTGGCCCGCCCCTCGTTCCGACGTTTGCGAACTAGACGGACTCGCTCGAAGGTCGTGCCGTCCACGAAATAGGGACTATGAGTCGATGCAATGACCTGCGCGCCGTTCCTACTCAGCTCCTGAAGGACTGACGCCAGGTGTCGGGCTTGCGGCGGATGCTGATATAGCTCCGGCTCTTCGACGCCGAGAAGCAGCCGGGGCCCGGCGGCGTCCGCAACAGACAGTCCTTGGAGCAGCGCGATGATGTACGAGCGCTGCATGCCGTGGCCGAATCTCGCAATCGAACCCTCGAACTCTCCGTCGCCTGCCAGCAGCCTGGCCACAGGCTCTTCAATCCGAATGGATGACTTCGGATCTTGATGCCATTGCAGCTTGGCGGTGGCCTCGGGATGCGACCACTCCGCAAGTCGGTTCTGCAAGTCGCGGGAGATGTCGTCGAGTGTTCCCTGCTGCAGAGCCAGCATCTCTCGGTAATTGGCCTCGGCTTGAGCGCGAAGCTCGATCAATCGATCCGAGAAACTGACCTGTGATCGAACCGTGCGGGCGAGCAGTCGTCCGAGGGCGGTATTCTTTGCCTCTGCCTGTTCGCCTGCCGCGTCCTTCACCGCAGGGACGTATACCCACTGGACGAACTCGCGGAGGCGACCCTGGCCATGGGTTGCGCCGTAGAACTGATCCTCGCTCGGGATCGGCTTGCATTGATCGACCCGCTCTGCCTCGTACGCGCGGAGCGCGTCGGCCATATCGCCCTTCGTCTTGGCACTTGCTGGCAGATCGGTGAATTGTTGCCTCAACGCCGCGTAAGCGGCTTTTAACTCGTCTGCTTTGGCCCCATCCCCGTTCCGCTTGAAGTAGGGCGCGAATTCCTCCATCGCCAGGCGGTTGCCGTACTGTTTGACCGTTGCGGCTCCGCTGGCAGGATCATAGTCAGCCCGCGCGGTGACCATCAGCACACCCTGACGGTAGTAATCTGCGAATGCTTCCTGCGCTTCCCGCGAAAGGTCTGCGAACGTGACCGTGATTTCGATTGGCTCGTCGACATTACCGCGGTGGAAGTCTTCCTTGTCGAGGTTGCTCAGGTTGGTTGATGTGTTCTCGATCTCCCGAAAGAAAATGTTCAGTGCGCAAAGGACTGTCGACTTGCCGGCGCCGTTTGCGCCGACCAAGCAAGTGTAACTATCGAACTCGACAGTTTCATCCTGATAAGCGCGCAGATTTTTGATGCGTACCGATTGGATGCGCATGCCGAATCCCCCACCCGATACTGCTGAAAACAACCACAGCGAGCGAGATGAAGCTAGTGACCTTCTGCCACTGATCTGTGCATGATTTGTACGTCAGTTATACCCCCCGGCGGATAACGAAGTTTCAGCTCGAAGTCGCAGAACCATCTGTTGCAGCGGGACTTTTTGGGATGGAGCGGCCAAAGGGGATCGCACCCTCGTATGCAGCTTCGAGAGACCGGCGATCCAACGAGTCAGGCTCGCGGCGAAGCCGATCAGCCTAGAGGGATGGTCGTGGCATCAATGCCGGCATTTCGGCCCCAAGATCCGGCTTTCGCCATCTAGCGAATGGTGGCACTTTGGGCCGAATTCGAACGGCCCGCGGTTCTCCACCGCGGTTCTCCCCCAACGAATCCGGGGGCTCTCGGCGCCCCTTGTTTTACAGGGTTTTTCGAACGTCGCGGTGGGCTGGCGGAGAGGGAGGGATTCGAACCCCCGATAGGCTTGCACCTATGCCGCATTTCGAGTGCGGTGCATTCAACCACTCTGCCACCTCTCCTGAAGGCGCCATGGTAGGAGCAGGGCCCCTGTGGTTGGGGGCGTTAATAGGCGAGGATGGCGGGCCAGACAAGGCGCGCGGGGCGAAAATCAGACCGGTTTTCCGGCCGGACCCCACGATGTCGCGGCGGTGGCGGGGCTGACTTGCGGATTTCGGCGGCACTTTGCGGAAATACGGCCGCCGGTCAGCCGACGCGCCGGCTGAAACCGCGCGCGGGTCCCGAATCACGGGTCTGGTAAAAAACGGGGTGGGACCGCCAGACGCGGTAAACACTGGCGGTCCCGTGCCGCTCATTGAAATACTGGCTGGGAAGGGCGGCTTCGCCGGCCAGGGTGAGGCGACCGTTCGACCCTAGCGTGCGGCCCCGGCGCCGCAACGCGATCCGGTCCTTAACCTAACCAGTCAAGGTTACTCCTTGTCGCTTTTGGCGCTGTCCTTGTTGTTTTCCTTGGCCTTTTTCTTGCCGTTCTCCGTAGTGTCCCGGTCCTTTCCGCTGTCCTTGCGGCGGTTGGTGAAGCGCGCATTGCCAAGGCCCGTGCCGATGGTGAGCACGCCCCAGCGCTCGACGTCCTGCATGAACGGCACCTCGGAGAGGCCCTGAACCACGCCGTCATTGTGCATCAGGATCGCGGTGTCGTGCTCGCCGATCTCGGGGATGCCCTCGATCAGGCTCGCCGGCAGGTTGAACTTGCTGCTCTCCCAATTGCCCGGCAGGTTCTGCGCACCCTTCTCGATCGAGCCGTCGTCCTTGATCACGCCGGGACAGGCGATGCCGATGAAAGGCGCGAGCTTGAAGCCTTCGTTCTCGGCTTCCGTGATCAGCCCCTTCAGCATCTTGGTGAGCCGCTTGACCGCGCCTTCGCGCGTCGGCTCATCGTCGGCGTGACGCCACAGCTCGGATTTCACGACCTTGGCCTTCGACAGGTCTTTTGCCTTTTTCCAAGCGGTTTCGACCAGGCCACAGCGGATATTGGTGCCGCCGATGTCGACGGCCAAAATGCTGTCATGGGCCTCGAAGATCCAGGACGGCGCCAGATGCAGCGCGCCGATCAGGCCGGCTTCATCCGGGTGATGGCGGATCGGCATCATGTCGATCTTGAAGTCCTCGGATTTCAGGATGATCTCGGTGCGCGCGATCGCGAGTTCGCCGAGCCGGGAATCGCGGAAGCCGCCGCCGACCACGATGCGCTCGGTCTTGGCCCAGGCCTTGGTCTTGAGGAAACGCCGGGTGACGTAAGCGAGCTCCTGGGCGAAATCCTCGATCGCGCTGTGCACCACCGCGGAGGCCTCGGTGTCGTCGCCGACCAGGATGGCATCCAGCGTCTTCTTGCTGATCTCCTCCGACGGTTCCTTGCCGAACGGGTCCTCCCCGGTCTTGCGCAGCGGCTTGCGCCAGCGGTCGAGGATGTCGCGGAAGGCGCCCTTGCTGGCGCGATCGCCGAGAAAGCCGTCCTCGTCCTTCATCTCGATGTTGAAGCTGTCGATCTCCACCGACGGCAGCCGCTCCGCGCCGTGATGGGCGATGCCCGTCGTCTTGACCAGTTCGTCTGTTGCCATGAGAGCCCTTGCCCGCTTACCTGTTCCGGCGGACTAACTGCGAGGGAACCGCTTTGTTGCAAAGCCGGTCGGGATTCGGCCGAAGGCCGCAGGCCGGGCCAAATCCTTCAAATCCGGGCGCTTTTCGCCCGCTTTTCCTTGACTCTTTGCGGCCGGCGGCTATAAGTCCCACAACCGGCGCGGGGCGTTTCTCGCGCCGCTTGTTTTTGCGTGGGTTTTCAAAGGGATAACTCCCGCCCGCACAAAACTCGCATAAACCCTTAGCGACTGACAAAAAGCCGGCCCGGACGATATCCGTCGCGAGGCCGGGATTTGAACACGGAGAAAAAACGATGTTCGCAGTCATCAAAACCGGCGGCAAGCAATACCGCGTCGTGCCGGATGATGTTCTAGAAGTAGGCAAGATCGAAGGCGAAGTCGGCTCGATCATTCAGCTGAATGAAGTCCTGGTGGTCGGCGGCGACACGCCGGTGCTGGGTATTCCGACGGTCGCAGGCGCGTCCGTTGCGGTCGAGGTGCTCGACCACAAGCGCGGCCCCAAGGTCATCGCGTTCAAGAAGCGCCGCCGCAAGAATTCGCGCCGCAAGCGCGGCTATCGCGACGAGATCACGGTGCTCCGCATCTCCGAGATCCTGACCGATGGCGCCAAGCCCACCAAGGGCCCGCGTCCGAAGCGGGAGAAGGTGGCGAAGGAGCCGGCAGCGGAAGCCGCCGAGTAACGCGAAATCGATCACGCCAATTCACGAATTGATGCGTGAGAAATTTTGAAATGATTCCGTCAAGGAATTGATCTAGAAATACGCAGGATTTCGGAGACGAGCCATGGCTCACAAAAAAGCAGGCGGTTCATCGCGCAACGGTCGCGATTCCAAGGGTAAGCGCCTCGGCATCAAGGCGTTCGGCGGGGAAGTTGTGATTCCCGGCAACATCATTGCGCGTCAGCGCGGCACCACCTGGCACCCGGGCCTTAATGTCGGCATGGGCACGGACCACACTCTGTTCGCCAAGATCGAGGGTCGCGTCACGTTCCAGGCCAAAGCCAACGGCCGCACCTTCGTATCGGTGCTCCCGCTCGCAGAGGCGGCTGAATAGACGGTGGATCAAATTGGAGTCCGCCGGTCCTACCAAACCGGCGGAGTCCAGAGATCGCAAGAGATCGAAGGCTCCAAGGGGGAGGCGGGAAACCGGCCTCCCCTTTTCTTTTGACTTGCTCACTTTGACTTAGTGACTTTCACGGAGCCGGACATGTTGCAGGATTTCTCGAGCGCGACCTTGGCTGAGGCGAGACCTGGTGTCGTCGCCACCGAACGGCTGACCTTGCGGCGGCCGACCCTCGCCGATGTCAGGACCATCGCCCGGCTCGCCAACGACCGCCGTGTCGCCGAAAACACCCGCCGCCTCCCGCATCCCTATTCGCAGGACGACGCCGTCGCCTTCGTTCGCGCCACCGCCGCGCTCGGCAGCGAGACCGTGTTCCTGATCGAGCACGACACCGGGCCGGTCGGCATGGTCGGCATCGACTGCTCCACGCCCGGCAATGCCGAGCTCGGCTATTGGCTCGGCGTCGAGCACTGGGGCCAGGGCTTTGCCACCGAGGCCGCGCGCGGCGCGATCGACTTCTTCTTCGAGGAGTTCGAGGACGAGCACCTCTATGCCGGCGCGCGCGTCACCAATCCGGCCTCGCGCAACGTGCTGGAGAAGTGCGGCTTCCAGTGGAGCGGCGTGCAGCTACATCGCTTCCTGGCGCTGGGCTCCTCGACGCCGGTCGACTGCTTCCGCCTCTCGCGCGGCGTGTGGGCGTCGCTGAAGAGCTGGAGCAGTGCAAGACGGGTGAGGTAGGGCGCGGGCGCGTCCTCAATCACCGCTGTCGTCCCCGCGAAGGCGACGCGAAGGCGGGGACCCATAACCACAGGGAACAGTGCGGGGCGAAGCGCCCACTCCGAGCCTTCGCAAAACACTTCCCTGTGGGTATGGGTCCCGGGCTCGCGCTACGCGCGCCCCGGGACGACAGCGTGGGTGGGGCTACGCCGGCGGATTGATCTCTTCACTTGCGCGCCCCAAATCGCGCTCGCGCAGATAAATATAGAACCCCGCCCCGATGATGATCGCGGCGCCGATGAGCGTGGCCATTGACGGGACGTCGCCGAACACGACGAAGCCGAAGATCACGGCCCAGACGATCATGGAATATTGGTAGGGCACCACGACGCTGGCCGGCGCCAGCTTGAGCGAGCGGTTGACGCAGAACAGCGCGGTGACCGAGACGCATCCGGCCAGCGCGAAGATCACGAGGCTGCTCGGCGTCGGCGGCACCCAGTGAAACGCCGACAGCACCGCGCCCAGCGAAAACGTGCCGACGAATTGCGAGGATGCCATCACGATGTCGGGCGTCTTGCGCAGGCTGCGCGTGATCAGCATCAAGGTCGCAAACGACAGGCTGCCGCCGAGCGCGATCAGCGCCGGCAGGCTGACGGTCTGCGCCGACGGCCGCAGCGCGATCAGGACGCCGCAAAAGCCGATCAGGATCGCGGTCCAACGCCGCCAGCCGACCTTCTCTCCTAAGAAGATCGCCGACATCGCGGTGACGAAGATGGGACCGGCGAGATAATAGGTGATGACGTCGGCGAGCGGCAGATAGACGGTCGCGAGGAAGAAGGCGGCGACCTCGAGCGTCGACAGCACGACGCGAAACAGCTGGAGCCACGGCCGCTCGAGGCGGACGAAATCGTGGCGCTGCCGCCAGATCAGCGGCGCGAGCAGCAGCAGCGCCGCGCAGGCGCGCAGGAACAAGAGCTGCCCCACCGAATAAGTCCCGACCAGGAACTTGCCCATGGCGTCGCCGAACGAGAACATGAAGATCGACAGCACCATCAGCCCAATGCCGGCGAGGCGCGCGGAGCGATCGTCATAGGCGGAAAGGTTCTTGAACAGGGGCATTGCAGCGAGTCTGAGTGAGGGATTCGTCATTGCGAGCGCAGCGAAGCAATCCAGAGTCTTTCCGCGGCGGCAGTCTGGATTGCTTCGCTACACTCGCAATGACGGCGGAGAAAGCGCCGGGAATCGGCTGGTAGTGTCGCTTGCGGTCGTTTTAATGACGTGGCCGCGCCGGACAAGCCCGCATCCGGCGAATTGAACGGATTGTCGCACTCTTCGCATCGCGGTAGCGATAGGCCGATCACGAACAGAGAGCAGGGACATGCCCGACTTCGATCCGACCCAGCATCGCATGATCCCCACGCAACGCTGGTTTGAGGATTTCGTCATCGGCGAACGCTTCGTGCTGCCGAGCCGGACCCAGACCTCGGCGATATTCGCCGCGTTCCAGACCGCGAGCGGCGACACCCATCCTGTGCACTATGACGTGGAATATTGCCGCAGCCGCGGCATGCCGCATCTGCTCGCCCACGGTTTCCAGACGCTGATCCACACCGCGCCGGGCGCCGGCCTGTTTCCGTTCATGGTCGAGGACTCCCTGGTCGGCTTCCTCGAGCAATCGAGCCGGTTCCTCAAACCCGTGTTTGCCGATGACACCATCTACCCCGCGCTCGAGGTCACCGAGCTGATGCCGGGCCGCACCACCGGCGCGGTGACGCTTCGCAGCACCGTGTTCAACCAGCGCAAGGAGCTGGTGCTGGAGGGGATGCAGAAATTCCTGATCCGGCGCCGGCCGACTGGTTAAGCAAGGGGCGAAATCGCGAGAAATTCGGCCGATTTGCGGGTCTATCCGGGTTGCCGCGGGAGACCTGCTGGCCTACCTATGGCCCATGAAATTCCTCGACGAAGCAAAGGTCTATATCCGCTCCGGTGACGGCGGGAACGGCTGCGTGGCGTTCCGCCGCGAGAAGTTCATCGAATTCGGCGGTCCCTCCGGTGGCAATGGCGGCCGTGGCGGCAACGTCATCATCGAGGTCGCCGATGGCCTCAACACGCTGATCGACTACCGCTACCAGCAGCACTTCAAGGCGCAGAAGGGCGAGAACGGCTCAGGGTCGGACCGCCACGGCGCCAACGGCAAGAATATCGTGCTGAAGGTGCCGATGGGCACGCAGATCTTCGACGAGGACCGAGAGACGCTGATCCACGACTTCACCAAGGTCGGCGAAAAGTTCGTGCTGGCCGAGGGCGGCAATGGCGGCTTCGGCAACGCGCATTTCAAGACCTCGACCAACCGCGCGCCGCGCAACGCCAATCCCGGCCAGGTGGGCGAAGAGCGCTGGATCTGGCTGCGGCTGAAGCTGATCGCGGATGCCGGTCTCGTCGGCATGCCCAATGCCGGCAAGTCGACCTTCCTGTCCAAGGTCAGCGCGGCGCGGCCGAAGATCGCCGACTATCCCTTCACCACGCTGCATCCGCAGCTCGGCGTCGTGAATGCTGACGGCCGCGAATTCGTGCTCGCCGATATTCCCGGCCTGATCGAAGGCGCGCATGAAGGCACTGGTCTCGGCGACCGCTTCCTCGGTCATGTCGAGCGCTGCCGCGTGCTGCTGCATCTGATCGACGCAACCTGCGAGCACGCCGGCAAGGCCTACAAGACGGTGCGCAAGGAACTCGACGCCTATGGCGGGCTCTTGACCGACAAGATCGAGATCGTCGCGCTGAACAAGATCGACGCGGTCGAGCCGGACGAATTGAAGAAGCAGAGGGACCGGCTGAAGCGGGCTGCGAAAAAGACGCCGCTGCTGCTCTCCGGCGTCACCGGCGATGGCGTCAAGGAAGCCCTGCGTGCGCTGGTCGAGGTGATCGGCGAGGCCCCAGTGTCGGCCAAGGCCAAGAGCGCGGCCGAAGCGGAGCCGTGGTCGGCGTAATTGTCGTCCCTGCGCACGCAGGGACCCATACCGCGTGATCTCTCGACTGCGGATGGTTGCAGTACCCAGCGACGAATCTTCGCCAAACCACTCCCTGTGGTTATGGGTCCCTGCTTTCGCAGGGACGACAGCGGAGTGTGAGACTACGGGCACGCGCGTCACTGGCTTGTCTTCACCGCTCCGATAGCGCAGCATCAACAATCAAGAAAATGCAGGGGCGAGGCATGGCGCGCGCGAAGAATGTTCTCTGGATCATGTGCGACCAGCTTCGCTATGATTATCTCGGCTGCACCGGCCATCCCACGCTGAAGACGCCGAACATCGACGCGATGGCCAAGCGCGGCGTGCTGTTCAGCAAGGCCTATGTGCAATCGCCGATCTGCGGCCCGTCGCGGATGTCGTTCTACACTGGCCGCTACATGCGCTCGCACGGCTCGCACTGGAACGGCTGGCCGCTGCGCGTCGGCGAGCCCACGCTCGGCGATCACCTCAAGAAGATCGGCGTGCGCAACGTGCTGGTCGGCAAGACCCACATGGCGCCCGATCTCGAAGGCATGAAGGCGCTCGGCATTCCCCCGGAATCGATGATCGGCGTGCACGTCGCCGAATGCGGCTTTGAACCGTATGAGCGCGACGACGGTCTGCATCCGACCGGCCGCCCGCGCCCGAAGTACGACGAATATCTGCGCCAACAGGGTTTTGAAGCCAGCAATCCCTGGGAGCATTGGGCGAACTCAGGCGCGGCAGAGGACGGTAGCTTGCAGAACGGCTGGCTGTTGGTGCATGCCGACAAGGCGGCGCGCGTGCCGGATGAGCATTCCGAAACGCCCTACATGACGCGGCGCGCGATGGATTTCATCGGCGAGGCCGAGACCGACGGCCGGCCGTGGTGCCTGCATCTGTCCTACATCAAGCCGCACTGGCCCTATATCGCGCCGGAGCCCTACGCCAGCATGTATTCGACCGACGACATGATCCCGGTGATCCGCTCCGAGCGCGAGCGGCAAAATCCGCATCCGGTGTTCGGCGCCTATATGGACATGCGCTACTCCCGCAACATGGCGCGCGACGATGCCCGCGAGAAGGTGATCCCGACCTATATGGGCCTGATCACCCAGATCGACGACCAGATGGGCGTGCTGATGAAGTTTCTGGAAGAACGCGATCTGCTGGAAACCACCATGATCGTGTTCACCAGTGATCACGGCGATTATCTCGGCGATCACTGGATGGGCGAGAAGGATTTGTTCCACGAGCAGTCGGCGAAGATTCCGTTGATCATCATCGACCCGTCGAAAGAGGCCGACGCCCCGCGCGGCACGCGCAGCGATGCGCTGGTGGAGGGAATCGACCTCGCGCCGACCTTCGTCGATTATTTCGGCGGCAAGGTGCCGGGTCATATCCTCGAAGGGCGTTCGCTGCTGCCGCTGCTGCGCGGGCCGACACCGCCGGACTGGCGCAAGGTCGCCTTCTCCGAATACGACTACGCCATGCAGGACGTGCGGCTGAAGCTGAACCAGCCGATCGAGCGCTGCCGCCTGTTCATGGTGTTCGACGGCCGCTGGAAATACATCCACGCCTCCGGCTTCCGCCCGATGCTGTACGATCTCGAAACCGATCCGCAAGAATATGTCGATCGCGGCGACGACCCCGAATGCGCCGGCATCATCGCGCGGTTGCAGGCCGAGCTGTTCGACTGGGCGCTGCATCCGAACGACCACATCACCACGCCGCGCGAGAAGATCGCGGCTTATGCGGACAATCAGCTACAGGTGAAGGGCGGGGTGTTGATCGGCATCTGGGATGAGGCCGAGCTTGCGGCGATCAAGGACGGCATCGCGCAGCGCGCGAAGATGTGAGTGAGCGGAGTGCAACTCTCTCAACGCGTCATGCCCGGGCCTGTCCCGGGCATCCACGTCTTACGTCAATCGCGATAGCACGTGGATGGCCGGGTCAAGCCCGGCCATGACGGCCGAGTGTGGAGCGCGAGCGAGACTCAATTCTCGATCTTGTATCCCGTCGCCTTCACGATTGGCTGCCACAACGCGATGTTCGCAGCGAGCTCCTTCGTCAATCCCTCCGGCGTCGAGCCGACCGGGATCAGGCCGATCGCCGTGAGCTTCTCCTTCACCTCGGGCTTGGCGAGTGCGGCACTCGCGGCGGCTCCCAGCTTGCCGGCGAAGTCCGGCGGGCTGCCCGCGGGAAGCCACATGCCGTACCAGGCATCGGCAACGAGATCGATGCCGCTCTCCTTCAGCGTCGGGACATCGGGCGCGAACGGCGAACGCTCCGCGCTCGCGACTGCGATGATCTTCACGCCCTTGGCACGATGCTGCTGCAGCGCATCGGCCAGTGTGGTGATCCCGAACGAGATGTGACCGCCGATGATGTCGTTGAGGATCGGCGCGCTGCCGCGATAGGGCACGCGGGTCAGGGGAATGCCGAGATCCTTCTCGAGCCTGGAGCCCATGAAATGCGGAATGGTGCCGTTGCTCGGCACCCCGAACGAGGTCTTGTCCGGATGCGCCTTCAGCCACGTCACGAAGCTCTTGAAATCGGTGGCATCGACCGCGGGGTTGATCACCAGCGCGAATTCGAACCGCGCCAGCAGCGACACCGGCACAAAATCCCTGGCGGCGTCGAAGCTCGGCGTCGTCTCCACCATCGGCAGCAGGTACGTGGTGGGTCCTGTCGTCACCAGCACCATGCTGCCGTCGGCGCTCGCGCTCTTCACCGCCTTGATGCCGATCAGGCCGTCGCCGCCGGTGCGGTTCTCGACCACCAGGGTCCGTTGCAGCACCGGCGCCATCTCCTGCGCCATCAGCCGGCACAGCGTGTCGCCGCCCGCTCCCGCCGCGAATGGGAAGATGATTTTTGTCAGCCCGGCCTGAGCTTGCGCCCCACCCGCTTGCGCCAGCAACGGCAGGCCAAGGCATCCGGTCATGAATTTGCGGCGATCCATTCGTTTCCTCTTTGACCCCGTTTTAGTTGATAGCAATTAGGACCAGACGAGCGTCCCGGACAAGGCCGACCTTCGCCGTTTACCATCCCGGCCGCCTTGCGCCGGCCATCGTCCTGCTGCAAAAGCAGCCTACCGGCGCTGCCAGTCGCTCCGCCGTTTCCAATGCAAAGCAAGTCGTCACACGCGCCAGCACATCCACACATGGCCAGCCCCGAACTCAGTCAATTCCGCCGCATCGTCGTCAAGGTCGGCTCCGCGCTGCTGGTCGATTCCGACAAGGGCGAGGTGCGGGCATCCTGGCTCGCCGCGCTTGCCGACGACATGGCCAAGCTGCACAGGGAGGGGCGCGACGTCCTCGTCGTCTCCTCCGGCTCGATCGCGCTCGGCCGCAGCCGCCTCAAGCTGCCGCGCGGCCCGCTCAAGCTGGAAGAGAGCCAGGCCGCCGCCGCCGTCGGCCAGATCGCGCTGGCGCGGATCTGGTCCGAGGTGCTCGGGGCACACGACATCGGCGCCGGCCAGATCCTGGTGACGCTCCAGGACACCGAGGAACGCCGTCGCTATCTCAATGCACGCTCCACCATCGGCAAGCTGCTGGAGTGGCGCGCGATCCCCGTGATCAATGAGAACGACACGGTCGCCACCAACGAGATCCGCTACGGCGACAATGATCGCCTCGCCGCGCGCGTCGCCACCATGGCGAGCGCCGACTTGCTCGTGCTGCTGTCCGACATCGACGGGCTCTACGACGCTCCACCGAAGAACAATCCGAACGCAAAGCTCATTCCGGTGGTCGAGAGCATCTCCTCGGAGATCGAAGCCGTGGCGGGAGACGCCGAGTCCGAGCTGTCGCGCGGCGGCATGCGCACCAAGGTCGAGGCGGCCAAGATCGCGACCACCGGCGGCACGCATATGCTGATCGCCTCCGGCAAGATCGAGCATCCCTTGCAGGCGATCGCCGACGGCGGCCGCTGCACCTGGTTCCTGACGCCGGCCAATCCCATCACCTCGCGAAAGCGCTGGATCGCGGGCACGCTGGAGCCGAAGGGCACGCTGACCATCGACGCCGGCGCAGTGACGGCGCTGCGTGCCGGCGCCAGCCTGCTGCCGGCCGGCGTGATCAAGGTCGAGGGCCAGTTCGCCCGCGGCGATGCCGTGATCGTGCGCGGCCCCGACACCAGCGAGGTCGGCCGCGGCCTGATCGCCTACGACGCAGAGGTCGCCGAGCGGATCAAGGGCCGCTCGTCCCCTGATGTAATGACCATCCTCGGCATCAGCGGAAGATCGGAGATGATCCACCGCGACGATCTGGTGGTGGGCGGGTAAGGGCCGAAGAGCACCCAAGCCGTCATGCCCGGGCTCGTCCCGGGCATCCACGTCCTTTCGAAGGCCGGGCAAGACGTGGATGGCCGGGTCAAGCCCGGCCATGACGTTGGGGCTAGGCCGGTGGCCGAGCCCAGCAACCGCCCGCCGGGCCCCTGCCATACCCTCCCCGCCCTTCGCAAAAGCGGGATTTCCGTGCTAGGACACCGCCTTAGCAGAAGGTTTTGACCCCCATGGCCGCCCCCCTCAAAGCCGTTGACGGCAATGCCGATCGGACTACCGATCTCTTGGCGCTGATGTCCGATCTCGGAACCCGCGCCCGCGCTGCCGCGCGCGTGCTGGCGCTGGCGCCGCCGGAGCAGAAAAACCGGGCGCTGGAAGCCATGGAGCGGGCGATCCGCGCGAGCTCTGCGGCGATCCTCGCCGCCAATGCCGAGGACGTCGCCGAAGCCCGCGCCTCCGGCAATGCCACCTCCTCCTTCATCGACCGCCTGACGCTGACGCCGGCCCGCATCGAGGGCATGGCCGAGGGCATCGGCATCGTACGCGGCATCGCCGATCCCGTCGGCATCGTCACCGAGAGCTGGCAGCGGCCAAACGGCATGAGGATCGAGCGCGTGCGCGTGCCGCTCGGCGTCGTCGGCGTGATCTTCGAGAGCCGTCCGAACGTTGCGGCCGACGCCGGCGTGCTGTGCCTGAAGTCCGGCAATGCCGTGATCCTGCGCGGCGGCTCGGACAGTTTTCGGTCCTGCCGCGCGATCCATGAATGCCTGGTGCAGGGCCTGCGTGAAGCCGGCCTGCCTGAAGCTGCGATCACGCTGGTCCCAACGCGCGACCGCGCGGCCGTCGGCATGATGCTCTCGGGCCTGAACGGCGCCGTCGACGTGATCGTGCCCCGCGGGGGAAAAAGCCTCGTCGCGCGCGTCGAGCAGGAAGCGCGCGTGCCTGTGTTCGCGCATCTGGAAGGCGTCAACCACGTCTATGTCGATGCCAGCGCCGACCTCGCGATGGCGAAGTCGCTCGTGCTCAACGCAAAAATGCGCCGCACCGGGGTCTGCGGCGCGGCCGAGACGCTGCTGGTCGATCGCGCCGCGGCCGGCAAAAATCTGAAGCCGCTGGTCGAGATGCTGATCGAGGCGGGCTGCGAAGTACGCGGCGACGAAACGGTGCAAGGAACGGATGCGCGCGTAAAACCTGCGAGCGAAGACGATTGGGACACCGAATATCTCGACGCGATCATCGCGGCGAAGGTCGTCGACGGCGTCGATGGCGCAATCGCGCACATTCAGAACCATGGCTCGCATCACACCGATGCGATCGTGAGCGCGGATGAGGCGGCTGCGAGGAAATTCCTGAGCGAGGTCGATTCCGCGATCGTGCTGCACAACGCCTCCACGCAGTTCGCCGATGGCGGCGAGTTCGGCTTCGGCGCCGAGATCGGGATTGCGACCGGCCGCTTCCACGCCCGCGGCCCGGTCGGGGCCGAGCAGCTGACGAGCTTCAAATATCGCGTTCACGGCACCGGTCAGACACGGCCGTAAGTAACGTCGCGGGGCGCGGACATTGAGTAACAATTTCGTCGCCCCCCGCTTCTTCGCGCAGGCGATACCGCCCTACACCGAAGGCATGCGCATCGGCCTGCTCGGCGGCTCGTTCAATCCGCCGCACCAGGCGCATCGCGCGATCAGCCAGTTCGCGCTGAAGCGCCTTCAGCTCGACCGCGTGTGGTGGCTGGTGACTCCGGGCAATCCGCTGAAGGAGAACGGCAATCTGCATGAGCTCGGGGAGCGCATGCAGGCCGCGCGCGACGTCGCCGATGATCCCAGGATCGAGGTCAGCTGTCTCGAATCCGTCATCCGCACGCGCTACACTATCGACACGATCAACACCTTGCGCCGCCGCCTCAGCGGCCTGCGCTTTGTCTGGATCATGGGCGCCGACAATCTCGCTCAATTCCATCGTTGGCAGCACTGGCGGCGCATCGCCGGCCAGGTGCCGATGGCAATCATCGACCGCCCGCCGCAGAGTTTTCGCGCCCTCGCCTCCCCCGCCGCCCAGGCGCTGGCGCGCTATCGCCTCCCCGAGAACAAGGCAGCGCTGCTTGCGGATCAGCCGGCGCCGGCCTGGGTTTTCCTGACCGGAATGAAGCTGAATCTGTCCTCGACCGGCTTACGGAACCCGGACGGGAGCTGGAAAGGTACAATGTGAGGACAAGTGCGCGGATATCGTGTGGGCTTCAGCCTCTCTGGCATATTGAAACCCTTAACCCCACATGATGTAGTGTAACCGGTGAGCGCCGGATTCGGCGTTCGCGATACAGTGAAAGGAATGGTCCCTGACCACATCTGTATTGTCCAAGTCAGCTTCGACGAAGTCTGTTTTACCCAAGGTTGCCAAGCCGGCGCGTAAAACATCAGCCAAAGCTGCGGCCTTGAAGGCGCAACCCGACGCCGACAAGACGCTGAGCCTGATCCTCTCCCGCCTCGACGACATGAAGGCGGAAGAGACGGTCACCATCGACCTTCGCGGCAAATCGGCGTACTCCGACTACATGATCGTCACCACCGGCCGGGTGAACCGGCACGTTGGCGCGATCGCGGAAAACGTCGCCAAGGGCCTCAAGGAAAACGGCATCAAGAACATCCATGTCGAGGGCTTGCCCAATTGCGACTGGGTGCTGATCGATTCCGGCGACGTGATCGTGCACGTGTTCAGACCCGAGGTCCGCGAGTTCTACAATCTCGAGCGATTGTACACGCAGGGCCCAGGGGCTGCGAAAGCGATCGCGGCGAAGGCGATCTAGGCTGATCGAGCCGATTTCGAATCGGCTGACGCGCATGCTAGCGTCGTGCGCGCGCCATTTGCGCGCGGTCTTGAAAACACGACCCTGAAGATATCAGACCCCTGAAGATATCATGCGCGTTGCTGTCATTGCGGTGGGACGGCTGAAGCAGGGCCCCGAACGGGAGCTTGCCGACCGCTATTTCGAGCGGTTCGACGAGGCCGGCCGCAAGCTCGGATTCCGCGAGCTCCTGGTCCACGAAATCCCCGAGAGCCGCGCGCGCGACACCGCGACGCGGATGACCGAAGAGGCCGCCGCGATCTCCGCGCATATTCCGGACAAATCGATCCTGGTGGCACTGGACGAGCGCGGGCAAAATCTCGACTCCACCGTATTCGCACGGCATCTCGGACGCTGGCGAGACGAGGGAGCCGGACATACTATCTTCGTGATCGGAGGGGCGGACGGACTTTCGCCCGAATTGCGCCGTAAGGCGAAGCTCGCGATCGCGTTCGGCTCTGCGACCTGGCCGCACCAAATGGTCCGCGTCATGCTTCTGGAACAGCTTTATCGGGCCGCCACCATTCTGGCCGGCCACCCCTATCACCGCGCGTGATGCGCGCCACAACGAGCACCTTTGCCGACACGATGCGAGCGCCGCTCCTCAACCTGTTGCTGATCACAAGCGTTGCCGGCGCAAGCCTCGCGCAAGCCCAGACCGCGGCGCCGGCGCCCCAGACCGCCGCCGTCTCGCCCGACGCCATCAAGCAGCGCGAGCAGGAGCTCGAAGCCGCGCGTGCCAGGCAGAAGAGCGCGGAAGAGGCGCAGGCCAAGCTCAAGGCCGAGATCACCTCACTCGGCCAGGACCGTACCCAGCTCAATCAGCAGCTGATCGACACCGCCGCCAATGTGCGCAACGTGGAGACCAAGATCGACGAGACCGAAGCCCGGTTGCGCGCGCTCAACGGACGCGAGCAGGCGATGCGCTCCTCGCTCGATTCGCGCCGTGCCGACATCGTCGAGGTGCTGGCAGCACTGCAGCGGGCCGGACGGCGCACGCCGCCTGCGCTGCTGGTGCGGCCCGAAGATGCGCTGCAATCACTGCGCACGGCGATGCTGCTCGGCGCCGTGGTGCCGGAGCTGCGCGGCCGCGCCGAAAGGATCGCAGGCGAGCTCGGCGAGCTCGTGGCCTTGCGCAAGAATATCGCCACCGAGCGCGACCAGCTCGCCTCCGATCGGGACAAGGTCAGGAGCGACCAGACCCGGCTCACCGCCCTCGTCGACGAGCGGCAGCGCCAGCAGGCGGCACGCGAAAAGGACCTCGATGCCGAGAATTCGCGCGCCATCGCGCTTTCGAGACAGGTCGGCGATCTCCAGGGCCTGATCACCAAGATGGAGCAGGATCTGCAGAGCGCAGCCAAGGCCGCCGAGAAGGCAGCCGAGGCCGCAAGGCAGGCCGAGGCCAAGGCGGCCGCAAGCGCGAGCGTCAAGTCCGGCCCGGGCGTGTTCAAGGACCGGTCCCGGACCACCCCCGCGATCGTCTTTGCCTCCGCCAAGGGTCTCCTGCCTCTTCCGGTTAACGGTAACAAGATCAGGGATTTCGGCGGTTCCGACGGGGCCGGCGGGGTCCAGAAGGGCATTTCCCTGGCGACCAAGCCCGGCTCCCAGGTCACAACGCCGTGTGACGGCTGGGTGGTCTATTCAGGCCCGTTCCGCAGCTATGGACAACTCTTGATCCTCAATGCCGGGGGCGGGTATCATGTCCTGATCGCCGGGATGGAGCGCATTTCGGTCAACATCGGACAGTTTGTGCTCACGGGGGAGCCGGTCGCGACGATGGGATCGACCTCTCAGGTCGCCTCCATTCTCGCGACGAACGCGAGTCAACCTGTGCTGTATGTCGAGTTCCGTAAGGACGGCACTCCAATCGATCCAGGCCCATGGTGGGCCGCAAATGAAGGCGAGAAGGTTCGCGGATGATGCGCAAGACTTCAGTAATCCTCCTCAGCGCGGCCACCGGTGCGGCGCTGATGCTGTTCGTGACCCAGCCGCGTGCGGTGTTCATGGGCTCCAGCGCGCGAGCCGCCACCGCAGACACCTATCGTCAGCTCAATCTGTTCGGCGACGTCTTCGAGCGCGTGCGCTCCGACTATGTCGAGAAGCCCGACGACACCAAGCTGATCGAATCCGCCATCAGCGGCATGCTCACCGGCCTCGATCCGCATTCGAGCTACATGGACGCCAAGAGCTTCCGCGACATGCAGGTGCAGACCCGCGGTGAGTTCGGCGGCCTCGGCATCGAGGTCACGATGGAAGACGGCCTGATCAAGGTGGTCTCGCCGATCGACGACACCCCAGCTTCGCGCGCCGGTGTCATGGCCAACGACATCATCACCAATCTCGACGACGAGGCGGTGCAGGGCCTGACGCTGAACCAGGCGGTCGAGAAGATGCGCGGCCCCGTCAATACCAAGATCAAGCTCAAGATCATCCGCAAGGGTCAGGACAATCCGATCGACGTCACCCTGGTGCGCGACAACATCCGCGTCCGCTCGGTGCGCGCACGCGTCGAGGCCGACGACATCGCCTATATCCGCATCACCACCTTCAACGAGCAGACCACCGAAGGCCTGAAGCGCGAGGTCGCCAACCTCTCGAACCAGATCGGCGACAAGCTGAAGGGCTACATCATCGACCTCCGCAACAATCCGGGCGGCCTGCTCGAGGAAGCAGTCACTGTCTCCGACTCGTTCCTGGAGAAGGGCGAGATCGTGTCGACCCGCGGCCGCAATGCCGAGGAGACCCAGCGTCGCACCGCGCATTCGGGCGATCTGACCAAGGGCAAGCCTGTTATTGTGCTGGTCAATGGCGGCTCGGCCTCGGCCTCGGAGATCGTCGCCGGCGCGCTGCAGGACCACAAGCGCGCGACCATCGTCGGCACGCGCTCGTTCGGCAAGGGCTCGGTGCAGACCATCATTCCGCTCGGAAGCGGCAATGGCGCGCTGCGGCTGACCACGGCGCGCTATTACACGCCGTCGGGCAAGTCGATCCAGGCCAAGGGCATCGTGCCCGACATCGAAGTGCTGCAGGACGTGCCGGACGAGCTGAAGTCGCGCACCGACACCAAGGGCGAGGCTTCGCTGCGCGGCCATCTGAAAAACGACGGCGACGAGAAGACCGGCTCGCAGTCCTACGTCCCGCCGGACGCCAAGGACGACAAGGCGCTCAAGCTCGCCGACGACCTGCTCCACGGCATCAAGAACAGCGCCTCCGCCGCGCCCACCCCCGGCGGCGACAACAAGGCCACGACCGACAAGCCCAAAGCGGCGAACTAAGTCGGCGTATCCGCGCGATCCCACGAAAGGGCGGCTCCTGGGAGCCGCCCTTTTTGCTTGGAACTCCTGGTTGCTGATAACTCCTGGCATCCCCGGCCTATCCCGGCCTGCCGCCGCTTGACCCCGGCGTGGTATCGTCATTGGCAGTGATTCGGGATCGCGCATGACTGAAACGGCCGATGATCTGAGCGCCCCGCTCGGACAGGACAAGCCGCGCCGGAAACGCCGGCTGCGGCTGCCGTTCACGGCCATGCAGGCGCTCGCCGTGCTGCTCGGCCTGTTCCTCCTCACCTTTGCCGGCTTCGCCATCTTCAACAAGGATCCGCTCGGCGGCGAGCCGATGACGCGGATCGCCATCAGCGAGAAGGGCGCCGACAAGGCTGCCGACGAGAAGCCGGCCGCCGGCCAGGACAGCAAGCAAGCTAGCAAGCAGGACGGCAAGCACGACAGCCAGGAGGCGCCGAAGCAGGCCGCCCCCGGCGAGCAGAAGACCATCACCATGATCGACGGCTCCACCGGCGCCCGCCACGACGTGGTGATCGGTGAGGACGCAGGCGACAAGGCCGGGGCCGCTTCGGCCCCGCCGCCGGTCATGGCCGGGATCAATCCGAAGCTGTTGGAGAAGTCACGCTACGGCATGATCCCGGTGGTCGCCGACGGGCTGAAGCCGTTCAACGCCTATGCGGCGGACGCCGATCGCGCCAAGGCCGCCAAGATGCCGGTGGTCGCCATCGTGATCGGGGGCCTCGGCGTCGGCGCCGCCAAGACCGCCGATGCCATCATGAGGCTGCCGGCAGCGGTGACGCTGGCCTTCACGCCCTACGGCACCGATCCCGGCAAGCTCGCCGAACGGGCCCGCGCGCAGCGCCACGAGATCTTCCTCCAGATCCCGATGGAGCCCTACGACTTCCCCGACAATGATCCGGGACCGCAGACGCTGCTGACCTCGCTCAGCGCCGACCAGAACATGGACCGCCTGTACTGGCATTTCAGCCGGATGCAGGGCTATGCCGGCATCACCAATTTCATGGGCGCCCGCTTCGTCGCGACGGAGCCGGCGATGCAGCCGATCATCCGCGAGGCGGCCAAGCGCGGCCTCGGTTTCTTCGACGACGGCTCCTCGCCCCGCAGCATTGCAGCCCAGGCCGCGGCGAACCAGGCCATGCCATTCGGCAAGGGCGACATCGCGATCGACGTGGTGCCGACCCCGACCGAGATCGACCGCGCCCTGAACAAGCTCGAATCGGCGGCACGCGAGCGCGGCGCGGCTGTCGGCACCGCCTCCGCCCTTCCCGTCTCGATCGAGCGCATCGGCGCCTGGACCAAGACATTGGGCGACCGGGGTATCCTTTTGGTGCCATTGACAACCGCGATGCTGAAATCAAAATCCAGCTAAATCAACGGATTGGTACGGCACGGGTCCCGCGGGACCGGTCAAGCCGCAACCAGCAGCATGCGAGAGGTCTGGCGGAATGGCGCGTTACGAGGATCTGCCCTACCGGACCTGCGTCGGTGTGATGCTGATCAACACAGAGGGACGGGTGTTCATCGGCCGCCGCGCCGGCGGCATCGAGCATGTCGACGACACCCATGTCTGGCAGATGCCGCAAGGCGGCGTCGATCCCGGCGAGGACACCTGGGACGCCGCCAAGCGCGAGCTCTATGAGGAAACCAGCGTGCGCTCGGTCGAGCGGCTCGGCGAGGTCCCGGACTGGCTCACCTACGACATTCCGCGCACGGTCGCCGGGCGCGCCTGGAAGGGCCGCTACCGCGGCCAGCGCCAGAAATGGTTCGCCGTGCGCTTCACCGGCAAGGACAGCGAGATCAATGTCGCCAATCCTGGCGGCGGCGGCCACAAGGCCGAATTCGTGAGCTGGCGCTGGGAACCGATGAAGAATCTGACCGGGCTGATCATTCCCTTCAAGCGCCCGGTCTATGAGCGCGTGGTGCAGGAATTTTCTGCGCTGGCGGACCAATAAATCGAATTGTCGTCCCGGCTTCGGTGCTAATGCACCCGGGAATGACGATGAGAGATTTGCGCGTGACGAATGAAAAGCCCTACCGCCCCAACGTGGGGATCGCTCTCTTCAACACCGAAGGCCGCGTGCTGATCGGCCATCGCTTCAAGGGCGACGGTCCCGAGATCATCCTGCCCGGCCTCGATTGGCAGATGCCGCAGGGCGGCGTCGACGACGGCGAGAATTTGCGCGATGCCGCGATGCGCGAGCTCTGGGAGGAGACCAGCGTCGTCAGCGCGGACTATCTCGGCGAGACCGATTGGCTCAGCTACGAATTCCCGCCCTATGACGGACCGCAGACGCATCGCCTCGCGAAGTTTCGCGGCCAGCGGCAAAAATGGTTCGCGCTGCGCTTCACCGGCAAGGATGACGAGATCGACCCGCTGACGCCGCGCAACGGCCAGCCCGCCGAGTTCGACGCCTGGCGCTGGGAGCGTCTGGACCGTGTTGCCGACGTCGTGGTGCCGTTCCGACGGGAGGTCTATCGCGCGGTGGCAGGAGAGTTTGCGGCCTTCGCAAACTAAAACTGCGAAAACAACCCCATGCACAGTAGAAGGCCGCCGCCGGCGCGGTGCGGTGTGGTTGTTGTGAAGCGATTGACACCGCGGAAGAAGTTCACCGCGCTGCGCAATCCGTCACGGGTGTCCAACCTCTCCCGCTTGCGGGGGAGGTCGGCGCGAAGCGCCGGGTGGGGGCTCTCTCCACCCAGGGAGTGTCCCGTTGCGGAGACACCCCCACCCCAGCCCTCCCCCGCAAGCGGGAGAGGGAGCGCATCTCGCGCCCGGCAACGATCGGGCTCAATCAAAGCACGCGCTAATTGATCGGTCCCACCGTGAACGGGCCGAGCGCGATGACGTGGCAGTCGCTGTCGCGCTTGGCGCAGTCGGCGAGTGCGGAGGTGACGGCGGCCTGCTCGTCGGCGGCCTTGAGGCCGAGGCCTGGCCGGCCCGCGGTGCCGACCGCGACCGCGTTCCAGCCCATGCCGTCACCGAGCTTGCGCACGACCTCGCCGCGCGCATCCGCCATGATCGAGGCGTTGGAGGCGGCATTGAAGAAGCCGGTGATCCTGAACAGCGTCGGGATCGGAACGACGAAATTGTCGTCGATTGCGACCACGAGGCACGCCACGCCGGCAATCGCGCCGCACGATTCCAGCGAACGGCGCGCTGCATCTTCGGCGGACGAGGCGCCGAGCACCATGAAATATTGTCCGCCGGGGCCGAGCGCAACCGAGCGGGATTTCGCCGCCGGCACGAACATATTCTCGAGCCGGACCTTTTGCGGTTCGCGCACCATCGGAAAATCCTTCGATGCGAAGCTCCGCTCGGTCATGGCGTCATGCCTGAAATAGGGAGACGGCGGCATCGGCGGCTTGCCGTGCGTGTAGACGACGTTGTTGCCGACCGCATAGAGCTCGCAGCGCCGCGGCGATTGCGCGGCATCGGCGCGCTTCTGGCACTGCTCGAGCGCGGTGTTGCGCGCGGCCTCCTCGTTCGGCTGATTCAGGGCCGAGCCGGTGAAGGCGCCGACATTGAGCGCGAAGGCCTTGTAGTCGCCGGCGGTGGAATAGTCTCCGGCAAGAAAGGTGCGGACGCGCTCGTTGATGAAGGGCACGCTGTCGGCCGCAAACTTGCCCGCTATCGGCGCGGCCGAGGGTGACGGCGCAGGCATCGGCGCCATCGCAGCGCCAGCATTCTGCGGCGCCATCGGCGACATCGGCGCCTTGGCGAGCTGCGTCGGCGCGGAGCTCGGCTCCGCGCTTGGTGCTGCGGCCGGCGTCGCCGCGACATTCGCCGTCTGCTTGAGCTTGGTGTTGTAGAGGAAGCCGGTGACGCCGATGGCGACGATCGAGACGATTGCGACCACCAGCGGCCACATCCACACCGGCGCCGTGGCGAGCTTTGAGCCCACCTTCTTCAGCTGCGGCTTGCTATAGCTGCCGTCCTCGCGCCGCATCGCCACCATGTAGGCGTGCACCGGCGTCGGGATGTTCTTGACCTCCTGCGCGCCGATATCGGCGAACTGCACCGAGAGCTTGTTGGCGACCTGCTCATGCACCGCGCGCGAGACGCAGATGCCGCCGACCTCGGCGAGGCCCTCCAGCCGCGCCGCGATGTTGACGCCGTCGCCGAGCAGATCGCCGTTGCGCTCGACCACGTCGCCGATGGTGATGCCGATGCGGAACGACATCTGCCGGCTCGGCGGATAGGCCATGTTGCGGGTCCGCAGGGATTCCTGAATGTCGATCGCGCAACGCACCGCATCGACCGCGCTCGGGAATTCCGCGAGCACGGCATCGCCCGCCGTATTGAAGATGCGCCCGCCGGCCCTCGCGATGAAATCGTCGACAACTTCGCGATAGGAGGCCAGACGCCGCAGCGTCTCCTCCTCGTCTTCCGCGACCAGTCTCGAGTAGCCGGCAATATCGGCCGCGAAAATCGCTGCGATCTTGCGTTTCATCCGCCACCGGCCCCCGGACCAAATTCGCACCGGCAGAATGCCGTTATCGGCGGCGGGGTGCAACAAAGTTTCAGCGCCCGCCACGGGTGTGACGAGCGCTGCACTTTGGTCAGGGAATGTCTTGCAGGAATTCTCGTTCGAGCCCCGGAGCGGTGCCCCGGGGCTTAGTGCATAGCCGTCGAGTTGAGCTGCTGCTGGATGCTCTTGAAGTGGTCGAGCCGCTCGATCGCCTGATCGAGCTCGCTGCCTTCGTGCTCCTTCAGCCCCTCTTCCATCTCCGAGACGGTCGCGGCGAACTGGGCGCGGTCGAGCTCGGCCAGCGATGTCGCGACGTCGGCGAGCACGGTCAGGCCCTTTTCGGAGACTTCGGCGAGACCGCCGAGCACGATGACCTTCTCATGGCGGCCAGCGGTGGTGATGGTGAGGATGCCCGGACGGATCGCGGCCACGACCGGCGCATGCCCTGCCAGCACGCCGAAATCACCCTCGACGCCGGGGATGTCGACCTGATCGACCTCGCCCGAGAAGGCGAGCTTTTCCGGAGAGACGAGATCGAAGTGGAAGGTGGCCATAACAAACCTGCGAATGGTGAGTAGCGAATGGCGATTGCTTGAAACAGGGAGCAGCTATTCGCCACTCCCTATTCGCTATTCGCCAGCTTAGGCGGCTTCCGCCGCCAGCTTCTTGCCCTTCTCGACGGCTTCTTCGATCGTGCCGACCATGTAGAAGGCGGCTTCGGGCAGGTGGTCGTACTTGCCTTCCACCAGGCCCTTGAAGCCCTTGATGGTGTCGGCGAGCTCGACGAACTTGCCCGGCGATCCCGTGAAGATTTCGGCGACGTGGAACGGCTGCGACATGAAGCGCTCGACCTTGCGGGCGCGCGCCACCGTCAGCTTGTCTTCTTCCGAAAGCTCGTCCATGCCGAGAATGGCGATGATGTCCTGGAGCGCCTTGTAGCGCTGCAGCACCTGCTGGACCTGACGGGCAACCGCGTAGTGCTCCTCGCCGACGACCAGCGGGGAGAGCATGCGCGAGGTCGAGTCCAGCGGGTCCACCGCCGGATAGATGCCCTTTTCGGCGATCGAGCGCGACAGCGTGGTGGTCGCGTCAAGATGCGCGAACGAGGTCGCGGGCGCCGGGTCGGTCAAGTCGTCGGCCGGAACGTAGATGGCCTGCACCGAGGTGATCGAACCCTTCTGCGTGGTGGTGATGCGCTCCTGCAGCGCGCCCATGTCGGTGGCGAGCGTCGGCTGATAACCCACCGCCGAAGGAATGCGGCCGAGCAGCGCCGACACTTCCGAGCCGGCCTGGGTGAAGCGGAAGATGTTGTCGACGAAGAACAGCACGTCCTGGCCCTTGTCGCGGAAGTCTTCCGCGATGGTGAGACCCGTGAGCGCGACGCGGGCGCGGGCGCCGGGCGGCTCGTTCATCTGGCCGAACACCAGCGCGCACTTCGACTTCACGCTCGGATCCGGATTCTTCGGATCGGCGTTGACCTTGGATTCGATGAACTCGTGGTAGAGGTCGTTGCCCTCGCGGGTACGCTCGCCGACGCCGGCGAACACGGAGTAACCGCCGTGCGCCTTCGCGACGTTGTTGATCAGCTCCTGGATCAGCACGGTCTTGCCGACGCCGGCGCCGCCGAACAGGCCGATCTTGCCGCCCTTCGCATAGGGAGCCAGGAGATCGACGACCTTGATGCCGGTGACCAGAATTTCAGCTTCGGTCGACTGGTCGGTGTAGCTCGGCGCGTCCTGATGGATGGGGCGCAGGCCTTCGGCGTTGACCGGGCCGGCTTCGTCGATCGGCTCGCCGATGACGTTGATGATGCGGCCGAGGGTGCCTTCGCCGACGGGAACGCGGATCGGCTGGCCGGTGTCGGTCACTTCCTGGCCGCGCACCAGACCTTCGGTCACGTCCATCGCGATCGTGCGGACGGTGGACTCACCGAGATGCTGCGCAACTTCCAGCACGAGGCGGATGTTGCCGTTCTTGGTTTCCAGCGAATTGAGAATGGCCGGGAGGTGGCCCTCGAACTGAACGTCGACGACGGCGCCCATGACCTGGGTGACGCGACCGACCGGGTTAGCTGCTGTAGCCATGAAGCTCTCCTTCGAAATTCTGTACTTGAACGACCGTCGTTGAATTCGTGCGTCAGACCGCCTCGGCGCCGGAGATGATCTCGATCAGCTCCTTGGTGATCTGGGCTTGACGGGTTCGGTTGTAGATCTGGGTTTGCTTGCGGATCATTTCGCCGGCGTTGCGGGTGGCGTTGTCCATCGAGCTCATCTGCGCGCCGTAGAACGAAGCGGTGTTCTCCAGCAGCGCGCGGAAGATCTGCACCGCGATGTTGCGTGGCAACAGGCCCGAAAGGAGTTCGTCCTCCTCCGGCTCATATTCGTAGGACGTCGTCGGCGCATTCGCCGCCTTTTCTTCCACGACCAGCGGGATGATCTGCTGCGCGGTCGGGATCTGGGCGATCACCGACTTGAACTGCGCGTAGAACAGCGCGCAGACGTCGAACTCGCCGTTCTCGAAACGGGCCAGCACCTTCCTGGCGATGTCCTCGGCGTTGACGAAACCGAGCTGACGAACGCTGCGCAGGTCGAGATGTTCGACGATCTGCTTGTCGAACTGGCGGCGGAGCTGCTCATAGCCCTTGCGGCCGACACAGAAGAATTTGACTTCCTTGCCCTGCGCCATCAGCGCCTGGGCACGATCGCGCGCGAGACGCACGATCGAGGAGTTGAAGGCGCCGGACAGGCCGCGCTCGCCGGTGCAGACCAGCAGCAGGTGAACCTGGTCCTTGCCGGTGCCGGCAAGCAGCGCCGGCGCGCCGGGCGAACCGGCGGCAGCGCTGGCTATGTTGGAGATCACCGCGCTCATCTTGTCGGCATAGGGGCGCGCAGCTTCGGCCGCCTGTTGGGCGCGGCGCAACCTGGACGCAGCGACCATCTGCATGGCCTTGGTGATCTTTTGCGTCGCCTTGGTGGAGGCGATGCGCACGCGCATGTCTTTAAGTGACGCCATTCTTCGTTCACCCCGGCGGTTCGATCTCTTGGATCAAGCCGCTAGCCTATCCCAGTCGTCATGCCCGGGCTCGTCCCGGGCATCCACGTGCCGTCTCACACGTCGCTAGACGTGGATGGCCGGGACTTCAATTGCGAAGACGCGCTTCGCGCTTTAGCCCGGCCGCGACGGTTCTTTCTTACGCGAAGCTCTTCGCAAAACCTTCGACAACCGACTTCAGCTTGGCAGCCACGTCGTCGGAGAGGTCGCGGGTGTCGCGGATCGAATTGAGGATCTCGACGTTCTTGCCGCGCAGCAGCGACAGCAGGCCGTCCTCGAACGCGCGCACCTTGTTGACCGGGAGCGGATCGAGATAGCCGTTGGTGCCGGCCCAGATCACGCAGACCTGCTCTTCCATCTTCAGCGGCGCGAACTGCGGCTGCTTCAGGAGCTCGGTCAGGCGCGAGCCGCGGTTCAGCAGGCGCTGGGTCGAGGCGTCCAAGTCGGAGCCGAACTGCGCGAAAGCCGCCATTTCGCGGTACTGCGCCAGCTCGCCCTTGATCTTGCCGGCGACCTTCTTGGTGGCCTTGGTCTGCGCCGAGGAGCCGACGCGCGACACCGACAGACCGACGTTCACCGCGGGACGGATGCCCTGGAAGAACAGGTCGGTTTCCAGGAAGATCTGGCCGTCGGTGATCGAGATGACGTTGGTCGGAATGTAGGCCGACACGTCGTTGGCCTGGGTTTCGATGACCGGCAGTGCGGTCAGCGAGCCCGAGCCGTGATCCTTGCTGAGCTTGGCCGCGCGCTCGAGCAGACGGGAATGCAGATAGAACACGTCGCCCGGATAGGCTTCGCGGCCCGGCGGGCGGCGCAGCAGCAGCGACATCTGGCGGTAGGCGACGGCCTGCTTGGACAGATCGTCATAGATGATGACCGCGTGCATGCCGTTGTCGCGGAAGAACTCGCCCATGGTGCAGGCGGTGAACGGCGCGATGTACTGCATCGGCGCCGGATCCGACGCGGTGGCGGCGACGACGATCGAATATTCGAGCGCGCCCTGCTCTTCCAGCACCTTCACGAACTGGGCAACCGTCGAGCGCTTCTGGCCGACCGCGACGTAGACGCAGTACAGCTTGATGTTCTCGTCGGGCTGCGCGTTGAGCGGCTTCTGGTTCAGGATGGTGTCGAGCGCGATCGCGGTCTTGCCGGTCTGACGGTCGCCGATGATCAGTTCGCGCTGGCCGCGGCCGATCGGGATCAGGGCGTCGATCGCCTTGAGGCCGGTCGCCATCGGCTCGCTCACCGACTTGCGCGGAATGATGCCGGGCGCCTTGACGTCGACGCGCATGCGCTTGTCGGCCTGGATCGGGCCCTTGCCGTCGATCGGATTGCCGAGTGCGTCAACGACGCGGCCGAGCAGGCCCTTGCCGACCGGCGCGTCCACGATGGCGCGGGTGCGCTTGACGGTCTGGCCTTCCTTGATCTCACGGTCGCCGCCGAAGATCACGACGCCGACGTTGTCGGTTTCGAGGTTCAGCGCCATGCCGCGGGTGCCGTTCTCGAACTCGACCATTTCGCCGGCCTGGACGTTGTCCAGACCGTAGACGCGAGCGATACCGTCGCCGACGGACAGCACCTGTCCGACTTCGGAGACTTCAGCTTCCTGGCCGAAATTCTTGATCTGGTCCTTGAGGATCGCGGAAATTTCCGCGGCGCGGATGTCCATCAGCCTGCCTCTTTCATCGCGTGCTTGATCGAATTGAGTTTGGTGCGAAGCGAACTATCGATCATGCGGCTGCCGAGCTTGACGACGAGGCCACCGATGATCGAGGGATCGACATTCACGTTGAGCGCGACGTCCTTGCCGGTCACCGACTTCAGGGCAACCTTGAGGGCGTCGAGATTCTTGTCCGAAAGCGTTTCCGCCACGGTGACGTCGGCCGTCACCTCGCCCTTGAACCTGGCGACCAGGGCCCGGTAGGCGCGAATGACGTCAGTCACCACGAACAGGCGGCGATTGGCGGTCAGGACCTTCAGGAAATTGGCGGAGATGCCGGCGATGCCGGCCTTGGCCAGCACGGCCGAGAGGGCCCTGGACTGGGCATCGGCTGCGAAAACCGGGCTGCGGACGAGGCGCTTCAGATCGGCGCTCTCATTCAGCATGGCCTCGAATTTCTCGAGATCGGCTTTGACCTCGTCGACCACTTTCTGGTCGCGGGCCAGTTCAAACAAGGCCGTTGCATAACGGCCGGACACACCTGAAACGGACGTATCTTCTGCAGCCACAGACGCGCTCTTTTTGCTGTCAAACTCGCAAGGGAAAAACCGTCGCCACAACGCGGCGCCAAGCGATCCAAGCCCTTGGAATTCAAGCGGGACTTCGATTTCCGGCCGGCACGGGACGTGCCGGATCCGTTAAAATCGCGGCTTTGCTAACATAGCAGGCGCGCAGGTGCAACATGACGCCAAATTAAAGGCACCGGGTTCTGCCGCCAGTTCGTCGCACGCCGGATGCAGCGATCACCGCCCATACGACCACCGTATCAAAGGATCTGATCAAGAACTTGATCAAGTCCTTGGGTGACGAGGTGCCGCGTCACGGAATTGTCGCGGGGGACTTCAGCGCGGCCTCCCCCTTGTTGGTTCCTGCCCTCAGCGCATAGCGGCCATGAACACGGATCGCAGAGGTGTGATTCCGGCCTCGTTAGCTCCACTCGCCGAATACTTACCCAATTCTAAACGCTCGCGGCGATGACTTCGTTTTACAGTATTCATAAGTAATTCATAAGTTAACAAATCGTTAAAGGCGAAGATTACGGAATATCGTCTGAATATCTGGTGCCGGTAACAAGATATTACATGACGACACAGAATGGATTTACTGCCCAATTCACGCCTCATTAGGAATCGAAACGCCAACTCGCTCACAAACTGATGGGGGCTCCACTAGCCACATATGTGGCAATACTAGCTTAGGGACCACTAAATGCTGTCTTTGAAGACGCTGGGCGTTGTGACCCGGCCGCGTACGGCGATCGCTTTCATTGCCGCAACTCTCCTCATCGGTGGAACTGCCACCGAGGCTTCCGCCAAATCCCGGCATCACCGGCATCATCATCACCGCCACCACGCTCAGACCGATACCAACGCGACCTCCGATTGGCGCAACGCCAATGCGTCGATGACGCCGACCTCGGGCACGGGCCACAGCTTCTCCGGCATGGCCTCCTTTTACGGCAACGAGTCCGGCAGCCGCACCGCCTCGGGCCAGCGCTTCAACCAGAACGCCCTGACCGCGGCGCACCGCTCGCTGCCGTTCGGCACCAAGCTGCGCGTCACCCATGGCGGCCAGAGCGTCGTCGTCACCATCAACGACCGCGGGCCGTTCATTCGCGGCCGTGTGCTCGACCTCTCCACGGGTGCCGCCCGCGCCATCGGCCTCACCAGTCGCGGCGTCGGCCGCGTCACCGCGGAAGTCGTCTCCTAAGGCGCGATAAAGCGTCTCATCGAGCGCGCGCAGTTTTCATCAGTTTGATGCGCGCATGAAACAAGCCCGCGGTCTTGGGGGACCGCGGGCTTTTTGTTGCCTGCGTCATTCCGGGGCGCGACGAAGTCGCGAGCCCGGAATCCATCGGGCGACAGAATTGGCGGATAAATGGATTCCGGGCTCGCGCTTCGCGCGCCCCGGAATGACGACTGAGGATGTGGCCGCGACGGACTCTTACAAAAAGCTCTGCGGGTCGACGTCCACCTCTAGCTTCTGATTGCCCGTCGGCTTCGGGCAGACCGCGAGCCAATTGCGCAAATAGTCCGAGAGGTCGAAACCGCGCGCCGATTTCACCAGGATGCGGAAGCGGTAGCGGCCCTTGATCACGGCGAGCGGCGCCTCCGCCGGTCCCAGCACCACGACGCGCTCGTCGCGCGGGGCGAGCGCGACGAGGCGGCGGCCAAGGCCTTCGGCGCTCGGGCGGTCGCCGGCGGAGATGATCAGGCTGGCGAGCCGGCCGAACGGCGGATACAGCGTGCGTTCGCGTAAGTCGATCTCGCTGTCGTAAAAGGCCTCGCGGTCGCAGGCGATCAGCGCCTTCATCACGGGATGATCGGGCTGGTGGGTCTGGAGATAGCCGACACCGCGGCCCTGCTCGCGGCCGGCGCGGCCGATCACCTGGTTGAGCAATTGCCAGGTGCGCTCCGCCGCGCGCGGATCGCCGTTGGAAAGACCAAGATCCGCATCCACCACGCCGACCAGATTGAGCCGCGGGAAATTGTGGCCCTTGGCGACGAGCTGCGTGCCGATGATGATGTCGACCCGGCCCTCCGCGATCTCGGCGAGCTCACTGCGCATCGTCTCGATCGAGGTGATGAGATCGCTCGACAGCACCATGGTGCGCGCCTGCGGAAACAGCGCGGCGGCCTCCTCCTGCAGGCGCTCGACGCCGGGCCCGACCGCGACCAGCGATTCCTCGGCCGAGCAGTTCGGACAGAGATGCGGCCGCGGCATCGAGAAGCCGCAATGATGGCAAACCAGGCGCTGACGGAAGCGGTGATCGACCAGCCAGGCATCGCAGATGGTGCAGGCGAAGCGGTGGCCGCAGCCGCGGCACAGCGTCAGCGGCGCATAGCCGCGGCGATTGAGGAACAGCAGTGCCTGCTCGCGCTTTTCGATCGCGCCTCTGATCTCGCCGGCCAGCCGCGGCGAGATGAAGCGGCCGCGCGCGGGCGGCTCGCGGCGCATGTCGATGGCCTCGATATGCGGCATGTGCTGGCCGCCGAAGCGCGAGGGCAGCGCGATGCGCTGATAGCGGTTCTTGCGCGCATTGACTTCGGACTCGACCGACGGCGTCGCCGAGGCCAGCACGACCGGAATCTTGGCGATATGCGCGCGCACCACCGCCATGTCGCGGGCGTGATAGTGCACGCCCTCATCCTGCTTGTAGGCCTGGTCGTGCTCTTCATCGACGACGATCAGGCCGAGATCGGCGTAAGGGAGAAACAGCGCCGAGCGTGCGCCAACCACGACCGGCGCGGTGCCTGCGGAGATCGCCGCCCAGTTGCGCGCGCGGGTGCGCGGCGTCAGCTCGGAATGCCATTCGATCGGCTGTACGCCAAAGCGTTGCGCGAAGCGTTCGAGGAACTGGCCGGTGAGCGCGATCTCCGGCATCAGGATCAGCGACTGTTTTCCGCGACGGATGGTTTCAGCAATGGCCTCGAAATACACCTCGGTCTTGCCCGAACCGGTAACGCCATCGAGCAGCGCGACGTGAAAGGTACCGTTGGACGCAAGCGCGCGCATCGCGTCCACACCGGCACGCTGCAACGGCGAGAAATCCGGCCGGCCGAAATCCGGATCGGGCACGGGCGGCGGCGCAGGCGGCGGCATCGGCTCGACCGTGAGCGTGCCCTCGTCGACGAGCCCGTCGATCACGCCTGAGGAGACGCCGGCTTCCTTGGCGGCTTCGGACTTGCCGTGGAGCAGCCGGTCCGACAGCACCTCGATCACGCGCTGGCGCGCCGGCGTCAGCCTTTTCGGCGGGTCGCCGACCAGGCGCACGCCGGGGCGCACCCGCTCGGGGCCGAGATTCTCGCCCATCCGCAGGCACATGCGCAGCACCATGCCGCGCGGGCTCAGCGTGTAATTGGCGACCCAGTCGACCACGGACCGCAGCTCGGGCTTGAGCGGCGGGATATCGAGCTTCTCGTTGACCTCCTTGAGACGGTTGTGCAGGCGCGGATCGGGATTGGCGTTCTCTCCCCAGACCACGGCCAGCACCTCGCGCGGCCCGAGCGGCACGGCGACGAGATCGCCCGCCTTCAACTCCATGCCGCGCGGCACCTTGTAGGAATAGGTCTGGTCGAGCGCGACCGGCACCAGCACGTCGACCATGCCGGTCGCGTTGGTGGGGGCGGTGGTGCTGCGCGAGGTGTGATCCATGAACGAAGAATCGGAACCGGGGGCCTCAAGGCTAGCGCCCTGAGGCGGCCTTAGCGAACGATAAACGGGTGTGATGCGATATACTGGGTGGAATCACCACGTCCAGTGCGCATGAGCAAAGCCGTCGCCCCACAAATCGAGCTCGCCAGCGCCGATCCCTCGATCGCGCAGGAGATGACGCGCTGGCTGTCGCATCTCGGCGCCGAGCGGCGGTTGTCGCCGAAGACGCTGGAAGCCTATGGCCGCGACTTGCGGCAGTGCCTGGATTTCCTCTGCAGCCACTGGGGGGAACGCGTGACGCTTGAGCGCTTCGCCGCGCTGGAAGCCACCGACGTCCGCGCCTTCATGGCAATGCGCCGCGCCGACGACATTGCCGGCCGCAGCTTGATGCGTGCGCTGGCGGGCCTGCGCTCCTTCGGCCGCTTCCTCGAGCGCGAAGGCAAGGGCAAGGTCGGCGCACTCTCGGCGATCCGCGCGCCGAAGGTGGCCAAGACCTTGCCGAAGCCGCTGCCGATGGCATCGGCCAAGCGCCTTGCCGATGCCGACGAGCGGGCGGGCGAGGATCGCGAGACCTGGATTTTGGCGCGCGACGCTGCCGTGATGGCGTTGCTCTACGGCTCCGGCCTGCGCATCTCCGAAGCACTCGGGCTGAAGCGCCGCGAGGTGCCGCGTCCCGGCGAGGGCGACGTGCTGATCGTGACCGGCAAAGGCAACAAGACCCGCATGGTGCCGGTGCTGCAGAACGTGCTCGAGCTCGTGCAGGAATACGTCGCGATGTGCCCGTATCCGTTGCCCGCCGAGGGCCCGATCTTCGTCGGCGCGCGCGGCGGTCCCTTGAGCCCACGCATCATCCAGCTCGCGATGGAGCGGCTGCGCGGCGCACTCGGCCTGCCCGACAGCGCCACGCCGCACGCGCTCCGGCATTCCTTCGCCACGCATCTGTTGTCACGCGGCGGGGACTTACGCGCCATCCAGGAATTGCTCGGCCATTCCTCGCTCTCGACCACGCAGATCTATACCGGAATCGATTCCGAGCGCCTGCTGGAAGTCTATGCCAGCGCGCATCCAAGGCGCTGAACGCCACTGATTCCTGACATGAAGCTGTCACAGCGAGCGTGCCTCTTGCGCTCGCCGCGCGGTTCGGTCAATCGTTGCGGAACCGAGGCAGGAGAGACTGATGAGCGCACATGAAAGCATGGAGCATGCCGAGCACGCCGAACACGCGTCCGGCTCGAACAAGAAGATCGCGCTCCTGATCGCCGTGCTGGCGCTGTTCCTGGCGATCTCGGAGACGCTCGGCAAGGGCGCCCAGACCGAATCCATCAGCAAGAACGTCGAGGGCGCCAATCTCTGGGCGTTCTTCCAGGCCAAGAGCATCCGCCGTACCGTGGTGGTGACCGCGGCCGAGCAGGGCAAGCTGACGCTGGCCGGCACCACCGACGACGCCATGAAGGCGACGGTGCAGAAGCAGATCGACGACTGGACCAAGACCGCGCAGCGCTACCGCTCCGAGCCCGAGACCGGCGAAGGCACCGAGCAGCTCGCCGAGAAGGCCAAGCATGCCGAGCACGAGCGCGACGAGGCGACCGCGAAATACCATCACTTCGAGCTGGCGTCGGCCGCCTTCCAGATCGGCATCGTGCTGGCCTCGGCCACCATCATCACCGGCATGTTCGCGCTGGCCTATGTCGCCGGCATCCTGACGCTCGGCGGCCTGCTCATGACCGCGCTCGGCCTGTGGTGGCCGCATCTGGTGCATTTGCATTAGTTGGCGCAGCAGCGTCGCACCAACTCCGTCATCCTGAGGTGCGAGGAGCGCAGTGCATCAGCACTGCGCCCGGAGCCTCGAAGGATGAACGGCCGAGATGCAGCCGGGCCGTCGCCCTTCCAGGGCGGCCGCTGAAGAAGCGGCCACCTCCAGCGACAACCGCTTCGCGGTTGCGCGGGGGTGACGGTGAGAGACTGAATGTGCGGGCAGCTACCGCGCCTGGTGCACGCTCTTCCTGAAGCGCTGGATCACACGCAGCGTGCGTGACGACCAGCCCTCGCCGTTGCCGGCGATCAGCTCGCGGATACGGCGCTTGATCGGGTCGACCAGCTCGGCGGCCTTGGCGCGGACCTTCATCACCAGATCGTAGATCCGCTCGAACCAGTGCATCTCCAAAAGCTTGTCGCGCGTCACGTCGAACACGAAGGCGGTGACGCCGACGCCGAGCAGCTTCGCGAAAACGATCGTGAAGACCGCGCTGGTCCAGTATTCATGCGTGAGCAGCCACAGGCCGACCAGCTTGAGCGGAAACAGCGGGACGATGGGGACCGCGAACACGATCAGCGTCATGGCCGGCGACAGCGCATCGACGCGCTCCGTCAGCCATTGCTTGAAACGTGCGAGCGGGACGGCTGCGACAACCCGCGCAACGATCGGCTCGAGATGGTCCCACAGCCAGGCTTCGATCAGGAAGACGATCGCAAGCAGGACCCAGACCGGTTGAAGAAGGCGGCGCAGCATGTGTTTCCCGCCCGATTCGGCGCTGGGCGCTTGGCTACATATGGATGGCCCGCTTGCCGACTGCAAGCGCGGCTTCCTTGATGGCCTCCGAGCGGGTCGGATGCGCGTGGCAGGTGCGCGCGAGATCTTCCGCACTGCCGCCAAACTCCATGAGAACACAGGCCTCATGGATCATTTCGCCGGCTTCGCGGCCGATAATGTGCACGCCGAGCACGCGATCGGTCTTCGCATCTGCGAGAATCTTCACAAAGCCGTCAGTGGTCTGGTTGACCTTGGAGCGGCCGTTGGCGGTAAAGGGAAATTTCCCGACGGTATAAGCCACGCCCGCCTGCTTCAGTTCCTCCTCGGTCTTGCCGACGGAGGACACTTCCGGCGTGGTATACACGACGCCTGGGATCACATCGTAATTCACGTGGCCGGCCTGGCCGGCGATGATCTCGGCCACCGCCACGCCTTCATCCTCGGCCTTGTGCGCGAGCATCGGGCCTGCGACGACGTCGCCGATGGCATAGACGCCCTTCAGGCTGGTGGCGAAGTGCGGATCGATCTGCACGCGGCCACGATTGTCCAGCGCGACGCCGGCCTCCTTCAGGCCGAGCGCGTCGGTGTAGGGCACGCGGCCGATACAGACCAGAACGACGTCGGCTTCCAGCGTCTCGGCGGCGCCGCCGGCGGCGGGCTCGATGGTCGCCTTCAGCGTCTTGCCTGAGCTGTCGACCGCGGTGACCTTGGCGCCGAGCTTGAACGCAAAGCCCTGCTTTTCCAGGATGCGCTGGAATTGCTTGGCGATCTCGCCGTCCATGCCGGGCAGGATGCGATCCAGGAATTCGACGACGACGACTTCGGCGCCGAGACGGTGCCAGACCGAGCCGAGCTCGAGGCCGATCACGCCGGCGCCGACGATCAAGAGCTTGCCGGGCACCTTGTCGAGCGACAGCGCGCCGGTCGAGGACACGATGCGCTTCTCGTCGATCTCGATGCCCTTGAGGCGCGCGATGTCCGAACCGGTCGCGATCACGATGCTCTTCGTTTCGATCGTCTGCGACTTGCCGTCGGCGGAGACCGCGACCTTGCCGGTCCCCAAGATCTTGCCGGTGCCCTTGAGCACGTCGATCTTGTTCTTCTTCATCAGGAACTCGACGCCCTTGACGTTGCCGTCGATGCCCTGCTGCTTGAAGTTCATCATCGCGGGAAGATCGAGCTTCGGCGAGGAGACCGACACGCCCATCTTGGCGAAGGAGTGCCCGGCTTCCTCGAACATCTCGGACGCGTGCAGCAGCGCCTTCGACGGCATGCAGCCGACATTGAGGCAGGTGCCGCCGAGGGTTGCGTTCTTTTCGACCACGGCGACTTTCATGCCGAGCTGGGCTGCGCGCACCGCGCAGACATAACCGCCCGGTCCGGTGCCGATGACGACGAGATCGTAGGTAGCCATGAGAGAAAGTCCCGTAAGGTTAGGCGTGATGAGGATGTGTCAGCGTCCGCCGGTGCGTCAGCGTCCGCCGGACACATCGAGAATGGCTGAGGTGACATAGGAGGCCTCGTCCGACATCAGCCAGACGATGGCATTGGCGATTTCATCCGATGTGCCGACGCGCTTCATCGGCACCAGATGGGCCAGACGATGGGCGCGATCGGGCTCGCCGCCGGCGGCGTGGATTTCGGTGTCGATCAGGCCGGGGCGGATCGCGGCGACGCGGATGCCTTCGGCTGCGACTTCATGGCCAAGACCGATGGTGAAGGAATCCACCGCGCCCTTGGACGCGGCGTAATCGACATAGGTGTTGGGCGAGCCGAGCTTGGCGGCGACCGACGACAGATTGACGATGACGCCGCCGTTGCCGCCGTGCTTGGTCGACATCCGCTTCACCGCTTCGCGCGCGCAGAGGATCGACCCGGTGACGTTGACCGCCATGACGCGCTGGATGCGCTCGGCCGACATCTCGTCGACCCGCACGCCGCTCTGGCCGACGATGCCGCCATTGTTGACGAGCGCCCCTAACGTGCCGAACTTGTCGGCCGCCTTGAACAGCTCGATGATGTCGCTTTCCTCGGCCACATCGCATTTCACCGCGATCGCCTTGCCATTGCTGGCCTCGATCAGCGCGACCACCTCGTCGGCGGCCTTCTTGTTGCTGGCGTAACCGACCACGACACGAAAGCCGCGCGCGGCCGCCGCAATCGCGGTCGCCCGCCCGATGCCGCGGCTGCCGCCGGTGATGACAACGACTTTATCCGTCACGCGCGCCTCCATGGTTCGACACGCGCCGTCGCGAATGGCGACGGCGCTCGCAGAGCATCAGGGATCAGAGATCGAGCACCAGGCGCGCCGGATCTTCCAGGCTCTCCTTGACGCGAACCAGGAAGGTGACGGCTTCCTTGCCGTCGATCACGCGGTGATCATAGGACAGTGCCAGATACATCATCGGGCGGACCTCGATCTTGCCGCCGACGACCATCGGCCGCTCCTGGATCTTGTGCATGCCGAGGATGCCGGACTGCGGCGCGTTCAGGATCGGGGTCGACATCAGCGAGCCGTAGATGCCGCCATTGGTGATGGTGAAGGTGCCGCCCTGCATCTCGTCGATCTTGAGCTGACCGTCACGGGCGCGGCGGCCGAAATCGGCGATGCCCTTCTCGATGTCAGCGATCGACTTGTGGTCGCAGTCGCGCACCACGGGCACGACGAGGCCCTTGTCGGTGCCGACGGCGACGCCGATGTGGTAGTAGTTCTTGTAGATCAAATCGGTGCCGTCGATCTCGGCGTTGACGGCCGGGATGTCCTTCAGCGCCTGCACGACGGCCTTGGTGAAGAAGCCCATGAAGCCGAGCTTGGAGCCGTGCTTCTTCTCGAACGCATCCTTGTAGTGGGCGCGCAGCGCCATCACGTTGGTCATGTCGACCTCGTTGAAGGTCGTCAGCATGGCCGCGGTGTTCTGCACGTCCTTGAGGCGGCGCGCGATGGTCTGGCGCAGCCGGGTCATCTTGACGCGCTCTTCGCGGGCGGCATCGTCGGCCGGTGACGGGCTGCGCATCTGCACGGCGGCGGCGGGCTGGTTGACCGGGGTCGGCGCGGAGGCCGCACGCTCGATCGCGGCGAGCATGTCGCCCTTGGTGACGCGGCCGTCCTTGCCGGAGCCCGGAACGGTGGAGGCATCGACGCCGGTCTCAGCCGAGAGCTTGCGCACGGACGGGGCGAGCGGTGCGTCGGC
>NZ_LBJV01000062.1:0-171637 GCF_028128855.1 Bradyrhizobium sp. CCBAU 11430
AATACTTCAACGCCGTCGCAGCAGGATGGAGCCTCAGAGATATGTGCATGCCCTAGTGCGTACGCAGGGACGACAGTGAAGGTGCCCCGCCAGCTTACCCCTGCGCGCGCAGCTTCTCCGCCGCCTTCGGCGCAAAATAGCTCAGCACGCCGTCGGCGCCGGCGCGCTTGAAGGCGAGCAGGCTCTCCATCATGGCGCGCTCGCCGTCGAGCCAGCCGTTGTTGGCGGCGGCCGCGATCATCGCGTATTCGCCCGAGACTTGGTAGGCGAAGGTCGGCATCGCAAAGGTGTCCTTCACGCGGCGGACGACGTCGAGATAGGGCATGCCGGGCTTCACCATCACCATGTCGGCGCCTTCGGTGATGTCGAGCTCGACCTCGCGCAGCGCCTCGTCGGTGTTGGCGCTGTCCATCTGATAGGTGCGCTTGTCGCCGGTCAGCGTCTTGGCCGAACCGATGGCGTCGCGGAACGGGCCGTAGAAGGCGGAAGCGTATTTGGCGGCGTAGGCCATGATCTGCACGTCGAGCAGGCCGGTGCGGTCCAGGCCCTCGCGGATCGCGGCGACGCGGCCGTCCATCATGTCGGAGGGCGCGATGATGTCGCAGCCGGCTTCGGCCTGCACCAGCGCCTGACGCACCAGCACGGCGACCGTCTCGTCGTTCAAGATCCTGCCGTCCGAGATCAGGCCGTCATGACCGTGGCTGGTGAAGGGGTCGAGCGCGACGTCGCAGAGGATGCCGATCTCAGGAAACTCCTTCTTGATCGCGCGCACCGCCTGGCAGACCAGATTGTTCGGATTGGTGGCCTCCGAGCCTTCCTCGTCGCGCAAGGACGGCTCGGTGTAGGGAAACAGCGCGAGGCAGGGGATGGTGAGCTTCATGGCGCGCTCGGCCTCCCGCACCGCCTGGTCGACGCTGAGGCGCTCGACGCCGGGCATCGAGGCGACCTGCTCGCGCTTGTTGTCGCCGTCGATCAGGAACAGCGGCCAGATCAGATCGTCGGTGGTGAGGACGTTCTCGCGCACCATCCGCCGGGCCCATTCGGCCTTGCGGTTGCGGCGCGGGCGGACGGTCAGATCGAGGGCATGGGGCACCGCCGCTCCCTCGCGGCGCGAAACCTCGCGCAGTTCGATCGGACGTCCGTATTTGATCGCCATCACTCTTCCTCCGGCTGGAATTATTCTTATACCAGCTCGCATGGTTCCCGTCACCGCGGCTTGACCTGCCGCAACGTGATGGCAGCCGATTGATTTTGCGGGCCGAAGCAGCCAGAAGGGGGCCATGTCCGAGATTTCCACCCGCGATGCGGCCCGTGACGGCAGCCCCAGGGACGCCGTCAGAGACAGCGCCAGAGACAGCGCGATGTCGGTGGCTGCGATCTCGTCGGAGCGCTCGGAGTCCGACGACAATGTCTGGACTCGCCGCCTCGTGCTGTTCCTGCGGGTGATGGCGCTGCTCTCGATCCTGAAAGGTCTCTATCACTGGGCGCAGGTGACGGGCTTCGTCGGCGGCGAGGACGAGGCGTTCGAGAACCAGTCGATGGCCTGGCAGGCCGCGACCGTCTACTTCGCGGTGATCGAGCTCGTCGCCGCGGTCGGCCTGTGGCTGGCGACGCCGTGGGGCGCGGTGGTGTGGCTGACCACCGTAGTGTCGATGGCGGTGATCGAGCTGATGTTCCCGGGAATCTACGGCGGCAGCCTGATCGTCGTCGGCGTCGAAGCCTTCATGCTCGCCGCCTATCTCGCGCTCGCCTGGATGGCCGCGCGCGAGCGACCGCCGTAGGCGACACCTTCGATACATAGATACTCTCGTGCCCCGGACGCGACGCAGCGCGCCGCACTTGCGGCGTGCTGCGTTGCAGAGCCGGGGCCCATCTCTCCGCGATCCCGCTTTTGGCTTTCTGGGTCCCGGCTCTGCGCTCCGCTTGTCCGGGACACGCGAGTGGAGCTTGCGGAGTTGTGCCGGTTTGGTTGACCGTTGGTTGCCTAAAATTTGCGGTAAGTTCTCGTTGACCAGCCGGTTCCGCCACAGCCGTTACGCGCCCGTTTCGAAACGAAGCGGGGCTGTTCTGGAATGCGACAGTTGCGGCGGACGGAGGGTGAACAGGACCTTGCGAAGGTCAACAGAGCGTTGCGAAAAGTGCTTGTGGCACAGGCTTAATCCGCAATTCACTGTCTTAAATTCATGATCTCTTTATTCTCTTATTTAAGCCGATCTTCAAACGAGCCCCTTAAGTTGCACCTATCAGACGGGACACAAGTTTCGTCGAATAAGTGTCGATAAAAACGACAACAGGGGAAGTGTCATGATGAAAGCCGTCGCAACTGCGGCAGATACCGCAGAGCGCGTCTCCGGCCAGCAGGGTTCGGTGCAGTCGCTCTATCTGGAAGCTTTGACTCTGGTGGAGCGGCTGCATCGCCGGCTCCTCGACGTGATCAAGGACGAATTCGATCGCCGCGGCCGCGCGGACATCAACTCGGTGCAGGCTCTCCTGCTCTACAACATCGGCGACAAGGAGCTGACCGCGGGCGAGCTGCGCACGCGTGGCTACTATCTCGGCTCCAACGTCTCCTACAATTTGAAGAAGCTCGTCGAGCTCGGCTTCCTCGATCATCAGCGCTCGCGCGTCGATCGCCGCTCGGTGCGCATTCGCCTGACCCCGCAGGGCCAGGAAGTCCGCCGCATCGTCGATGCGCTCTACCAGAAGCACGTCAAGACGGTGGAGCAGGTCGGCGGCATCTCCGGCGAGGAATTCTCGACCCTCAACAAGTCGCTGCACCGCCTCGAGCGGTTCTGGACCGACCAGATCCTGTATCGGCTCTGAGTTTCCAAGGGATAAGGCCAAGCCGGCCCGCAACAAGACCGGCAAGCCGCCCGAACGTGCCTCAACTTCCCCAGCGCGCCGGCCCGGAGTTGCCCCCGGACCGGTGCGTTTTGCATTTTGCACCTGCGAAGAAAATTTTGCGACCCCGAGGAACCAGTTCCGGGCTTGGCGCTTATCTCCTTCGGATCGGAGACAGGGCGATGCTGGTCGAGCGCGGGTTGCAGGCGATGAACGTGGAACTCGTGAGCGAGGCCTACGCCATTGCCGCGAACTACCTTCGCCGGTCCGGCGCGATTGCCGATACGCTCGTGACCGACGAACATCTGCTCGGGATCATCATCAAGCTGCTCCAGAACGGGGAGTTCAACAAGATCCGGCTCGCCAACACGGCGATCGCCCGGTTCCAGGCGCAGGCCGAGGCCCGCGCGGTTGCCTGATCAACAGTCGCAAAATACCGACGAACCCAGAATATCGCACGAACCAGAGGGTGCCATGGAAGCCGCCATCGACCGCATCATGCAGACCTATGACCTGCTCGCCAACCGCACCGCTGCGGCCAGCGAGGAGGCACGGGCCAAGGTCACGAACTACCTCACCACCCTGATGGAAGCGGGCGAGAAGGACCCGCACAGGTTGACGGTGTGCGGCCTGACTTATCTGCGCCAGCTCGACGGCAGCGTGGACCCTGTGAAGGCGGGGTATACCGGGCTGTGATAGACAGCCGGCGGCTCCACGGATGAGGAGTTAGGGCCCAAAGCGGCCCCATTCCGGGAGGGGTGGACGGGCGGCTCCCCAGAGCCGGCCCAAGTGCCGAAAACCGCCACCCTCCACCATATCTTGCATAAATATCAGGCCCGACCCGCAAATGCTTGGCCTGTTGCGGGCGATGTGGTAGATCGCGCGTGCTTCCGATCGCCACACCAGACCCGCCCGTAGCCCGCCAAAAGGCTGCGGCGGTGGAGATATTCGCAAGATGACTTCAGCAAAAACCGCCTCCGCGCCCGATTCGTTTTTCACTGCCTCGCTCGAGCAGGCCGACCCGGAAATCGCCGCCGCCATCAAGGGCGAGCTCGGCCGGCAGCGCCATGAGGTCGAGCTGATCGCCTCCGAGAACATCGTTAGCCGGGCCGTGCTGGAAGCGCAGGGTTCGGTGATGACCAACAAATACGCGGAAGGCTATCCGGGCGCGCGCTACTATGGCGGTTGTGAGTGGGTCGACGTCGCCGAGAACCTCGCGATCGATCGCGCCAAGAAGCTGTTCGGTGCCAAATTCGCCAACGTGCAGCCGAACTCCGGCAGCCAGATGAACCAGGCGGTGTTCCTGGCGCTGCTGCAGCCCGGCGACACCTTCATGGGTCTCGACCTTGCGGCCGGCGGCCATCTCACCCACGGCTCGCCCGTCAACATGAGCGGCAAGTGGTTCAAGGCCGCGCACTACACCGTGCGCCGCGAGGACCAGATCATCGACATGGATGCGGTTGCCAAGCAGGCTGAAGAGGTCAAGCCGAAGCTGATCGTCGCCGGCGGCTCGGCCTATTCGCGCGCCTGGGACTTCAAGCGCTTCCGCGAGATCGCGGACAGCGTCGGCGCGTACCTGCTGGTCGACATGGCACACTTCGCGGGCCTCGTCGCCGGCGGCGTGCATGCCTCACCCGTGCCGCATGCCCACATCACCACGACGACGACGCACAAATCGCTGCGCGGTCCGCGCGGCGGCCTGATGCTGTGGAATGACGAGACGCTGACCAAGAAGTTCAACTCGGCGATCTTCCCGGGGCTGCAGGGCGGCCCCCTGATGCACGTGATCGCGGCCAAGGCGGTTGCCTTCGGCGAGGCGCTGCGTCCGGACTTCAAGGTCTACGCCAAGAACGTCGTCGAGAACGCCAAGGCGCTGGCCGAGGCGATGAAGAGCCACGGCTTCGACATCGTCTCCGGCGGCACCGACAACCATCTGATGCTGGTCGATCTCAGGCCGAAGGGCCTGAAGGGCAACGCCTCGGAGAAGGCGCTGGTTCGCGCTGCCATCACCTGCAACAAGAACGGCATTCCGTTCGACCCCGAGTCGCCGTTCGTGACCTCCGGTATTCGTCTGGGCACGCCGGCGGCGACCACCCGCGGCTTCGGCGTCGCAGAATTCCAGCAGGTCGGCGGCATGATCGCCGAGGTCCTCAATGCGATCGCGCAGTCGGACGACGGCAAGGCGCCGCTGGTGGAAGCCGCGATCAAGGAACGCGTCAAGGCGCTCACCGATCGGTTCCCGATCTATCAGTAAGGCTGGGCCACGAGGATGCGCTGTCCGAACTGCAATAGTCTCGATACGCAGGTAAAGGACTCGCGTCCGACCGAGGACTCTTCCGTGATCCGCAGGCGGCGCGTGTGCGTCGCCTGCAATTTCCGCTTCACCACCTTCGAGCGCGTGCAATTGCGCGAGCTCACGGTGATCAAGCGCAACGGCCGCCGCGTGCCGTTCGACCGCGACAAGCTGATGCGCTCGGTGCAGATTTCTTTGCGCAAGCGGCAGGTCGAGCCGGAGCGGGTGGAGAAGATGGTCTCCACCATCGTGCGCGAGCTCGAGACCGGGGGCGAGGCCGAGATCTCCTCCGAGGTGATCGGCGAGACCGTGATGGAGCATCTGCGCACGCTCGACGACGTCGCCTATGTGCGCTTCGCCTCGGTCTATCGCAATTTCCGCGAGGCCAAGGATTTCGCCGACGTGCTCGGCGAGCTCTCCGGTGAGGAGGAAGCGCGGCTCGCCGCGATCCGCAAATGATCTTCCGTATCCTGGAGGATCAGTTCGCGCAGAAGGCCCGCGAGGCCAGGGACGCCGATCGCCGCTTCATGGAGCTGGCGCTGGCGCTCGGACGCCGCGGGCAGGGACGCACCTGGCCCAACCCGGCGGTCGGTGCCGTCGTCGTCAAGGACGGTGTCATCGTCGGCCGCGGCTGGACCCAGGCGGGCGGGCGTCCGCACGCCGAGCCCGAAGCCCTGCGGCGGGCCGGTGAGACCGCACGCGGCGCCACGCTCTACGTCACGCTCGAACCTTGCTCGCATTTCGGCAAGTCGCCGCCTTGCGCCGATGCGGTGATCGCGGCCGGCATCAAGCGGGTGGTGGCGGCGATCGAGGATCCCAATCCTGAGGTCGCGGGGCAGGGCCATGCGCGCCTGCGCGCCGCCGGCATCACAGTAGATGTAGGCCTGTGCGCGGCGGAAGCCGCCTTCGACCATGCGGGGCATTTCCGTCGCATCCGGGACAAGCGCCCGCATGTGATCCTGAAGCTGGCGGTCTCGCCCGACGGCAAGATCGGCGCCGCCGGCGGCAAGCCGGTCGCGATCACGGGGGAGGCGGCGCGCAATCGCGTGCATCTCCTGCGGGCGCAGAGCGATGCGATCCTGGTCGGCATCGGCACGGTGCTGGCGGACGACCCGCTTCTCACCTGCCGCCTGCCGGGCATGGCGGCGCGCTCGCCGGTGCGCGTGGTGCTCGATCAGAGCCTGCGCATTCCCGGGGGAAGCAAGCTCATAGGCTCCGCGCGCGAGACGCCGCTCTGGGTGATGGGCTCCGACCTTGCGGAAGCCGCGGCAGCAACACGTCTCGGCGCGACCGGCGCGCAAGTGATCCGCATCCCGCCGGCAAGTGCCTCCGGGCTCGATTTGCCGGCCGCGCTGCATGCGCTGGCCGGGAAGGGCATCACCCGCCTGATGGTCGAGGGCGGCAGCCGCGTTGCGGCTTCGTTCGTCGCGGCCGACCTCGTCGACGAGATCTGGCTGTTCCGCGGCACGGAAGCGGTGGGCAGCGGCGGCGTCGATGCGCTCGATGCATTGCCCCTGTCGAAAATCACGCAGTCGCAGGCCTACAAGGTTCATGCTAGCGAAACATTCGACAAGGATACTCTCACCATCTACGAGCGCGCGTAATGTTCACCGGCATTGTCACCGATATCGGCGAGATCGTCAGCTTCACGCCTGTGGCGCAAGGGCAATTGCACCGGCTGCGCATCGCCTGCCGCTACGATCAGACCACCATCGCCGACGGTGCCTCGATTGCCAGCAACGGCGTCTGCCTGACCGTGGTTGCCTCCGGCGTCGCAGGCGGCAAAACCTGGTATGACGTCGATGCGGCGGCCGAGACGCTGGCGCTGACCACGGCAAAGCACTGGAAGCTCGGAACGAAGCTCAACCTCGAGCGCGCGCTCAAGATCGGCGACGAGCTCGGCGGGCACATCGTCGCCGGCCATGTCGACGGTATCGCGACCCTCGTCAGCCGCGAGGATCTGCCCGACATGGCGCGGTTCGAGCTCTCGACCACGCGGGAGCTGGCGCGGTTCATCGCCACCAAGGGCTCGATCACGCTCGACGGCGTTTCGCTCACGGTCAATACGGTCAGGGACGTGACTTTTTCGGTGCTGATCATCCCGCACACGCTCTCGGTCACGACGATCGGTGGCTGGAAGGCGGGGGACGAGGTCAATATCGAGGTCGACCTGATGGCCCGCTACGCGGCGCGGCTGACGGAAATGACGGCGTAGTCGTCATTCCGGGTTCGCTTCGCGCCCCGGAATGACAGTCTTTGAACTTGGCTTACGTGCCCGCGGCGACTACATAACGCGCCGACCCCAGTAAACGGATTGAGACGATGGCAGACGCGCGGCGCGCACCCCTGAAGGACCAGACCGACATTTCCGGCGCGCGCGCGCTGATTGTCGAGGCGCGGTTCTATGACGATCTCCAGGACGCGCTTCTGGACGGCGCGGTGACCGAATTGAAGGCGGCGGGCCTGACGCATGACGTGATCACGGTTCCCGGCGCGCTGGAGATCCCTGCGGCAGTCGCCATCGCGATCGACGCGGCGGCGGCGAACGGAAAGCCCTATGACGCGGTGATCGCGCTCGGCTGCGTGATCCGCGGCGACACCATCCATTTCGAGATCGTGTCGCAGGAATCCTCGCGCGCGCTGATGGATCTTGCCGTGGCGCGAAAGCTGCCGCTCGGCAACGGCATCCTCACCGTCAACAATGAGGCGCAGGCCTGGGCGCGGGCGCGCGCCAGCGAGCTCAACAAGGGCGGCGATGCCGCACGTGCGGCGCTTGCGATGTTGCGCATCAAACGCCGCATGGCGCGGGCCTGAAGCCATGGCTGATCCCACCAAGAAGCCGGCAGGGCCAAACGAGAAGAAGGCGAACCGGCGCGGCGCGGCGCGGCTCGCGGCGGTGCAGGCGCTGTACCAGATGGATATCGCCGGCGCCGGCATCAACGACATCTTCGCCGAGTTCGAGAGCCATTGGCTCGGCAACGAGGTCGAGGGCGACACCTACCTGCCGGCCGAGGCGGCCTTCTTCCGCGACGTCGTCTCGGGCGTCGTGCGCGACCAGAAGAAGCTCGATCCCCTGATCGACGAGGCGCTGTCGAAGGGCTGGCCCTTGAAGCGGATCGAAGCGATCCTGCGCGCGGTGCTGCGGGCAGGGGCCTATGAGCTGGAGCACCGCAAGGACGTGCCGGGCCGCGTCGTCATCTCCGAATATGTCGACGTCGCCAACGCCTTCGTCGACCGCGAGGAGACCGGCATGGTCAACGCCGTGCTCGACCAGATCGGCCGCCAATTTCGCGGCGACGAGTTCGGACGGGGGTAGACATTCACTCCGCTGTCATCACCCGCGAAAGAGGGTGATCCAGTACGCCGCGGCAGCGGTGATTGATAATCGGCTTCGCGGCGTACTGGATCGCCCGGTCCTGGTGCGCAAGTGCGCACTGGCTGGGCGATGACAGCGAAGTTTGAGGCCGGCGCCGATGACGAACACGCAAAACCCCTCCGCCGAAGACTCCCTCATCGCGCGCTATTTCAAGCCGCTGGCGACCGATCCCGGCGCGTTCGGTCTGGTCGATGACGCGGCGGTGCTGTCGTCGTTCGGCGATGACATCGTCGTCACCACCGACGCCGTCATCGAAGGCGTGCACTATCTTGCCACCGATCCCCCTGACACCATCGCGCGCAAGGCGCTGCGGGTGAACCTGTCCGATCTCGCCGCCAAGGGCGCGACGCCTGCAGGATTCGTGCTGACGCTGGCGCTGCGCAGCAGGGAGGATGCCTGGCTCCAGCCCTTCGCGGACGCGCTGGGCGAGGACGCAAAGGAATTCGCCTGTCCGCTGCTCGGCGGTGACACGGTGTCGACGCCGGGTCCGCAGATGATCTCGATCACCGCCTTCGGCCGCGTGCCGCAGGGGCGGATGGTCGGCCGGACCGGCGCGAGGCCAGGCGATCGCATCCTGGTGACCGGCACGATCGGCGACGCTGCGCTCGGCCTCGACGTGCTCACGGGTGGTGCCGCTGCCGCAGCGCTTGCGACCGATCCGGCGGCAAGGGAAGCCCTGGTCTCCCGCTATCGCGTGCCGCAGCCGCGCAACCCGCTGGCATGGGCCGTGCGCGATCATGCGACCGCGGCGATGGACGTCTCCGACGGGCTCGCCGGCGATCTGACCAAACTCTGCGCAGCGTCCGGGGTCTCGGCCATGGTCGACGTGGCAAGCGTGCCGCTCTCGGCCGCGGCAGCAAGCCTGATTGCCCGCAACGTCGGTTGCGTCGAGACGCTGCTTGCGGGGGGCGACGATTACGAGGTGCTGTGTACCGTTCCGCCCGCGCAGGCAGATGCGCTGATTGCCGCGGGGCGGGCGGCCGGTCTTGCCGTCACCGCGATCGGCACAATCGTCGCGGGGAAGCAAGGGCCGCGCTTCCTGGACGGGCAGGGCCAGGAATTGGTCTTGAGGCGGCTGTCCTACAGCCACTTCTAGGAATTGCTCCAAACCGGCATCTTAGTTCGCTGCACTTGGTCTAAATACCTGCCGAGATCGGCGTTTTCGGCCTTATCCGGCGTTGCACCCTCAATTTGATTTTGGCAAGCTTGCGACCGACTAAGGCCGCCCCTTTTGGGCAAGGGGCGGCTTTGTTCGAAATCAAGGCGCCGCACCGCTCGACGGACAACAAAAGGCGCCGGGGGTACATCAAGGATCTGAGGCAAAAATCACATGACAGCATTATGGTTGATAGTGCTCTGCGGAGTGCTTTCCGTCGTCTACGCGATTTGGGCGACGTCTTCGGTGTTAAGCGCGGATGCGGGGTCGCCGCGCATGCAGGAGATCGCGGGGGCGGTCGCTGAGGGTGCACAGGCGTATCTGCGGCGCCAGTACACGACGATCGGCATCGTCGGCGTGGTCATCTTCCTCTTGCTTGTCTATTTCCTCGGAATCTACGTCGCCATCGGCTTTCTGATCGGCGCCGTCCTGTCGGGGGCGGCCGGCTTCATCGGCATGAATGTCTCGGTCCGCGCCAATGTGCGGACCGCCCAGGCGGCGACCACCTCGCTCGCCGGCGGCCTCGAGCTAGCCTTCAAGGCAGGCGCGATCACCGGCATGCTGGTGGCAGGTCTCGCATTGCTCGGGGTGACGCTCTATTTCGGCTTCCTGGTGCATTCGCTGAAGCTTGCGCCTGACAGCCGCACCGTCATCGACGCCATGGTGGCACTCGGCTTCGGCGCCTCGCTGATCTCGATCTTCGCCCGTCTCGGCGGCGGCATCTTCACCAAGGGTGCGGACGTCGGCGGCGACCTCGTCGGCAAGGTCGAGGCCGGCATTCCCGAGGACGATCCGCGCAATCCGGCCACCATCGCCGACAACGTCGGCGACAATGTCGGCGACTGCGCCGGCATGGCCGCCGATTTGTTCGAGACCTATGCGGTGACCGCGGTCGCCACCATGGTGCTCGCCGCGATCTTCTTCGCCAAGACGCCGATCCTCGCCAACATGATGACGCTGCCGCTCGCGATCGGCGGCATCTGCATCATCACCTCGATCATCGGCACCTTCTTCGTCAAGCTCGGGCCGAGCCAGTCGATCATGGGCGCGCTCTACAAGGGCCTGATCGCAACCGGCGTCCTGTCGCTGATCGGCATCGCCGGCGTCATCTACAGCCTGATCGGCTTCGGCAAGCTCGATGGCGTCGACTATACCGGCATGGCGCTGTTCCAATGCGGCGTGGTCGGCCTCATCGTCACCGCGCTGATCATCTGGATCACCGAATACTACACCGGAACCGACTATCGTCCGGTGAAGTCGATCGCCCAGGCCTCGGTGACCGGCCACGGCACCAACGTGATCCAGGGCCTCGCCGTCTCGATGGAAGCGACCGCGCTCCCCGCGATCGTGATCATCGCCGGCATCCTGGTCACCTATAGCCTCGCCGGCCTGTTCGGCATCGCGATCGCGACCGCCACCATGCTGGCGCTGGCCGGCATGGTCGTCGCGCTCGACGCATTCGGCCCGGTGACGGACAACGCGGGCGGCATCGCCGAGATGGCGGGCCTGCCGAAGGAGGTGCGCAAGTCGACCGATGCGCTCGACGCGGTCGGCAATACCACCAAGGCGGTCACCAAGGGCTACGCGATCGGCTCGGCCGGTCTCGGTGCCCTCGTGCTGTTTGCGGCCTACAACCAGGACCTCAAGTTCTTCGTTGCAGACTCCGCGCACCATCCCTACTTCGCCGGCGTCAATCCGGACTTCTCGCTCAACAACCCGTATGTGGTGGTAGGCCTGCTGTTCGGCGGCCTGTTGCCGTATCTGTTCGGCGCGATGGGCATGACCGCGGTGGGCCGTGCCGCGGGTGCGATCGTCGAGGAGGTCCGGCGCCAGTTCCGCGAGAAGCCGGGCATCATGCAGGGCACCGACAAGCCGGATTACGGCAAGGCGGTCGACCTGCTGACCCGGGCGGCGATCAAGGAGATGATCATCCCCTCGCTGCTCCCGGTGTTGTCACCGATCGTCGTCTACTTCCTGATCTACGCGATCGCGGGCGGCGGCGCGGCCGGCAAGTCGGCGGCGTTCTCCGCCGTGGGTGCCATGCTGCTCGGCGTCATCGTGACGGGCCTGTTCGTCGCGATCTCCATGACCTCGGGCGGCGGCGCCTGGGACAACGCCAAGAAGTACATCGAGGACGGTCATTTCGGCGGCAAGGGCTCTGACGCCCACAAGTCGGCGGTGACCGGCGACACCGTCGGCGATCCCTACAAGGACACGGCGGGTCCCGCGGTGAACCCGATGATCAAGATCACCAACATCGTGGCCCTGCTGCTGCTGGCGATCCTGGCGCACTGAGCGGCGCAGACGAGACAAGACAAACCCCGCGGCGCGAGCCGCGGGGTTTTTGTTTGTCGTGACAGTGCGTAGGGCGGATTAGCGAAGCGTAATCCGCCACCGCCCAAACTGCATCGAAGGCGGATTACGCTTTCGCTAATCCGCCCTACAGATCGCGGCCGTGCGTCACTGCACGTCCATCTGCAGCCCTTCCTTCTGGATGATGCCGGCGAACTTCTTCGTCTCGGCATCCACGAAGGCGGCGAACTGCTCGGGCGTGCCGTAATCGGCGCGGGCGCCCATGGCGGCGATCTGCTTCTTGATGTCGTCGCGCTCCAGCATCGCCTTGACCTGGAGATTGAGCGCGCTCAGCACCTCGGGCGAGACGCCCTTCGGCAGGAAGACCGAGAACCACGACGAGACGTCGAAATTCGCCAGCTCCGGTGCGCTCTCGCGCATGGTCGGCAGGTCTTTCGCAAGGTCGCTGCGCTCGGTGGTGGTGACGCAGAGGCCGTTGAGCGTGCCGTTCTGCACCTGCGGCAGGCTCGGATAGAGATTGTCGAACAGGATCTGGATGTCGCCCGCCAGTGCAGCTTGAAGCGCGGGGCCCGCACCGCGGAACGGGATGTGCGTCATCTTGAGGCCGGTGAGCTGGAGGAACCAGGCGCCGGTGAGGTGAGGGCTCTGGCCGACGCCGGAGGAGGCGTAGCTGAGCTTGTCCGGATTGGCCTTGAGATAGGCGATCAGCTCGGCGACCGACTTGATGCCGGTCTTCGGATGCGCCGACACGATGTTCGGGATCCGGATCATGTTGGAGACCGGCTGGAGCTGGTCCGGCTTGTAGGTCAGATTCTTGAAGATGCTGTAGGCGATCGCGTTCGGACCGGGATTGCCGACCAGGATGGTGTGGCCGTCGGGCTTGGCACGAACCACCTCGGCGGTGCCGATCGTGCCGCCGCCGCCCGAGCGGTTTTCCACGACAGCCGACTGGCCCCAGGCGGTTTGCAGATGCGCGGCCAGGAGCCGGCCCAACACGTCGGTCGAGCCGCCGGCCGCAGCCGGCACGACGAGGCGGACGTTTTCGGTCGGCTTCCAGTCCGCAAGGCTCGATCGCGGCAGGATCGCTGCGGCCGAAAGGCCGGCCATTCCGGTGAGCACGCGACGTCGGGACAAAGTCTTAGGCACGAATCCACTCCCTGCTTCTTTCTTTGCAGGGAGGGTAGGAAACCGCAGGTGCGACGGCAAGTCGCGCGCGGCGGTCAGTGCCGCGTGGACGGCGGCACGACGCCGCAGGCGAGGGCCATATACCTTCCGGCGGAATTGGAAGGCGTTCTGGATGCTTGTCTTGAAGCGTTTTCCTGATGCGAGCCGGTCCCCGGCTTCGCCCGAAAACGCTTCGGGGACTCAGTTGAAGCTGAGCAGCTTGAACAGCGGCGTGAGGTAGCTCATCTCCTGGCCCGACGTCGGCGTGGTGCGGCTGATGAAGTCGAAGATCTTGCCGTCCTGCAGACCGTAATTCGCGAGACGCCGCACGCGCCGGTTCTTGTCGAAATAGATCGCGATGACGCGCTGATCGACCACCTTCTGGTTCATGAAGGCGACCATGCGCTCCGAGCGCTGCGAGATGTAGTAGAACACCTCGCCGTCGAGGGTCGCGACCGTGGAGGGCGTGCCCATCACGATCAGCACCTGGTCCTGGCTCGCGCCGATCGGAATCTGCTCCAGCGCGCCGGGCGGCAGGATGTAACCCTTCTGGAATTGCTCGCCGGTGCAGCCCGTGAGCGCGGCGCCGACCAGGGCGACGGCGGCGAGCATGCGCAAGCCGCGCCAGCGTGCATGAAGGCCGCGCCGCTTGTCCGCGCGCAGGCTGATCTGGTTCGTTGTCGTCATAGCGGAACTGATTCCGTCCCCTTGCGTCGCGCGAGGCGCTGAAGTACCGGGCTGGGCGTCTGAATGCAACTCGCGCGCGCCCGCTTGCGGAAACCACAATGCTTTGGCCGTTCAATCACTTCAGGAAACCCCGGCTAACCCCGTCGGGCACCATTGAAGCCATCTATGGCATGATCGTGACGCAGGCGCGAGAACCCATATTTTACCGCGACTTGGGCGTGCCCGATACGGTTAACGGGCGTTTCGACCTGTTGCTGCTGCATCTGTGGCTGCTGCTGCGGCGCCTGCGCACGGTTCAGGGCGCCATCGCAGGAGCCTCGGAGCTGTCGCAGGCGCTGTTCGACCGCTTCTGCGAGGACATGGACGACAATCTGCGCGAGATGGGGGTGGGCGACCAGACCGTGCCGAAGCGGATGCGGGCGTTCGGCGAGGCGTTTTACGGCCGCGTCCAGGCCTATGACCAGGCCATCGAGGCCGGCGGCGAGGCCCTGGCAGAGGCGATCCGCAAGAATATCTTGAACGGGACCGACCTGGACCAGGCGAGGCGGCTTGCGGCCTATGCGCGGGTCACCGAGGCCGATCTCGGCCGGGCCGACGAGGCCGCGCTGCTGCGCGCCTCCTTCAGGTTTCCTCCAGCGCTTCCCGAGGGCGACAAGCCATGAGCCGACCAAATACCGAGCCAGATCCCTGGCGGGTCCCAATCATCGTTGCGCAAATCCCCGACACCGGCCTGCACCGCAAGCTCGAGGCCTCGGCCGCCGAGCGGCAGGCGATGGCCGGGCTTGCGGGCCTCCGCGAAGTCCTGTCGGCCGAGGCCGAGTTCGAGGTGGTGCCCAGGAGCGGCGGCCGGGTCCAGGTGACCGGCAGCGTCCGGGCCCGAATCGGCCAGACCTGCGTGGTCACGCTCGATCCGATCGAAAGCGAGATCGAGGAGGAGGTGGACCTGATGTTCGCCCCCGAGGCCGAGGCGCGGCGTCTCGCCGACCTGATCGCTGAGGGGCAGGACGACAAGGAGCCGCCGGAGGTCGCCGACCCGCCCGAGGCGATCGTGGGTGGGATCATCGACCTCGGCCGGCTCGCCACCGACGCCCTGTTCCTGGCGATCGATCCCTATCCGCGCAAGGAGGGTGTCGTGTTCGAGGCGGAGGTCACCGCTCCCGATCCGGAGGACCATCCATTCGCAGCCCTGAAGGCGCTCCAGGACAACAAGAAGGGCCGATAGCCGGGCATTTCCCCGCGGGATCGTCTTGCGGGGGTGCGCGAGGCATTTGCCGGGATGGTTTCAAAGCGCTCTTTATCTGACTGATTTCAGTGTGTTTCTTGCAAATTTCGCGGTTCGCGGCCGGATCGCCCCGGATGCAAAAGGCTGGGGGCAAGAGGTTGTTTCGGGGTAACAAAACGCTATTGTCGCGCCCCGGCCCGGGTGCGGCGTGGCGCTTGGCCGGCCGCCATGTCCGTGGCGAACTCATTTTGCGGTCCCGCTGATCCAAGACCGCACCAGACCAGGTTTCCAGGACTTTTATGCCAAGCAAGGTTCGCATCGCGCTGGACGCCATGGGGGGCGACGCCGGCGCCGCCGTGGTCATTCCCGGCGCCGCCATCTCGCTTCAGAGGCATCGCGAGACCGAGTTCCTGCTGGTCGGGGACCGCGCCAAGATCGAGCCCGAGCTCGAGAAGCATCCGGCCCTCAAGGCCGCTTCGACGATCATCCACACCGACGTGGCCGTCAGCGGCTCGGACAAGCCGAGCCAGGCGCTGCGGCGCGGCCGCAAGACCTCCTCGATGTGGCTCGCCATCGATGCCGTGAAGAAGGGCGAGGCGGATGTCGCGGTCTCCGCCGGCAATACCGGCGCGCTGATGGCGATGTCGCGCTTCCACCTGCGCACGCTGAAGGGGATCGATCGCCCGGCGATCACGGGCGTTTGGCCGACCAGGCGCGGCGATTCCATCGTGCTCGACCTCGGCGCCACCATCGGCGGCGACGCGCACCATCTGGTGTCGCTCGCGGTGATGGGCGCGGCGATGGCGAGCGTGCTGTTCGACAGGAAGCGCCCCACGGTCGGGCTGCTCAATATCGGGGCCGAAGAGATCAAGGGGCACGAGGAGATCCGCGAGGCCAGCGAGATCCTGCGTGCCAGGAACCTGCCGGAGCTCGACTATATCGGCTTCGTCGAGGGCGACGGCATCGGCAAGGGGCTGGCCGACGTCATCGTGACCGAAGGTTTCAGCGGCAACATCGCGCTCAAGGCCGCCGAGGGAACCGCGCGGCAGATGGCGGACTTACTCCGCAACGAGATGCAGCGGAGCTGGCTGTCGAAGCTCGGCTATCTCTTTGCACGCAGCGCCTTCCAGGCCCTGCGCGACAAGATGGACCCGAACAAGTCCAATGGCGGCGTGTTCCTGGGTTTGAACGGATTAGTGGTCAAGAGCCACGGCGGAACCAGCGCCGAAGGCTTTGCCTATGCGATCGATGTTGGCTATGAGATGGCTCACTACGATCTCCTGAACAAGATCAATCAGATGCTCAACCGCGAGGGTGGTGCACTCAATTCCGTGCAGGCCGCGCAGGAGGCTGTTTCGTGACTCAAATTCGTTCGGTCGTGCTCGGCTGCGGCTCCTATCTGCCGGAGCAGGTGGTGACCAACGCCCAATTGGCGGCGCGTATCGACACCTCCGACGAGTGGATCGTGCAGCGCACCGGCATTCGCGAGCGCCACATCGCGGCCGAGGGCGAGTTCACCTCGCATTTGGCGATCAAGGCGGCGCAGGCCGCGCTGACCGATGCCGGCATGGACGCGCAGTCGATCGACCTGATCGTGCTCGCGACCTCGACGCCGGACAACACCTTCCCCGCGACGGCGGTCGCCGTGCAGCACGGACTCGGTATCACCCACGGCGCGGCCTTCGACCTCCAGGCGGTATGCTCGGGCTTCGTGTTCGCGCTCGCCACGGCCGACAATTTCCTGCGCACCGGCGCCTTCAAGCGCGCGCTGGTGATCGGCGCCGAGACCTTCTCGCGCATCCTCGACTGGAACGACCGCGGCACCTGCGTGCTGTTCGGCGACGGCGCCGGCGCGGTGGTGCTGGAGGCGCAGGAGCAGCCGGGCAAGGCCGCGACCGATCGCGGCATCGTCACCACGCATCTGCGCTCCGACGGCCGCCACAAGGCAAAGCTGTTCGTCGACGGCGGACCGTCCTCGACCCAGACCGTCGGCCATCTGCGCATGGAGGGCCGCGAGGTCTTCAAGCATGCGGTCGGCATGATCACCGACGTCATCGTCGACGCCTTCCAGGCCACCGGGCTCAATGCCGAGACCATCGACTGGTTCGTGCCGCACCAGGCCAACAAGCGAATCATCGACGCCTCCGCCCACAAGCTCCACATCGCGCCGGAGAAGGTGGTGCTGACCGTGGACCGTCACGGCAACACCTCGGCCGCCTCGATTCCGCTGGCGCTGTCGGTGGCCCGCAGGGACGGCCGTATCAAGAAGGGCGATATGGTCCTGCTGGAGGCCATGGGCGGCGGCTTCACCTGGGGCTCCGCGCTCGTGCGCTGGTAGAGCCACAGTCGATAAAATTTTGCCGGATTTTGCCGCGATTATCGATGCGTCTGCATTGATGAGCGCTGTTGACCGCCGTATCGTAACCTCATAATTTCAGACAACAATTGTTCGCCGTGATGTGGGGCAGGGCGATGACCGATCAAAGTAAAACCGTAACGCGTGTCGACCTGTGCGAAGCCGTCTACCAGAAGGTGGGCCTGTCGCGCACGGAATCGTCCGCCTTCGTGGAACTCGTGCTGAAGGAGATCACCGACTGCCTGGAAAAGGGCGAGACGGTGAAACTGTCCTCGTTCGGGTCCTTCATGGTCCGCAAAAAGGGTCAGCGCATCGGCCGTAACCCGAAGACCGGCACCGAGGTGCCGATCTCGCCGCGCCGTGTCATGGTGTTCAAGCCGTCGGCGATCCTGAAGCAGCGGATCAACGGCCAGCACCGCGCCAACGGTGACGCCAGCAAGGCTCAACAAGAGGCGTAACGCCTTCGGCAAAGGATTTGGCATTTGGACAAGGCGCCGGATGCGTTCCGAACCATCAGCGAAGTAGCGCAGGAACTCGACATTCCGCAGCACGTGCTGCGGTTCTGGGAGACCCGATTCTCCCAGATCAAGCCGATGAAGCGCAGCGGCGGCCGCCGCTATTACCGCCCCGACGATGTCGACCTGCTCAAGGGCATCCGCCGGCTGCTCTACGGCGAGGGCTACACCATCCGCGGGGTGCAGCGGATCCTGAAGGAGCACGGCGTCAAATCGGTGCAGGGCCTCGCCGACAGCGCCGCCGCGGTCTCGTTCGGCGCCATCGAGGACGCCATCGGCGCCAGCCTGATGGAGCCCGAGGACGAGGAGGCGCCCATCAAGGGCGTCGCCGACAGCGACGATGACGACTACCAGGGGGATGAGGAGGAAGGCATCGACTTCCGCTTCACCGAGGTCGACGACGAGGACATCCTCACCACCTTCCGCAAGGGCGGCACGATGGCCGCAGCCCCGGCTGGCCCCAGTGCGCTGGACCGGGAGCGCCTCGGACGCGTCCTCGCCGACCTCGTCGCCTGCCGCGAAATGCTGGATCAGGCGCTGAAGGACGGGTGAGGAGCGGGTTCAGTCGGCTTTGCCGGCAGTTCCGGGCGCTTGGGCTCCGAGCCCACGGAGGGAGAGGCACCAAAATGCTGTGGCCTCGCCTTGCGCATCGCGCCGATCCTAGCTAATGGAACGACGTTCGGAGCGTGGCGCAGCCCGGTTAGCGCACTAGTCTGGGAGACTAGGGGTCGGAGGTTCAAATCCTCTCGCTCCGACCATTTCAAAGAATCAAATTTTCGGGCGGGTTACCGCGGGCCGCACGTTTGCGGTTGCAACGTTCCGCGAGTGTTGCCTTGGCGTCACAGCGTGCAGCGTCAACATGATTTAAGAATTTCGGGCGCGTTGGAATCGCGGAGGGGGCGTCCCGTGAGAAGAGTGCTGGCCGCTGTAGCAGTCTTGGCGAGTGTCGCGTCGGGGGCGGAAGCTGCTGACCAAAGCCCCGCACTTTTCACGAAAGTGCGCACGGCTGACTCCAGCCCGAGCTGGATGGGATTTTATATAGGCGGCAACGTTGGCGGCGCATGGGCAAACCGGTCCGTGGGTTTTACGAGTGACGCCGCTTCCGCTTTCCTTTTCAATCCCGGAGTTCCGCTTGTAGCTCCGTTTGCGGGGCAGGTTGCTCTCAGCGCTCACGATTTTTCGATGAATGGTGTAACGGGAGGTTTGCAGGCGGGCTACAATTGGCAGCTGGGTGGCAAATGGCTCGTCGGCGTTGAAGGCGACTTGAGCGCATCCAGCTTGCGCGGAAGCGGTCGCGAAACCGCGCCGATTCTGCCCCCAGCTTTCACACAGACCATCTCGGCCGAGCAAAAGATTGATTGGTGGGGGAGTATTCGTGGGCGCTTTGGGGCGCTGGTCTCGCCTAGCGTTCTTCTGTATGGGACCGGCGGCTTCGCTTTTGGTCGGGTGGCGACATTTGACGACTACATCGTAAACGGACCGCCTGGAGGCTTCAGTATCTCCGTCAGCGGCACTTCATTTGCTTGTACAACGGGATTGACGTGCTTCACGGGGAGCAATTCCCGCATTCAGACCGGCTGGACGTTGGGTGGAGGCGGCGAATGGCGCTTTGCGCCTCGTTGGAGCTTCAAGGCCGAATATCTTTACGTTGACCTCGGCAAATCGTCAGTGACGGCCAACGCACTCGCAACGGGTATTGGTCCGAACCTGTCCAGATACACTGCAAATTTCGGCCGGGCGGATTTCCACGTGGCGCGAGTGGGCGTGAACTATCACTTTTGAGCTTTGGAGCAGATCTCCGTAAGGGCCACCTAACTCAAATACCCCACCACCATCCGCGTCGTCTCGTCCACCAGCGTCCGCACCATCTTCTCCGACAGCATCTCGGCGCCGTGCAGCACCGTGTTGTGCGCGATCGCTTCGATCGCGCTGACGCAGATGAAGGTTGCGACATCGAGATCGACCTTGCGCATCTCCTTGCGGCGGCTTTCGAGATAGGCGCGCACTAACGTTTGGATCTCTCGGTTGTAAGCTTCGACGTCTTTGAGCTGGCCGGTGCGTGGGATCTGCTCGGCGAGGACGCGGTGTAGCTTCGGATTGATGCGGTGGGCGTCGATCGCGACGGTGACGAGTTTTCGCACCGCCTTGTCGATCGGCAGATCGGCGACTTCAACGAGCGCGGCGCGGACGATGCCCATGATCTCGTCGTTGTGACGGTCGATCACGGCGGCGACGAGCGCTTCCTTGCTTGGAAAATACTGGTAGAGCGAACCGACGCTGACGCCGGCGATTTCGGCGATGCGGTTGGTGCTGGCCTTCTCAAAACCTTCGCGGACCAGAATGCGAGCGGTCGCCTCGACCAGAGCGTCGATGGTGGCGCGTGATCGCGCCTGCGAGGCATTTTTCCGGGGTTTTGTCGGCGGTTGGCGAGCCACGATCTTGTGATCCGAATGCGAGTAGGAAAAGCGAGCGAATACTCGCATTATATCGGCAGGTGGCGGTGGGTCGGCAAGCCCCTTGTCGCCGTTTCGAAAGTGCCAGATGGGGATGTGGCCATGAGCGTTGCCAGACTAGTGTCGGCCTTGCAGTTCTGCCCGGGCGGTTGCGTGTTCGGTCCACCGGCCCGGCGCGATCCCGCCCCAAGCCTGCAAAGTCGCGTCTTCAACATGCTGCTCGCCCTGCTGCCCTACAAGCAGCAGCTGGCATCAATCGAAGCCGTGCGGGCGCATGTGCAGAAGCTCGCCTTGCAGCCGGCCTCTTACGAGCCGACGGGCCTGGGGCGCGGCGTCGAGGCGACGCTGACCAAGATGGGCGGCTGGCCGGTCTATTACACCGCGCCGTCGTCGGGCTTTGAGGACTGCAACTACGTCATGTTCCTGCACGGCGGCGGCTTCATCAACGAGATCGCGCCGGCGCATTGGCGCTTCGTCGGCGAGATGACGCGCAAGGCGCGCGTGTCGTGCGTTGTGCCGATCTATCCGCTGGCGCCGCGCGCGACTGCCAAGGACGTCGTGCCGGCGACGGGCGAGCTGTTGCGCATGCTGCTGGAAGACGCCGGACCCGCAAAGGTCACGGTGGTCGGCAATTCGGCCGGCGCTGGCCTCGCGCTCGCCGCGTGCCAATGGCTGCGCGATCGCGGTCATCGACAGCCGGCGCGGCTGGTGCTGATCTCGCCCGCGGCAGATGCGTCGGTCAGCCGTCCCGAGCAAATCGAGATCGCCGCGCGCGATCCGATCCAGGACATTCCGGGGATCGTCGAGGCCGGGCGGCTCTATGCCGGCGAGCTCGATGTCGGCCATCCCTTCGTCAGTCCGCTCAACGGCGCCTTCCGCTTCCTGGCGCCGATGACGATCTTCGCTGGGACTCGCGATCTGCTCTATCCCGACAGCGTCGATCTCGCCGAGCGGGCGAGGGCGGTGGGCGTGCCGGTCGAGCTGCATCTGCTGCGTGACCAGCCACACAACTACGCGCTGATGCCGACGCCGGAAGGGCGCAAGGCGCGTGCGCTCATCATGCGCATGGTGGCTTAGGGGGACGGTGTGACCGTGGTCACAGGGCGCGCCGCCTCGATGGGGCTGGCGCTGACGGTGCTCGCGCGGAGGGCACGGCGGCCCCCGGGCGTTTCCTCGGATCAGTAGTTTTGCGGGGCCTTAGGCGTGGCCCTTGATCTCGTAATGGCCGGGCACGCATTTGTACCGATCCAGGCGCCAATTGGCGTGATAGATCGGATGCTCGCCCATCCATTTCGCGAGCGGCGCCTGTGCGCCGATCGCACATTGCATCATCGACATCTCGGGCGTCATTGCTGTCGGTCACGATTTCCTCGATGCAACTGCCTGAGCTGGCTGCACTCAGCCGGCAGAGCACGGCAACGACGGTCACGAACATTCCTGTCACCTCATCGGTAGTTTCAGACCACGAAGAGGATGCAAGCGGAGTGCCAGAGCCTGTGACACGCAAACAACACGCTGGCCTGGCCGACTCGACCCAGCGTCCGGAGTCCATTTGGTGATTCGGATTGTAAGAAAAATGCCCATAAACCGAAGCCGGACAAATACGGGAACCGGGCATTTTTGCCCGACTGTGGCGGCAGCGACGCGGGCGCTCTCTCGCAACGGCCGGGCTATCGCGTGTGCTTCCTGGCGATGGCCGAGCAAGCGCCTCGTCCTCCGAGACGACCGCTGCGCGGTCTCCTCCGGATGAGGCTGATGAACATCGGTGCTCGTTGAAGCTGCTGCCACGCACCCAGTCCTCATCCTGAGAGCCCGCCAACGGCGGGCGTCTCGAAGGATGTGCCGCGGGCGAGGCTGCCTCACATGCACGGACCGCGTGGCAACAGCACCGGAACGGCCAATAGTCCGCGCGCCGAAATAACTGATGCTGAAGATTGCATCGCCGATCCGCTTTCATTTGCGGATGCGGCGCTGCTACATTTCGTGCGCGCTCCAGTGAGTGCGCGATGACGAAGAAACATACCGACAAGGGAGGGGCCGAAAGTCCCATGAAGGATTTCGCAGGAAAGATCGCAGTCATCACCGGCGGCGGCACGGGAATGGGGCGCGAGCTCGCGCGGCAACTCGTCGCCGAAGGCTGCAATATCGCGATGTGCGACGTCTCGGAGGCCGCGATGGCGGAGACCAAGCGACTCTGCGAGGTCGAGAAGCTGCCGCAGGGCCTGCACGTCACGACGCATGTCGCGGACGTCTCGATCGAGGATCATCTGAAGCGCTTTCGCGACGAGCTCGCCGAGCAGCAGAAGACCGACAGGATCCACCTGCTGTTCAACAATGCCGGCATCGGCGGCGGCGGCAGCCTGTTCACCAACACGCGCGAGCAGTGGGAGCGCACTTTCAACATCTGCTGGGGCGGCGTCTATCTCGGCGTGCGCACTTTCCTGCCGATGCTGGTCGCGGCGGACGAGGCCCACATCGTCAACACCGCGAGCGTCAACGGCTTCTGGGCCTCGATCGGCATGGGCCAGGCGCACACCGCCTACAGCTCGGCCAAGTTCGCGGTGAAGGGATTTACCGAAGCGTTGATCAACGACCTCCGCCTGCATGCGCCGCACGTCAAATGCTCGGTGGTGATGCCCGGTCACATCGGCACCTCGATCGTCTCCAACTCGCGCAAGGTGCAGAGCGCCGACGGATCGGAGCGACTCAATGCCGACGAGGTCGCGCTGACCCGCAAGCGGATGGTCGCGGCCGGCGTGCCGGATGCCGACAAGATGTCGGACGAGGACATCCAGGCGGCGTTCGCCGAACGCGCCCGCAGCTTCCTGGAGGATGCGCCGACCACGGCTGCGCAAGCCGCGAAGATCATTCTCGACGGGGTCAAGGCGGAGCGCTGGCGCATCCTCGTCGGCGAGGACGCTGAGCGACTCGACGAACGCGTGCGCGCCACGCCGGAGCATGCCTATGACCGCGCCTTCTACGAAAGCTTTACGCAGGAGGTCGGCTGGCGGCTCGGTTGAGACCGCCTCGAAAGGCGCGCCGATATAGGTATGATAATCATCATGGCAAGAGGCGCGCAGATAATTGTACGTGCCACCTCCTGCCAATGTTCGTCGCCTCATGACGAATTGGAATGTCACGCATGCGAGGGGGCCGTTTCGTTCAAGCGATGGTGATCTCGAACGGCTCTCATTCGGTGCACGGCTGCTTGGTCGGTAAACTGAAATAGTTTACTCAATCGGGGATAACGCGATGATAGAGCGTAGCTCCGATGATTCCCGCATGCCTCTCCGACGACTGGATCCTTTGCCCGGAGCGGGAGGACATCTCCGCTGAATTTACGCGGCTCTTGACCGCGGCCCAGGAGGGCGGCGCCACGATCGCCGAATGCCTGATGATCGCGCGGCAGCTGAAGCGCGGTGACGACCGGTCCTGGCATCGCGAGTGGAAGAAGCTGGCGCAGGCCAATCGGCAGCGCGCCGAGGCCGCGTTCGCGGAAGGCCACATGGCGAGCGCGCAGCGCAACTGGCTGCGCGCCATGAACTACTACGGTGCGGCGGCGATGCCGCTCGACCCGGCCGACGAGCGCCGCTGGGTTGCGGTGCTCGCGATGCAGGAATGCGCCCGCCGCTATCTCGCGGCGCGCGGGCCCGCCGGCGAAGTCGTGACCATCCCCTGGCTCGACGGACATGCGTTGCAGGGCTACTTCATTCCCGCGCCGACGGGAAGCGGACGGGCTCCGACCGTGATCTGCATCGGCGAGCCCGGCCATCGCAAGGAGGAATTCCTGTTCAAGCTCGTGCCGCATGCGCGCGAGCGTGGATTCTCGATGCTGGCGCTCGATTTGCTCGGCGACCAGCGCGACGACTATCTCGACGCGCTGTTGCGGCGCCGGGATCTCGAGAGCGCAATTCCCGGCGTCATGGACTATCTGGAGACGCGCGGCGACATCGATTTCGCCCGGGTCGGGATCATCGCGGACGGCTGGGGCTCGTCCTTCGTGGCGCGCGCGGTGTTGCAGGAGCCGCGGCTCGCCGCCGCCGTCTGCGACGGCGGCCTGTGGGACCTGCACGAGCGGGCCTTCTTTGCCAGCCGATTCGCGATGAGCGATGTCAGCATCGTGCCGGTGCCGCATGCGCCGCTGATGGCCTCCAGCGCCGACTGCCCGGTGCTGATCACGCTCGGCGAGGACGGCTGGCTCAAGGCCGACCGGGCGCGTCAGATCGTCGAGAACTCCCGGCTCGCCAGTTCGGATGTCATGCTGAAGGTGTTCAGCGCGGCCGAGACCGGCGCGGCGCAGGCCCATGCGGACAATCCGAGCCTTGCCAACGAATATATCTTCGACTGGCTCGAATCGCGGCTCGGCACCGCCGCGCGGCGGATCTGAGCGCGGGGCCCTAAAGCATGATCCGGAAAGTGCGCAGCGGTTTTCCGAAAAGATCATGCTTAAACAACAACCTGAAGCGCGATGACGATTCATCCTGATCGCATCGCGCTTTAGAAGTCGAGTGAGATCCGGACGCAGGCTTTCTGGAGGCGGTTCTTCAGCGTCGCGAGCTTGCCGGTGAATTCCGTCAATTCGTTCTCGTCGAACTCCTGGAAGACGAATTCGCGGATCGTCTTGTACTGCTCGTTGAGGCTTGCGATGTGCTTCTGGGTCTTGTCGGTCAGGGACAGCCGGACCACCCTGGCGTCGGTCGGCGAGGGGCGACGGCGGAGCAGGCCCTTCTTTTCGAGCAGCTTGGACTGGGTGGTGACGAAGGACGGATCGACGTGGAGGAGCTTGGAGACCACGTTGACCGGAATGCCGTCGTCCTTGTCGAGGTCGGAGATGGCCATCAGGATCAGCCATTGCGGGCCGCTGATGCCAAGCGTCTTCGCCCAGAACTGACGCAGCTCCTCCAGATACATGTTGATCGACGATATCTCCCAGGTGAAGCGCCTGATGATATCCAGGTTGCCGATCGAGCGCAGGCGCGCTCCTTCTTTCCTCGTCGCGGACACAGCGTCACTCCCGTGAACCGATTGTTCAGGCCGGTGTTCGTGGAGGGCCATAGTCCACGCAAGCCTGCTCTGACGCAAGTGCAGGGCAGGGTAATTTCGTCACTAAAACTACAAAGATGATCAGCTCAGCGATCGGCTTGGTCCCGGTGTTGCGCGCGGGGCACAGGCTTAGCGAAAACCGGAAAGCTGACTTAATAAAGTATTTTGATTAGCGAACGACGCAGGCATATTGGTGCGCGACGGTGGGGGGTACTCGATCGTCCCGTTGCAGGTGGTTCGCTGACGTTGCTCGCGTCGAAAGCGGGTGTGTCCGAAAGCGGCCGAGCGGATTGATAGAGACGGGGATCTTGGGGGGCCTCACGGTCCGGTCTCCGTAAAATGAGCAACTTGGAGGTTTTTAAGATGAAACTGGTGAAGAGCCTTTTGCTCGGCACTGCGGCGGGTCTGATCGCCGTCGGTGGAGCCCAGGCGGCCGATCTTCCGGTCAAGGCCAAGGCAGTCGAGTACGTCAAGATCTGCACGCTGTACGGCGCGGGCTTCTACTACATCCCGGGCAGCGACACCTGCATCAAGCTCGGCGGCTATGTGCGTGCCGAAGTGGCGCTCAACGCCGGCGGCAATTACAGCGCCCAGTACAACGGCGTGTTCGCGGCCAACAACCGCCTCACCAACTACTACTCGATGCGCGCTCGTGAAGACCTCAACATCGACACGCGCACCGCGACCGAGTACGGCGTGGTCCGCACCTATTTCGACGCGGTCTTCACCTGGACGACCGGCAGCTATGGCGGGACCGGTTCGGGCACGGGTGCGACCCAGTACAGCGGCACGATCGGCCTCAACGCGGCCGGCACCGGCCTCACCGGCTCGAGCGGCGGCAACATCAACGGCACCGACGGCAATCTCTCCGGCGGCGCGCTCGGTGTCTACTACGCCTTCGTCCAGTTCGCCGGCTTCACCATGGGTAAGGCCGTGTCGCAGTTCGACGCGCCCTGGATCAACTATCCCGGCAACAATTTCGACCAGCTCGTCGGCGGCAGCGGCACCACCAACGGCGTGACCCAGTTCACCTACACCGCCGACTTCGGCCAGGGTGTGACGGCCGCGTTCTCGGCGCAGGACCAGACGCAGGTCTTCCAGACCAACATCTGGAACACTGCGGGCATGTCGACCACTGGCGTTCTCGGTGGTGCCTACGGCTCGAACGACATCGGCGGCACCCGCTCGCCCGACCTCGTCGCCATGGTTCGCGTCGACCAGGCCTGGGGCCTGTTCCAGGCGTCGGTCGCCGCGCATGACAACCATGTCGGCTATTACGGTGCGACCGAAGCCACCGGTCATCCCGAAGACAAATGGGGCTGGGCCGTTCAGCTCGCGTTGGGCATCAAGAACATCCCGACCGGCGCCGGCGACGTGATCAACATCTCGGGCGTCTACACCGAAGGCGCGAGCCGCTACAACTTCCAGGAGCTGGCCGCGACCAGCTACTCGATGTTCGGCAGCTCGAACGCCGCCTATCAGAGCATCGGCTTCGCCGGCGTGTCCGATGCGGTGTTCGGACCGGGCGGCCAGCTCGAGCTGACCAAGACCTACGGCTTCCGGGGTGCCTTCACCCACAACTGGAGCCCGTACTGGAACACGGCGCTGTACGGCGCGTGGGCTGCGGTCAATTACAGCGGCACGGCGAAGAGCATGATCTGCGGCAGCGCGGCGTTCGCCACCCTGACCGGCTCCTGCAACCCGGACTTCAACATCGGCCAGGTCGGCGTCATCACCCGCTGGACGCCGGTGAAGAACCTGACCTTCTCGGCTGACTTCACCTACAGCCATCTCGACCAGAAGTATTCGGGCGTGATCACGACCGGAGCACTGACGGGCGTCGCCAAGCCGGCGGCGACCTACGAGCTCAAGGACCAGGACACCTACAGCATGCTGCTGCGCGCCCAGCGCAACTGGTAAGCTCGAGGTCTTCTCCGATCCGACACGGCCCCGGCGGGACACCGCCGGGGCTTTTTTTGTGGGAGCCTTCGGAAATCCGAATGGCCCGTGCGGAAGGCGAAGACGAGCTATGCGATTCCGTCGGCCCCGATTTATTTACTTACATGAGTTACTAAGCTATATATCTCGCAGCCAAATACGAAAGTTGCGGCTCTTAGCTTCATGCTAAGCCTCCAGAAACCTCCGGCGATGCCCCGCCGGAGGTTTTTCGTTTTTGGGAGGCACAGCGTTTTCGAGCGAAGTGGATACCGGTTCGCGTCAAGAGAACGCGTCAAACAGATGCTAGCCGCGCATCACGCGGGCGCGTGAGTTCGGCCGGTAGGCGAGGCGGCTATGGCCGGCGCAATAGGGCTGAGCGTCGGGCGCGGCGTTGCCGCAGAAGCAGAAATCCTCGGCGCCCGGCGTCGAGATCGGCCAGCGGCAGCGGTTCTCGGCCAGCTCCATCAGCGAGCAGCGATTGGCGTCGTCGATCGGACCTGTGGCCACGGTTGCGTCGGTTTCGCCATAGATCGTGGCGAGCATCTCGTATTGCAGCCGCGGCACGGCTCTCGGCGCCCGCGCCGGCCTGTCCTGAACCTTGCGCTCGTCGATGGTGCGGCCGCGCGTGAGATTGAGGCGGGACAGCTTGCCGATCACCGCGTTGCGGCTGACGCCGATGTCGGCGGCGATCTCGCGGCAGGAGAGGCCGGCCTCGAAATGCCGCTTCAGAAGTTCGATGCGCTCGTCGGTCCAGGTTTTCGAGGAATAAGTCCTCGCGGAATAAGTGCTTGAGGAAGACGTCGGCGCAGGACAGGTCGATGAAGACGTTGGTGAGAGAACAGGCATGTGTCACGGTCCCAGGTTGCAGATGTGGCCATCCGCCTTGCCGAGATCCGTCCGCCTCGCATTCGGCGCGCGCTCACGTCCTGCCATTGTCGCGAATCGACAAAAGCCCGTCCTTGATGGCGAGACGGATGCCTTCCTCGATCAGGGTACGTGCGACGCCGGGAACGCTGGTGCCGTGGGTGCCCTGTCTCACCAGCTTCTCCAAATAGGTGATGGTCGAGAGCGCCAAGGTTACGGGAATACGGTCAGTCTCGGCTTTTTCGGTGGCCATGGCGCGAACGCTAGCCTCTTACTCGGGTACATAAAAGTAACGATTAAGACTCTATTTAGGTTCGGGGGTGGAAGTCAAATGCAGGCTGAGCTTGACGCTCAGCACGTTGGAATCGCACGGGAAATTAGACGCGACGAGGCGCGCCGCGCGGGAGTCCCGGCGGCGGCGTGGCGTCGACAGGTCACGAGGTGCGGGCCGGCTCAGCCGTCCACGATCGCCTTTTCGATCATGCAATGGATGCCCTTGGCGCCGTTGACGGTCTGGGTCACCCTGAGATCGGCGGCCAGGCTGCACAGCGTGTAGGCGTCCTCGCGCGACAGGTTTCGCCGCTCGCCGAGCAGCGCGATCATGTCCCGCAGCGCGCGTATGACGCACTGGTCGAGGTCGGGATCCATCGCCATGGTCATGTAGTGGGTCGCCGTCTCGGCGCGGGGATAGTCGAACTTCAGGTCCTTGCGCAGCGTCAGGCGGAAGCGGCCCTGCAGCGCGGTCTCGATCGCGGTGACGCACACCTCGCCGTCGCCCTGCACGCCGTGGCCGTCGCCGCAGGAGAACATCGCGCCCGGCACGAACACCGGCAAATAGAGCGTCGCGCCGGCGCCGAGCTCCTTGTTGTCGAGATTGCCGCCCATGGCGCGCGGGATCAGCGAGGAGATGCGGCCCCAGCCAGGGGGCGGCGACACGCCCATCACGCCGAAAAACGGCTTGAGCGGCAGGTCGAGGCCCCACGGCATGCGGCCGGTCATCCGCGTCCGGTCGAGCGGGATGTTGAGGATGCGGGTCTCGTGGAAATCGTCGGGCAGGGTGCCGGACAGCGGCTTGATCATGTTCCAGCCCCAATCCTGCCGGAGCTGGACGTCGAGGATCTCGACCGCGAGCACGTCGCCGGGCTCGGCGCCTTCGACCGCGATCGGGCCGGTGAGAATGTGGCCGGGCAGCATGCGCTCGTTGTTGGCGTGAACCTCGAACATCTCGGGGGGAATGTGAAACTTGTCGCGGTCGGGCAGCATGTCGGGGCCGCCGCTGATGGTGTCGACCGTCACCTCGTCGCCGCTTTTGATCGTCAGCACGGGCTTGAGCGCGGCTTCGAAGAAGCCCCAATGGCAGGTTTTGGGGCTGGAATGCAGGTGGTGATGGGTCATGTGCCGCGTCCGGTCGCTTTCATCAGGCCGGGCTTGACCCGGCGATCGATCCTCTTTCAAGAAGATTTCTGAAGATCGCCGGGCAGGTCAAGCCCCGCGCGGACCGGCCAGTTCATTCCAGCGAGGCTCCCCTGTTTTTCGTCCTTTCCAAGACGCTTGGCACCGCGTTGCTGCCGATCAACTTCATGGTCGAGCTCGGCATCCTGTCGCTGGTGCTGATGGCGACGCGCTTTGCCGCGCTCGGCCGCAAGCTTGCCGTGACCACGCTGGTGCTGCTGGCGCTGGCGGCGTTCTCGCCGCTCGGCAATCTCCTGATCTATCCGCTGGAGTCGCGCTTTCCGGCGTGGGACCCTGCGCGCGGCGCGCCCGACGGCATCATCGTGCTCGGCGGCTCCGTCGACACCGATCTGTCGGCGGCGCATCGCACGCCGGTGGTCGCGCACGCCGCCGATCGTCTGTTTGCGCCGGCCGAGCTCGCGCGCCGCTATCCGAATGCGCGCATCGTGTTTACTGGGGGGACGGCGAACCTCGTCTCCACTGATGCCAGGGAAGCGGATTACTCCGCGCCGATCCTGGAAAATTTGGGCATCTCGAAAGAGCGCCTCGTCCTGGAACGCAGCTCCCGCAATACCTGGGAGAATGCGATCTTCACGAAACAGCTGGTGACGCCGAAGTCGGGCGAGCGCTGGCTTCTGGTGACATCGGCCTTCCACATGCCGCGCTCGATGGGGATCTTCCGCAAGGCTGGATTCGACGTCGAGGCCTATCCCGTGGACTGGCGGATGGGCGGGCGTGACGATCTCTTCGCCTTCACCAATATGGGCGCGGACGGGCTGGGCCGAACCGAAGTCGCGGTGCGCGAGTGGATTGGCCTCGTGGCCTACCGTCTGATGGGCAGGACCGGCGAGTTGCTTCCGGGACCGGGCAAGGACTAGAACGAGAGCTGTAAAACAAGAACACACGGCGCAATCGCCGGGCCGGAGGAAGCCATGCAACAGCAGAGTGCAGACAGCATCGATCTTGGCGGCCTCGTCGCCGATCTCAACAGCCTGCTGCGGCTGAAGACGACAGTGATCGGCATGAAGCTGTTCGCGCAAGCGGCAGAGATGGAGGCGATCCCGAAAATCCGGCGGCCGAATGCGATCCACACCACCGACCAGATCGTCAGCATGGCCGCGCGGCTGGGCTGGACCGTCGGCATCACGGCCGATGACCTTGTCGGCGCGCAATGCCGCGCGGTGATCGGGCTTGCGCCGCAGGACGAGAAATGGCTCGCCGGTGAAAATTATGTCGGGGTCTGGCACGGCACCGCGGACGACGCGCGCAAGCGCCAGGCGGCGCTGGACGTGGTTCCATTCGGACACTATCAGGCGCTCGCCGTCAGTCCGCTCGCCAGCGGCCGGCTCGATCCGCCCGACATCTGCCTGGTCTATGCGACGCCGGGACAGATGATCATCCTGATCAACGGGCTGCAATATACCGGCTACAAGAAGTTCGAATGGGGCGTGGTCGGAGAGACGGCTTGCGCGGATTCCTGGGGGCGGGCGCTCAAGACCGGGGAGCCCAGCCTGTCCTTGCCATGCTATGCCGAACGGCGCTATGGCGGCGTGCCGGACGAGGAGATGCTGATGGCCTTGAAGCCGTCGCATCTCGCCAAGGCAATTGAAGGCATGAAGGCGCTGGCCAGGAACGGCCTGCGCTATCCGATCCCGCCCTATGGCATTCAAAGCGACGTCCGTGCCGGCATGGGCGTGAGCTACGCGAAGAAGTAAAGGCCAGTCATGAGCTCTGCGAAATTCGACATCGTCGTCTACGGCGCGACCGGTTTCACCGGCCAGCTCGTCGCCGAGTATCTGGCGGCACATTACAAGGACGACAAGGCGCTGACATGGGCGATGGCGGGCCGCAGCCTCGACAAGCTCAAATCGGTGCGCGACGCCATCGGCGCGCCCGCGGATACGCCGCTGATCGTGGCGGATGCGTCGGACGCGGCCTCGCTGAAGGCGATGGTGGCGCAGACCAGATCGGTGATCACGACGGTCGGACCGTACCAATTCTACGGTGAAGAGCTGCTCGCAGCCTGCGTTGCACAGGGCACGGATTATTTCGATCTCTGCGGCGAGCCGGTCTGGATGCGCCAGATGATCGACAAGTACGATGCGGCGGCCAAGGCGAGCGGCGCGCGCATCGTGTTTTCCTGCGGCTATGATTCCGTGCCGTTCGAGCTCGGCACATTCTTCGTGCAGGAAGAGGCCAGGCGCGTGTTCGGCGCGCCTGCTGCGCGCGTCAAGGGCCGCGTGCGCGACATGCGCGGCACGCTGTCAGGCGGGACAGCGGCGAGCGCGAAGGCGACCTTCGATGCCGTCGCCAAGGATCTCAGCCTCGTCGCCATCCTCAACGACCATTTTGCGCTGACGCCCGGATTTACCGGTCCGAAGCAGCCGAAAGGCAACAGAGCGGCTTACGAGGAGGATCTGCAATCCTGGGCCGCGCCGTTCATGATGGCGCTGATCAACACCCGCAACGTCCATCGCTCCAACATGCTGATGGGCTTTCCCTACGGCCGCGAGTTCGTCTACGACGAGATGGTCCTGACCGGTCCCGGCGAGAAGGGCGAGGCCAACGCGAAGCGCGTGATGGCGGTCAATGCCGAGAAGACCGGCCCGAATGCGCCGAAGCCAGGCGAGGGGCCGTCGAAGGAAGAGCGCGAGAACGGTCTATTTAACCTGCTCTATGTCGCGATCGCGCCCGACGGCCGCATGGTCCGCGCCGGCGTCACCGGCGACCGCGATCCCGGCTACGGCTCGACCTCGAAGATGATCTCCGAATGCGCGATCTGCCTGCTGCGCGACGCCGCGGACGTTCCGGCCGGCTTCTGGACCCCGGGCGCAGCGATGCAGCACAAGCTGATCAAGCGGCTGCAGGATCATGCCGGGCTGACGTTCGGGGTGGAGGGCTAGCTCGGTGCCGTAGGGTGGGCAAAGGCGCAACGCGCCGTGCCCACCATTGTCCCGATTGGATAGAAATGGTGGGCACGCTGCGCTTTGCCCACCCTACGGCACCGTCTCTGTTACACCGCCCGCGCATCATACGCGTACATGAACTCCATGCTTTTCGATCCCAGCGGCAGCAGCCATTTCAGCATCTGATTGCGCACCCACGCGCCGGTGGCGCTGAATTCGCGCTTGCTGTTGCCGTTGCGGCGGGCCATGGCGACGATCTTCTCGGTGCGCGGGCGACGCTCGGCCTCGAAGGCCTGGAAGGTGGCGCCGAGCTCCTGGCCGTCCTGCATCAGGCGGGCGAGCCGCATCGCATCCTCGAGCGCGAGCGAAGCACCCTGGCCGGCATGGGGGCTGGTCGCATGCGCGGCGTCCCCAATCAGCAGCGAGCGCTTGCGCGACCAGGTCGGCAGGGTCGCTACGTCGAGCGTGTCGGTGACCACGATGTTCTCGGCGGCCTCGATGATATCGGGGATCGGATCGTGCCAGCCGCGGTGGAAGCCGCGCAGATGCTGCTTCAGCGTCGACGGGTCGAGCGCGCGAAACATCGCGGCGTCCATGCCGTGCGCGGGCTGCGTGCTCCACCACATCACGCCGTCCGTGGGATCGGGGCTGCAATAGCCGTAGCCGAAGAAGCCGCTCTGGCCGAACGTGGTCTCGACGTGCCGGCCGATCGATCTGCCGTCGAGCACGGCGTGCGGCAAGAAGCCGCCGAAGCCGATCAGTCCGGTGTTGAACGGCTGGGGTCCGTCCGGCACCACCTGCCGACGTGTGATCGAGTGCACGCCGTCGGCACCGATCAGGAAGTCGCCCTCGGCGGTGGTGCCGTCGGCGAAATAGGCAATGATCGGCTGGTCGCCGCGATCCTCGACCTTGATCAGGCGCTTCTCGAAATAGAGCGAAACGCAGGCGCACCAGGCCTTGTCGATCAGGATTTCGTTCAGCGTGGCGCGGCAGACGTTCACCGCAGGCTGGCCGAAGCGCCGTTCCATGTCGCGGTTGATCGAACCGAGCCTCACGCCGCCTTGCGAATAGAAGTCGAAGGATTCTGCGACCGAGCCGCGGCCGATCAACTCATTCGCCAGCCCGATCTCGTCCATCACATGCATGCCGTTCGGCGCGATCTGAAGGCCGCCGCCGATGCCCTTCGAATAGGGCCAGGCCTCGAAGATCGCGGACTCGATGCCGGCGCGGCGCAGCAGGATCGCGGCCACGGGGCCGGCAATGCCGGCGCCGATGATCAGGGCCTTGCGGGGTCGATAGGACATGGCTTGCTCCCGACGTTTCCGTGGTGCTAGGAGGAATTACGGTCGCTAAATATCTTAGTGACTAAGATATATATCGCCTAAGATATGAGGTCGGCCTTGTCAAGGACGAAGGCGCGCAACGCGCTGCTGCAGGAGCTCGAGGACGCCATGCGCCGGTCGTCCGCGCAGGGCGTGCTCTATGGGCAAACCGTTGCCAACGTTGCCGGAATTGCCAATTCCGATCTCGAATGCATGGACATCCTGTATCTCGAAGGACGCGTCACTGCAGGAAGGCTCGCCGAGGTCACGGGCCTCACGACCGGTGCGATCACCGGCGTGATCGACCGGCTCGAAAAGGCCGGCCTGGTGCGCCGTGAACGGGATGAGAAAGACCGCCGCAAGGTCTTCATCGCCGTCGTGCCGGACGCGGCGATGAAGATCGGCCAATTCTACGTGCCGATGCAGCAGGCGATGGAAAAGGTGTTCGGCGGCTATTCCGACGAGGAATTGCGGCTGCTGCTGCGTTTCGCCAACGAGGGCTACAAGGGTGTGCTCGCGGCAACCGAGGCGCTGAAGAGCCTGCTCGACACGCCGCCGGAAAAACGTCCGGCTCTCAAGCTGAAGACGCGTCCTCGCCAGCCCTGATCTTGTAGATCTGCGCGGCCGCGATCATGCCCCACATCGCGCCCAGCATCATCCAGAAGTGCCGCCAGTGGTCGGTGTCGATCACGAAGCTTTCGCCGACGGTGCCGACGAAGGCGGAGAACACGGCGAGATAAGCGCGCTGCCAGGGCACCGGGACGAAGATGTGCCGGAAGCCCATGATGACGGTGGTGAAGACCAGCGCGGGATAACACACGCCGGACAGCCAGCCGCCGGACATGAAGGCGTTGAGATAGGAGTTGTGGGTGTCCTCGGGGAAGAAGCGGTGGAATTGCAGGGGGCCGATGCCGAACGGCAGGTCGAGCGCCATCTCTGCGCCCAGGATGTGGCGGCCGAACCGGCCGAAGCGGCCCTCGTCGTAGCTCTGGTCGAAGCTCGCGCGCTGCTTGAACATCTCGGCGGTGGAATCGAACGACAGCAGCACCGCGATCAGCGCGAGCCCCAGCACGGCGGCCACGATCGCCATGATGATGATGCGCGAGCGCTGCGCGTTGGTGCGGCTGGTCAGCACCATCAGCGCCAGCATGAAGGCGGAGGTCAGCACGAGGCCGCCCCAGGCGGCACGTGAGAAGGCGAGCAGGATCGCGAGCGACATGATGCCGAAGGCGATGACGTTGCGGAACGCCTTGCCGAGCTTGTCCGAGACCACGCTCTGCAGCGCGAACAGCGCCGGCAGGATCAGGAAGGCGCCGAGCACGTTCGGGTCCTTGAACGTGCCGCGCGCGCGGCCGTAGAGCGTGAGGAGGTCGTTGCCGCCGGGCACCAGGTGGAAATAGCCGGCGACCGCCAGGAGTGAGGCGATCATCGCGCCGACCACGAGGCCGCGGCGGAGCATGTCGAGCCGGGCCGCGGTGTCCTCGGACGTGACCATGGCGAAGAACACCACCGTCACCGCCATGTACCAGGAGGTCGCGATCCAGCTTACGACCTCGGACCGCTCGAACAGCGGGATCGCGCTGATGGTGTAGCCGACATTGAGCAGGACCAGCATCAGCACCAGCGGCATCAGCGCGAGCCGCAGCCGCAGGCCGGTGGCGAAGAACGTGACGGCTGCGAGCAGCGTCATGATCTCGTAGGGGCTCGGCTCGATGAAGACGACCGCGCCGGAGGCGCCGACCAGCCACACCAGCGCGCGCTGCAGCGCCAGCACGCCGGGCGCAGCCGGTACGGCTACGTTCACTCCACCGGCTGTCGCCGCATACGCCATCACATGCTCACGCTATTCGGACGCCAAACACCGCTGTCATCGCCCGGTCAAGCCGGGGCATGACGGAAAACTCAATACGCGTTCTCGTTCTTGGTCAGCAGCGAGATCGGCGTCTTCAGGAGAATGTAGAGGTCGAACAGCACCGACCAGTTCTCGATGTAATAGAGGTCGAACTCGACGCGCTTCTGGATCTTCTCCTCGTTGTCGATCTCGCCGCGCCAGCCGTTGATCTGGGCCCAGCCGGTGATGCCGGGCTTGACGCGGTGGCGGGCGAAATAGCCGTCGACGGCTTCGTCGAACAGCCGGCTCTGCAGCTTGCCCTGCACCGCATGCGGGCGGGGGCCGACCAAAGAGAGATTGCCGGAGAACACCACGTTGAAGAGCTGCGGCAGCTCGTCGAGGCTGGTCTTGCGGATGAAGCGGCCGACGCGGGTGACGCGCGGATCGTTCTTGGTCACGACCTTGGAGGCCGTGGGATCGGCCTGATGGTGGTACATCGAGCGGAACTTGTAGACGTCGATGCGCTCGTTGTTGAAGCCGAAGCGCTTCTGGCGGAACAGCGCCGGGCCGGGGCTGTCGAGCTTCACCGCCAGCGCCACCAGTCCCATCACCGGCAGCGCCACGAGCAGCGCGAGACTGCCGACGACGCGGTCGAACAGCCATTTCATCACCAGATCCCAGTCGGTGATCGGCGCCTCGAACACGTCGAGCGTCGGCACCTCGCCGAGATAGGAATAGGAGCGGGGCCGGAACCGCAGCTTGTTGGTGTGCGCGGAAAGGCGGATGTCGACCGGCAGCACCCAGAGCTTCTTCAGCATTTCCAGGATGCGCGTCTCCGCCGAGATCGGCAGCGCGAACAGCACGAGATCGACGCGGGTGCGGCGGGCGAATTCGACGATGTCGTCGACCTTGCCGAGCTTGCGCGCGCCGGCGCAGGTGTCGAGCGCGCGGCTGTCGTTGCGGTCGTCGAACACGCCGAGCACGTGGATGTCGGAATCCTCCTGCGCTTTGAGCGCTTCGACCAGCTGCTCGCCGTTGCTGTCGGCGCCGACGATGATGGTGCGGCGGTCGAGCCGGCCCTGGCGCGCCCAGCCGCGCACCAGCGATCGCAGCACCAGACGCTCGGCAAGCAGCGCGGCGAGCCCGAGGAAATAGAAGGCGGCGAGCCACAGCCGCGAGATTTCGCTGCCGTATTTGGCGAAGAAGGAGATGCCGATGAACAGCAGGAAGACGAACGACCAGGACGAGATCATCCGTGTCATCTGCCGGAGCTGCCCGCGGAACAGCTGCACCTGATAGATGTCGGCGGCCTGGAAGCAGATCACGGCGGCGATCGATACGGCGATGACCTCGGCGGGATAGACCCAGCTGAAGCCGGAGAGCGGCATGACGTAGCCGACATAGAGCGCGATACCGACGAGGCTGAGCAGCGCGAAGTCGGCCACGCGCACGAAGCCGGCGATCACGATCGGTGAATAGGCGCGGGCGACCTTCTGGTTGACGACGTCGAGGGCTGCGGGCGAGAGCCGGCGGCGGCGCTCCACGAAGGGTTGGTCAGCGGGTTTCGCCGCGGCACTGGTCGCGGCATCGAGCATCGAGCGTGCGTTGAGCGGTTCCACGGGCGTCCACGTCCATTTCAAGCACCCGCGGGCCAATGGCGTTGGCGCCCCGGGCGGCATTCCCCGGTCCTTCGATTATCGAACAAATCGGAAGATTTTCTAAAGCGGGCTTAAGGATGGTTAATGATTGGCAAATGCATCGCGATAGCCGGCGATTACGCCGTCGACCATGGCGGCTTGCGAGAAATGCGCCGAGATGCGTTCGCGCAAGGACACGGCGCGCTGCGCCGTTGCGGTGGGATCGTCGAGTGCGGCCGCGATCGCCTCGGCCATGGCCTCGGAATTGCTCGGCGCGAACAGGGCCGGACTGTCGGAGCCGAAGATCTCGGGAATGCCGCCGATGCGCGATGCGATCATGGGAATGCCGGCCGCGCCGGCCTCGATCACGACATAGGGCATGGAATCGCCGCGCGAGGGGACGACCAGCAGCCGCCCCTTGGAGAAGCCGTAGCGCGCCTTGACGTGACCGATGAAGCGGATGGCGCCGGACAAACCGAGCTTCTCGACCTGCGCCTTCAGCGCCGCCGTCTCCTCGCCGTCGCCGCCGAGCGTCAGCGTGACCTTCTTGCCGCCCTCGTGCAGGCGCGCCACGGCATCGACCAGGAGATCGGCGCCCTTGATGTGCCTGAACTCGCCGACATAGGCGAGGTCGGTCGCATCGTCGGTGGTCACGACCGGCTCGAACTCCTCGGGCGTGACGCCGTTGAAGACGCAATGCACCACGCCCTTGGGCGTGCCGACGATGCGTTGATAGGTGTCGCGGGCAAACGCGCTTTCGAACAGGAACAGGTCGGTCGAATCCATCAGCGAGCGCTCGAGTCGCGCGTAAAACTCGCCCTTCAAGGTGTTGAGGGGATAATGCAGCGAGCCGCCGTGCGGCGTGTAGATGCGGATGGTGTCGTCGGAGCGTCGCCGCATGCGGATGAAGGCGCCGGCCTTGGCGCCGTGGCCGTGCATGACGTCGGGCTTCAGGGTGGCAATCAGGCGCCGCATGCGAAGCCACACCAAAACGTCGTCCGGAGAGGGCTCGCGGCGGATCGCCATCCGGTGCACGCCGAGCTTCAGCCGCGGCGCGAGCTCGGCGAGGGCCTTGTCGGCGCGCTCGCCGCCGGTGAGGCTATCGGCGAGGATGCCGACATGGTGGCCGCGGTCGACCTGGCCGTTGGCGACGTCGAGGATGTGGCGGAAGATGCCGCCGACCGGAGCACGCACGGCGTGCAGGATACGAAGCGGCCGGTCAGGAGAGGGGGGCATGAATCAAAACCAGCGCTCGACGGCGAATGCCGAACAATTCCTAGGAAAATATCGAGACAGATTAAGGGGCCTCGTGGTTAACAAACGGTGACGCGTGCGCCTGCGCAAGTCGCCGCATGCCGCGATTAACCCAGCGGCAACCTTAATGGAGTGTAATCGCCGGGGTTGAGGTAGCTTGTGGCGTTGCCCCTGCGGGAGTGTTCGATGCGTTTAGCGTTCTGGCGTGCCGGCAAGGACAAGGCGGTGGTTGCGCGGGCTGTTGGAAAGTCCAAGGCCGAAGTCGCGCCCAAAGCTGACGTCAAGGCTGACGTCCAAGTCGAGCCCAAGATCGAGCGGAAGATCGAGCAGAAGATCGAAGTCAGGCCTGCGCCGATCGTCACGAAGCACGCCCAAGTCGAGTCCGGCGATATCGACCTGCACGCGCTCGGCGCGGCATTGGCGCGCAAGCGCGGCTGGATCATCGTGCCGACGGTGCTGGCGCTGGTCGCATCCTTTGCGATCGTCAATCTCGTCACGCCGCGTTACAAGTCCGAATCGCGCATCCTCATCGACGGCCGCGAGAACGTATTCCTGCGCCCGAGCAGCGACCGCGCCGAGGAGCGGCAGGCGCTCGACGCCGAGGCCGTCACCAGCCAGGTGCAGCTGGTGCTGTCGCGCGATCTCGCGCGGGAGATCATCAAGAAGAACAAGCTCGCCGAACGCCCCGAGTTCGATCCGGTGCTGCAGGGCATCTCGCCACTGAAGTCGCTGGCCGCGATGATCGGTATCGGCCGTGATCCGTTCTCGATGACGCCGGAAGAGCGCGTGCTCGATGCCTATTACGACCGTCTGCAGGCCTATGCCGTCGACAAATCGCGCGTCATCGTGGTCGAATTCCAGTCCGCCGATCCGGATCTTGCCGCCCGCGTCGCCAATTCGATCGCCGACGGCTATCTGGTGCTCCAGCAGAATGCGCGCCAGGACCAGGCCAAGAATGCCAGCCAGTGGCTCGCCGGCGAGATCGAGAGCTTGCGCAAGAAGGTCTCCGACGCCGAGGCCAGGGTGGAGGACTTCCGCTCCAAGTCGAGCCTGTTCATCGGCACCAACAACACCACGCTGTCGAACCAGCAAATGGGCGAGGTGAACACCCAGCTCAACAATGCGCGCTCGCTGAAGGCGGATGCGGAATCCAAGGCTAGGCTGATCAAGGAGATGCTCCAGAGCGGCAAACCGATCGAGGCATCCGAAGTCGTGAACTCCGAATTGATGCGGCGGCTGTCGGAGCAAAGGGTGACGTTGCGTGCGCAGCTCGCCGAGCAGTCGTCCACGCTGCTCGGCAATCACCCGCGCATCAAGGAGCTGAAGGCGCAGCTTGGCGACCTCGACAATCAGATCCGCGACGAAGCGGCCAAGATTTCCCGCTCGCTCGAAAGCGACGCGCGGATCGCCAGCGGCCGCGTCGATGGCCTGACCGTGAGCCTCGAGCAGCTCAAGAAGCAGGCGACCTCGACCAACGGCCAGGACGTCCAGCTCCGCGCACTCGATCGCGAGGCCAAGGCGCAGCGCGATCTGCTGGAAGGCTATCTCGCCAAGTACCGCGAGGCCAATACCCGCGAGACCATCGACACGGCGCCGACCGACGGCCGCGTCATCTCGCGCGCCATCGTTTCGAACACGCCGGCCTACCCGAAGAAGCTGCCGATCGTGCTGATCGCGACGATCGCGACGCTGCTGCTTTCGTCCGGCGTCGTCGTCACCGGCGAGCTGTTGCGCCAGACCGCACCGCGCGCTGTGGCGGTCGGCCCGGCGCAAACGCAGGCACCGGTGCGCCGGGAACCGGTTGTCCAACCGGTCGTCCAGCCGGTTGTGCGGCCCGAGGTCGAGCCGATCGCCGATCCGGTCATGGCAGAGGCCGCGCGGCTTCAGCCGGAGATGACTGATCATGCCGACGTCACCGAATTCACCGAGATCGAAAATCTGGCCGGCGGCCTGCGCGCCGCGGGCGCTGCGGCGAAGAAGGTCACTGTGCTCGGCACCGCTTCCGGCGAAGCCATTACGCTGTCGACGCTGACGCTCGCCCGGCATCTGGCGCGCGAGGCGCGCGTCGTCGTGGTCGATCTCGCTGCGTCCTCGCCGACGATTGCCGCGGTGTCCGTCGATGCTTCGGCGCCCGGCCTTGCCGAGCTGATGCAGGGTGAGGCGTCGTTCGCGCAAATCATCACCCGGGACAAGCTGTCACGGCTCCACCTTGTCATGGCCGGCCGTCCCGGCTTCGACCGCAGCGTGCTGCAATCGCCGCGGGTGACGCTCGCGATCGACGCGCTGCTGCGCGCCTATGATCACGTCCTGGTCGACGCCGGCAGCGCCTCCGACCTTCCGGCCGAGCTGCTGACGGCGCATGCCCGCGCCGTCGTGGTGCCCGATGCCTCGATGGCAAGCGATGCGCGCACGCTGATGTGCGAGCAGCTCCGGGCGGTCGGCTTCAGCGAGGTGACGATGCTGAGCAAGCCCGTGCAGGCTTCGGATGCGATCGAGGCGCCGCGCGTGGTGGCGGCGTAGGCTTTTCTTTCCCTCTCGCGCACTCGGAATCGTAGGGTGGGCAAAGGCGCGTTCGCGTCGTGCCCACCACCTATTCCATACAGTAACAGAAGACGTGGGCACGCTTCCGCCTTCGCTCTGCGAGCTACGGCGGACAAGTCGCTTTGCCCACCCTACGATATCGGCGTTCGCGGAGAGGCTTTACCCGAATGCCTGCCGCAGCCGCCTGGCCAGATCAAACAGCATCTGGTTCTGCTTCACCAGCCGCTTGCCGTGGCTGAGCGAGGACATCGCCATCGCCGCGAGCTTGCCGCGCGAGGTCAGCGGGACAAAACTGTCGAAGATGTCTTCGTCGTCCTTGCAGAACATTCGCTTGTAGTCGTCCGAACCGATGCCGAGGTCGAGCGAGCGGTAGCCGCGCTCGCCGTAGCGATCGATGATGTAGCGCATCAGGATCAGGCCGGGGCTGTAGCGGGCGTGCTCGGACATCGTGTAGGTGTTGAACATCATCGAGAAGCGCTCACCGTCGGCGACGCCGGCGAAGATCGCGATCACCTCGTCGTCGCATTCGAGCGCGTGGATGTCGATGACGCGGCCTTCGCCGCGCGGCGCAAGGCAAGCGCTGCGGACGAACTGCTCGACGCCCGGCTCGGCGAAGACGTTTGGAAGCTTCTGTTCTGCCATCCGCACCGGCTTGACGCGGAAGAACCAGTCGAGCAGGCGGGTGACGTCCGCGTCTGACGTGGCAAGGTGATAGCGATAGCCGGCGAGCGCCTGGAGCTTCTTTTCCTTGCTCTTGAGGCGGCGGCGGAAGGAATTGCTGATCCGCGATGCCGGCGGCCCGCCCGGCTCCAGCACCAGTTGCGGGCAGCCGTTGATCGGGCTCTGCCGCGGCAATAGGGCAAACGGGTTCTGCTGGCCGTGCCAGCGCTGCGGCTGCTGCGTCAGCGCGAGCACGTCGATGTGCTCGCGCAGCGGCGCAAGCAGCGTATCGAGATCTGCGGCAGTGGTCTGCGCAGCACACGCGGCGTTCCACAGGCCCATGTTGAAGGTCGTATGCTTGCCGCCCATGAAGCAGGCCGTACGCACGCCGTGGCTTTGGCGCAGCGAGAGCGGCAGCAGCATCAATGGCGTGTGATCGGCGTCGCGGCCGATCACGACGAAGGGCCGCGCGCCCTCGCGCTCGCCGACCAGTCGCTGCCAAGGGCTCAGCAGATCGAACCGCTGATAGGGCGTGAAGAGATGGCCGGGCTCCTCGAAGGCGCGCCAGACCGCCTCCGCGGCGCCGAGATCGGTGACGATATCGACATGCGCGATACGGCTCGCTTTCGACCGCGCTGGCGCTTCTGCCGTCCGGCTTTGCATCGCCGCAGCCATGGTCATTCGCGAAACCTGTCGAGAAATCAAAATAGACGTAATTCGGCCTGTGGCCGACCTTTGCAAAGAAATGTCAACAAAGGGTAAGGACAATGGAGAGGGAACGGGCGCCTTCAGGGCGCGAAGGGTCAAGATTTTGGCATCCGACGACAGATGGCTGGAACGGCTGCGCCTCGAGCTGGCCTGGTTCACCGGCCAGGCTGCGCTGCGCAGCCGCGGTGCCGGCGCCATCCTGCGCTTTGCGCGGGTGCGGCCACGGCGGCGCGGCGGGTTTCAGCCGCTGCGCGCGGACGAGATCACGCCGCAATTTCTCGACCGCGCCGTTCGCGCGTTGAAGCGCTGGAACTACGATTTTCTCGGCATGGACGAGGTCTGCCGGCGCGCGGTGACACTGCCGGAGAAGCGGCGTTTCGTGGCGCTCACTTTCGACGGCGCGAACAAGGATCTGATCGACTTTGCCTATCCGGTGCTGGCGCAGCACGCCGTGCCCTTCACGATCTACGTGCCCACCGCGTTTCCCGATGGCGTCGGGCAGGCCTGGTGGCTCGGGCTCGAACAGGTGATCGCGCGCGAGAGCCGCATCAATCTGATAATGGGTGAGAAGGAGCAGCGCTTCACCGTCACCGGCAATGCCGAGAAGAAGGCGCTGTTTTCGCATCTCGAGAGCTGGCTGCGCTCGCTGTCGCCGGCGGATCTGTCGGCCGCGATCGCCGATCTCTGCACGCGCTACCGGATCGATCTCGCCGCGCTCTCGCGCGAAGCGTCGATGGATTGGGAGGATCTGGCGAAGCTCGCCGCCGATCCGCTCGTCACGATCGGCAGCGCCACGGTGAACTATCCGGTTCTCGCCAACATGAAGGATACGGCAGCCTCGCGCGAGATGGCGATGGGCAAGGCCGTTGCCGAAGCGGCCTTCCGCCGCGATGTCAGGCATCTCGCCTTTCCGTTCGGCGATCGTACCTCGTTCCGGCGCGGCCACGTTGTGATGGCGGAGGAGGCGGGCTTTGCCAGCGCGGTGTCGACGATCCCGGGCATCGTGGACGCGGAGGGGCGGACCAATCTGCGCGCGCTGCCGCGGATTTCCTGGGACGGTCGCGTGCGCTCGCTGCGTATGTTGCGCGTGCTGGTGTCGGGTGTTGCGTTTGCGCCGGTGAGGCCGACCGCTACGAGCCAGACTTGACGCGATCAGGTCGCTGCATCCAGCTCACGATCGGCATCGCCGGCAGCACCCAGCCCATGCCGACCACCACGTAATAGATCGCCTGCCGCCAGCCGGACTCGGCGATCCACGGCATCTGCGCCGCCGCCATGCCGAGCAGGGCCCAGACCGTGGCCAGCACCAGGAGCAGGATGGCGCCGAGGAACTTGCGGGTGCGGATCGTCATGGCTGACTATACGGCCTTCGCGTAACTTGCGCTGCGGGAGCGGGGGACTATAAGGGGCACGCAGTCCGGTTCAAGCCCTGGTTTTAGCGCCTGAAATGACGACGAATTCCGTTCCAACCAACCCGCATCGCGCCGTGCGCTGGTGGCTGATCTCCGTCGCCGCGCTGATCGCGCTGATGGTGCTGGTCGGCGGTGCGACGCGGCTCACGGAATCCGGCCTTTCGATCGTCGAATGGAAGCCGGTCACGGGCAGCGTCCCGCCACTGTCGGAAGCGCAGTGGACCGAGGCGTTCGAGGCCTACAAGAGAATCCCGCAATATCGCGAGCTCAACGCGGGCATGAGCCTGTCCGAGTTCAAGCAGATTTTCCGGTGGGAATGGAGCCACCGGCTGCTCGGCCGTTTCATTGGCGTCGCCTATCTCTTGCCGTTCCTGTTCTTCCTGTGGCGCGGTGGGCTGTCCGGTGAATTGAAACGTAGACTGTGGCTTCTATTCGCGCTTGGCGGTCTCCAGGGCGCGGTCGGCTGGTGGATGGTCGCCTCGGGTCTCACCGAGCGGGTCGAGGTGTCGCAATATCGGTTGGCGACGCATCTTGTGCTCGCGCTCCTGATCTTTGCTGGCATCGTCTGGACGGTGCGGCGGCTCAAGGAGCGGCCGCAGATCGCGGCGTCTGCGCGGTTGCGCTTCACGGGCGCGCTGCTCCTCGTCGTGACGTTCGTGCAGATCTATTTCGGTGCGCTGGTTGCGGGCCTGCGCGCCGGGCGCGCCTACAACACCTGGCCGCAGATCGACGGCGCGTTCATTCCCTCGGCCGAGCGGCTGTGGTTCGAGACCCCGTGGTGGCGCAACATGTTCGACAATGTGCTGACGGTGCAGTTCGAGCACCGCATGACCGCCTATGCGCTGTTCGCGCTGGCCGCGCTGCATGCGATCGACGCGGTGCGTTCGCGCGCAGGTGCGGCCGCAAGCGGCGCGCTCTGGCTGTTCGCGGCGGTGAGCCTGCAGGCGGTGCTCGGCATTCTCACGCTGCTCAACCAGGTGCCGATCGACCTCGCGCTGTCGCATCAGGCCGTCGCAATCGTCGTGTTGACGCTCGCGGTGATGCAGGTGGAGCGGCTCGCTTCGCGGCGATCTGCGGAGGCGCAGCCGCGTGCGGTTCCGATTAGCCAGCCCGGCTGATCAGCAATAGCCGTAGATGCCGCACGCGTAGGGTAGGCGCCAGAAATAATCGACCTGCTTCCCGCCGTAATACGCGCCCTGATAGTCGTAGCTCCAGGGGCGGCCGTAGTAGCCCGGCAAGGTGTGCGAGCCCGGCAGCAGCGGCGTGCCCGGCAGATTGCGGATATAGCTGCCGATGCCATAGGCCGGCGAGATCAGCGCATCCGGGTCGGTATCGACATAGACCTGCGGCGGCTCCTGTGGCGGAGCGGCGGCGCGCCGCTTCGGCGTGGCCGGCAAGTCAGCGGCAACGGCGGCTGAAACCGTCAGCATCGCCGCAAGGGCAGGCACCATCCAGCGCAGCATCGTCGGCTCCGAATCAAAAGGGCGATCCAAGGACGATGTATGGGGCAGATATGGTTAATGACTGTTAACCGGGACGTCATTCCGGGGCGCATTCAGGCGTCCCGGAATGACCGGGAAAGCTACGCCCCCAGCGCCTGTTCCAGATCGGCGATCAGGTCTTCCTTGTCCTCGATGCCGATCGAGAGCCGCACCACGTCGGGGCCGGCGCCGGACTTCACCTTGGCGGCGTCGTCGAGCTGGCTGTGCGTGGTGGACGCCGGATGGATCACCAGCGAGCGGGTGTCGCCGACATTGGCGAGATGCGAGAACAGCTGCAGTTTCGACACCAGGCTGACGCCGGCGTCATAGCCGCCCTTCAGGCTGAAGGTGAACACGGCGCCCGCGCCCCTCGGTGCGTATTTGCGCGCGAGCTGGTTATACTTGTCGCTTGCCAAGCCCGCATAGCTAACCGACGCCACCGCCGGATGGCCGGCGAGGAATTCGGCGATCGCTTTCGCATTGTCGCACTGCTTCTGCATGCGCAGCGGCAAGGTCTCGATGCCGGTCAGGATCATGAAGGCGTTGAACGGCGACAGAGCGGGGCCGAGGTCGCGCAAGCCCAGCACGCGGCAGGCGATCGCGAAGGCGAAATTGCCAAAGGTCTCCTGCAGGCGGATGCCGTGATATTCCGGTCGCGGCTCCGACAGCATCGGATATTTGCCGCCGGTCGACCAGTCGAAGGTGCCGGCATCGACGATGATGCCGCCGAGTGAATTGCCGTGACCGCCCAGGAACTTCGTCAGCGAGTGCACGACGATGTCGGCGCCGTGGTCGATCGGGCGGATCAGGTAGGGCGAGGCCAGCGTGTTGTCGACGATCAACGGCACGCCCGCCTTCCGCGCCACCGTCGAGATCGCCTCGATGTCGGTGATGCTGCCGGCGGGATTGGCAATGGACTCGATGAAGATCGCCTTGGTGCGCGGCGTCACCGCGCGCTCGAAGCTTGCGATATCGTCGGGATCGGCCCACACCACGTTCCAGCCAAAGGTCTTGAAGGCGTGCGTGAACTGGTTGATAGAGCCGCCATAGAGTTTTCGCGCGGCGATGAACTCGTCGCCGGGCTGCATCAATTGCTGCAACACCACGACCTGTGCGGCATGGCCCGAGGCCACCGCAAGCGCGGCCGTGCCGCCTTCGAGCGCGGCGACGCGCTCTTCCAGCACCGCGTTGGTGGGATTGCCGATGCGGGTATAGATGTTGCCGAACGCCTGCAGACCGAACAGCGAGGCAGCGTGGTCGGCATCGTTGAACACGAACGACGTCGTTTGATAAATCGGAGTCGCGCGCGCGCCGGTGGTGGGGTCGGGCTGTGCACCGGCATGCACGGCGAGGGTTGAAAATCCCGGAAGGCGATCGCTCATTGAGGGCGTCCTGTTCTCTTGGTCTGAAATCGCGCGGCATGCTGATGGGCGCCGCGCTCGGCGTCAAGGCGCCGTGTCACATCAAGACCATTTGGGAATGATCTTGCTACGCATTGTCGCGTTGGCAAAATGAATCCCTCGCAATTGCGTCAGCTTTGCCCGGTCTTGTTTTTGGCGGCACGATCGGAGGCCGCAGTGTCGCCGCCGCCGACGCTCATCCGATTGAGGGATAGCCGCATGCCTTGCGTCGGTGCCGGCGCGCGCTTGGAGCTGAGCGTGCGCGAATTCACGCCCATCCAGGAGATCTCGGACGACAGGCGGCCATATTCGATCTTGGGGCAGCGGTTCATCACCACCTTGATACCGACCGACTCGGCTTTCGCTGCCGCCACGTCGTCACGTGCGCCAAGCTGCATCCAGATCACCTTCGGCAGCGGGTCGAGCGTGAGCGCTTCCTCGACGACAGGCATGATGTGGCTGGAATTGCGGAAGATGTCGATCATGTCGATGGGACGGCCGATGTCGGACAGCGAGGCGATGAAGGGCTTTCCGAGCAGCTCCTTGCCGACATGGCCGGGATTGACCGGGATCATGTCGTAGCCACGCTGCGCCAGATATTTGAACGCGAAATAGCTCGGCCGCACATTGACCGGCGAGGCGCCGACCATCGCGATCGACTTCACGCTGTTGAGGATGGCGCGGATGTAATTGTCGGAATAGGCGTCGTGGTTCATTTGTTCTTTTTCCTTGTCATTGCGAGGAGCGAAGCGACGAAGCAATCCAGTCTTTTTCCGCGGAGGGATTTCTGGATTGCTTCGCTTCGCTCGCAATGACGAATTCTATTCATCCCGCCATGTCGGCGTGCGCTTCTCGATGAAGGCGCCGATGCCTTCCTCGGCATCGCGTGCCATCATGTTCTCGGTCATTACCTCTGCGGCATAGCGATAGGCATCTGCAAGGCTCATCTCGGCCTGGCGATAGAACGCCTCCTTGCCGAGCTTGACGGTGTAGGCCGATTTCAGCGCGACCTGCTCCGCCAGCGCGATCGCGGCGTCGCGTTCGGTGCCGGCGGGCACCACGCGGTTGATGAGGCCGATCTCGCGAGCGCGCGCGGCCGTAACAGGCTCGCCCGTCAGCAGCATCTCCATCGCCTGCTTGCGCGGCACGTTGCGCGATAGCGCCACCATCGGGGTCGAGCAGAACAAGCCGATGTCGACGCCCGGCGTTGCGAATTTCGCGTCCTCCGAGGCGATGGCGAGATCGCAGCTGGCCACGAGCTGGCAGCCGGCCGCGGTCGCGATACCCCGGACGGATGCGACCACAGGTTTTGGCAGGTGCACGATCGCCTGCATCATCGCGCTGCAGGCGGTCATCATCTCGGCAAAGAAGGCGCGGCCACGATCGGGGTCAGTGCGGCGCGCGGTCAGCTCCTTCATGTCGTGGCCGGCGGAGAAGGCGGGACCGTTGGCGGCGATCACGACCCCGCGGACGGCCTTGTCGCTGCTGATATCATTGAGCTCGGCATGCAGGCTTGCGATCATCGCCGCCGACAGGCTGTTGCGCGCGGCGGGGCGGTTCAGCGTCAGCACGGCGATCGGGCCTACGGTCTCGCGCAGCAGGATCGGCGGTTGCGGGGAGGGGGCGCGGGCAGCCTGGGCGGACATCGAAGCGTTTCCGTTGGATTATTGCATTTGAATGACGCAGATAACTTAATGTAACAGGGCAAGTGAAGCGAGGGTGGGGAACAGCATGGCGTTAGCGAAAATGAGCGTGGCAGAGGTCGAGCAGTTCCTCCGCCAGGAGTTTCCCCAGGCCTTCAGCGGCGACGACATCACGATCGAAAGCGCGGACGGCCAGACCTGCCTTTTGCGCCAGCGCTACAGCGAAAGGATGCTGCGACCGGGCGGAACCGTGTCCGGCCCGACGCTGATGGCGCTGGCCGATTTCGCGATGTACGTGGTCCTCCTGTCCGCGATCGGGCCGGTCGGGCTCGCCGTCACCACCAATCTCAACATCAACTTCCTGCGCAAGGGCGGGCCCGGGCAGGACGTGCTGGCGGAGGCGCGGCTGCTCAAGCTCGGCAAGCGGCTGGCGGTCGGGGAGGTGAAATTGTTGTCCGGCAGCTCGCCCGATCCGATCGCCCATGTCACCTCGACCTATTCCATTCCAAATGTTTGAGCTTTTTGCAGGTAATATAGCACCATATTTTTAAGTAATTGATATTGCGGTACTAATTTCCGCTGCCGGGCATTGACCGTTGCGTGTCTCTTCTCTAGAAAACCGCGCAGTCCGGTGCGGTGTTCGCGCCGATGCTCCCCGTCCACGGAAACTCTGACATGAAAACCTTTTCGGCAAAGCCGGCTGAGGTGACGAAGAAGTGGGTGCTGATCGACGCCAAGGGTCTGGTCGTCGGCCGCCTCGCCACCATCGTCGCCATGCGCCTGCGCGGCAAGCACCTCCCGACCTACACCCCGCACGTTGATTGCGGCGACAACGTCATCATCATCAATGCGCAGCATGCGGTCCTCACCGGCCGCAAGCGCGAGCAGAAGACCTATTACAAGCACACCGGCTATGTCGGTCACGTCAAGGAGCGCACCGCGCGCCAGATCCTCGAGGGCAAGCATCCCGAGCGCGTGCTCGAGAAGGCCGTCGAGCGCATGATCCCGCGTGGCCCGCTCGGTCGCGTCCAGATGGGCAATCTCCGCGTCTATGGCGGCGCCGATCATCCGCACGAGGCACAGACGCCCGAGAAGATCGACATCGCCAAGTTGAACCGCAAGAACACGAGGGCCGCATAACATGGCCGAATCCATCCAGTCGCTCGACCAGCTCTCGCAGCTCAAGACGGCGGCGGCGCCCGATGCGCCCAAGCACGAGAAGAAGGTCGACAAGTTCAACCGCGCCTATGCCACCGGCAAGCGCAAGGACGCGGTCGCCCGCGTGTGGATCAAGCCGGGCGCCGGCAAGGTCACCGTCAATTCGCGCGAGGTCGAGGTCTATTTCGCCCGTCCCGTGCTGCGGATGATGATCGAGCAGCCGTTCTCCGTGGCCGCGCGTTCGGGCCAGTACGACGTGATCTGCACGGTTGCCGGCGGCGGCCTGTCCGGTCAGGCCGGCGCGGTCCGTCACGGCATCTCCAAGGCGCTGACCTATTTCGAGCCGGAGCTGCGCTCTGTGCTCAAGAAGGGCGGCTTCCTGACGCGCGACTCCCGCGTGGTCGAGCGCAAGAAGTACGGCAAGGCCAAGGCCCGCCGGTCCTTCCAGTTCTCGAAGCGTTAATCGCTTCGGTCACATTCGCCGCGAAAGCGGCTTCAATGAGATGCAAAAGGGCGCTGATTTCAGCGCCCTTTTTGTTGTTCGTTTGTATGCAAATTGATGGCGTGTTTCCCGAAAACTTGGCCTCCCGCGAAAACCTGAATGGAACTCGCGCGACCTAGCGTCGCATTCGGAAGGGCGCGCAAATCGGCTGGGCCGGTCGCGTAACTGCTATGTTCTAGAGGGGGCCGACATGATGTCGCTCGATAGCATCACGCTCTATTTGGTCGCCACCATGGTTGCCGCACTGCTCGGCGCCATGATGGTGTTTTTCGGCAGGCAGGAGAACAGCCCTGCACTGAAATGGTGGGGCACCGCGTATCTGCTCGGTGCCGCCTCCGTCGCGCTGTGGACCGCGGCCGGCGACAGGCTGGGCCCGCATCTTTACCTTGCGCTGAACGCGGTCGGCTTCGTCGCCTGCGGCATGGTGTGGAATGCGGCGCGGGTCTTCCACGGCCGCAAGCCGAACTGGCCGGGTCTCGTGCTCGGCGCGCTCGCTTGGGTCGCCGCCGTCACGCTGCTCGACCCCGAGGCATCCATGTTGCGGATGATCATCGGCGCCGGCATCGTCTCGGTTTACGCGGCATTGACCGCCAGCGAGCTCTGGACCGAACGGCGCAAGAGCCTGCAGCGGCGCTGGCCGGCCTTCGTGATGCCGGTGATGCATGGCTGCGTGTTGATGCTGCCGGTCCTGATCGGCAGCTTCCTGCGTCCGCACGATGCCGGCTTCTCCCAGAGCATCTGGGTCAAGGTGTTCGCGGTTGAACTCATCCTCTACGCCGTCGGCACCGTGTTCGTGATCTTCATGCTGGTGTCCGAGCGCACCGTGACCGCGCACCGCACCGCCGCGTCGACCGATCCCCTGACCGGCATGCTCAACCGGCGCGGCTTCTCGGAAGCCTGCGGCCGCGTGATCGAGCGCGAGGCCAAGGCCGGACGTCCCGTGACCGTGATGATCTTCGACATCGATCACTTCAAGTCGATCAACGATCGCTTCGGCCACCCCGCCGGCGACGAGATGCTGAAACTGTTCTCCACCGTCGTCGTCAGTAATTTGCGCATCACCGACATGTCGGGCCGCATCGGCGGCGAGGAGTTCGCCGCGCTGCTGCCGTGCTCGCTGGAGGAGGGCGTGCTGGTCGCCGAGCGCGTGCGCGAGGCGTTCGAGACGTCCGGCGTCGTGGTCGATGAAGGCCCGGTCGACACCACCGTCAGCATCGGCGTCGCCGGCGGGCCCGCCGGCACCGAGCTCGAGGTGCTGCTGGCTTCGGCCGACACCGCACTCTACCAGGCCAAGCGCGGCGGCCGTAACCGCGTCGAGGCGGCGGAGGAGCTGCCGCTGTCGCTGGAGAACTGGCGCCGACAGAGCGCCGCGCGGATCAGTGCGCCGCAGCCGCGGCCGGCTACCGCCTGAGACGCAAGGCAGCACCCGCGGTAATCCTCTGTTTACCATTCGATCCCTACCATTGCGGTCATGGAATCGATCCGTCGACAGAACCCGCAAGCTGCCCTGATGTCGCTCGAAGCCGCTGCGGCCTCGGCACGCAGCGGCTTCGCCTGTCTGTTCTCGACCGCGGACGAATACGAGAGCGCGCTGATCACCGAGCGCCGCGCGCAGGGGCGTTACACGCAAGGCCGCCGCAGCTACTGGCCGCTCGCGCTGTTCATCGGCTGCGCCCTGATCGTGGCGGGCACCGTCCTGCTGCTGCTCTGAGAGACCTGCATTTTTGGGCCGACCAGGGCGCCGTTTCGGCGCCTTTTTCTTTCTTGCTGCCTGCGCTAGACACGCCCATCGAACAAAAAGGGTGGAAACCGATGATCACCGAGATCGCGCAAATCGACGTCAAGCCGGGCAGCGAGAAGGACTTTGAGGCCGCCGTCGCCAAGGCCAGGGCCGCCTTCGGCCGCTCCAAGGGCTTTCACGGCTTCGAGCTGCACAAATCGATCGAGAAGCCGCAGCGCTACCGGCTGATGGTGAAATGGGCGACGCTGGAAAATCACACCGTCGATTTCCGCGGCTCGGAAAACTTCACCGAATGGCGGGGCCTCGTTGGCCAGTACTTTGCCTCGCCGCCCGAGGTGGAGCACACCGAGACCGTGCTGACGACCTGAGGGTTTATTTCTGGAGCATGATCTTATCGGAAAACCGCTGCGCACTTTGCGCTAACGCGGCCCTTCGGGTCCGGATCATGCTCTAGGCCGCTTCTGCCAAAGGCGGCGCCTCATAGGTCTTGAAATGGTCGATCATGACCTTGGCGATGGCGACCAGCGGCAGTGCCAGCGCCAGGCCCCAGATGCCGAACACGACGCCGAGCACGATCTGGAACGCGAACAGGGTGGCCGGCGGAATGTCCAGCGCCTGCCGCTGCAGGATCGGTGTCAGCACGTAGCTCTCCATGGCGTGCACGCCCATGAAGAGCAGAAAGGCCGATAGCGCCGGGATCCAGCCCGAGGCGAGGCTCGCCAGCACCACGACGACGCCGGCGATGATGGCCCCGATGGTCGGGATGAAGGCGAGCAGGCCGGCCTGAATTCCCAGGATGAACGAGCTGGGGATGCCGATGATGGCAAGCCCGATCCAGGTCACCACGCCGACCGCGAGCATGACGATGATCTGCGCGATCAGCCAGCGCTCCAGAGTCTCACTGATGCGATCGATGATGAGGGCGACGCGGGTGCGGTGCCTGGCAGGCGCCAGGAATAGCAGACCGTCGTGATAGACGGCCGGCTGGGCGGCGAAGGCGAAGCCCAGGAACAGCACGATGAAGATGTTGCCGACACCGTGGATGGTGCCGAGCAGCAGCTTGAAAGTCTGGCTCACGATCGCCCCGCCACTGGAGGCCAGCGCGCCGGCGCCGGGCAGGGGACCGCGCGAGGGCGCTGCTGGTGCGGGCGCCGTCTCCGACGGCGCAGTGGCCGAGGCGTCGGTCGCGCCGTTGCCGAAATCGAAGAAGCTGGTGTCGATGCCGTGGTTGTCCAGGAAGGACTTCACGTTCCCGATCTGCGACTTGATGGTCTTGCTCAGCAGCGAAGCCTGTTCGGCAATGGTGGCGCCGCCGAGATAGGCGATGCCGGCCAGCATCAGAGCGAGCGCGGTGCAGACGATCGCGAGCCGCACCGGATGCGGCAGGGGCACGCGGCGGCCGAGCGCGCCTGTCAGCGCGTTGAGGCCGAGACCGAGCAGCATGCCGGTGAAGATCAGCAGCAGGGTGGCGGCGAAATACCAGGTGAAGGCGAGCAGCGCGGTGAACAGCACGACGCCGATGCCCCCGACCGAGATCGCCCAAGCGAGGTCGCCGCGGGTCCGGGAGCGTTCATCTTTGGACGACATGGTCACATCGGGTCCTTTTCAGCGCAATGCGCGCTGCACTCTCCGGGCAAACGCGCTTCGGATCAAGACCGCGTCAACGCGCTGATTTGACGTCGGCGTGCCGACGGTGCAGAGCGATGAGGAAAGAGCAATGGGGGCGGTTTGAGCTTCATCAGCAAATGGGCCGGTCTGCTCGGGCTTCTCGCCGTGCTCGTGGTCGGCGACCAGATCCGGATCAACCGGCCCGGCCACAAATTTCGTCTCACGGTCGAGGTCACGACGCCTGACGGGATCAAGGCCGGATCCGGCGTTCTGGCCGTCGTGCCCGACCGCAACTATAACCGCGGCGGCCGCACCACGATGCGCGGGGAGGCGGTGTTCGTCGACCTCGGCCAGAGCAAGAATCTGGTGGCATTGCTGGCGCACCGGCAGGACGCCAAGCTGGACTTCGACGACATCAACTATGTCGCGCTCCGTGCCTATGGCGCCGCGCGCGGCAACCGCGTCTCGTTCAACGATATCCACCGGCAGACCGGCGTTGTCCCGGTGCAGGCAGACCTCGTGCCGGTGCTCGTGAGCTTTGGCGATCCCAAGGATCCCAAGACGGCCCGCCTTGTCGCCGGCGACCATGCGGAGGCGGTTCTGGGCGAGGGCTATGCGATCCGGGGCATCACTGCCGAGGTCGAGCCCAACGGGTTCTGGCCGATCGATTTCGGTGGGGTGCTCGGAGAGCCCGTGACGCGCGGCATCGATGCGAAACTGCCCTGGCTGGCCGCCCCGGGCGATCCTGCCGCAACCGCACTGCAGGCCGCCGGGCTGCCCGCCGGGGGCGAGGCCCGGGAGGCATTTGCGCGAAAATAGCATTGCCGTCCCGCGATCCCTTCTGTTGAATTTGTTCCAGCCCAAGGGCATGTTTGGAGAATCTTCTTATCGGAGAGGCGCGGAACGACAGATGAGAAAGCCGGTCGTCGGCGTGATCGGGAATGCCCATCGCGTCGAAAATCGATTTCAGGTCCAGATGGTCGGCGAGCGCAATTTGCGCGCCGTGGCCGAGGTTTCCGGTGGCCTGCCGATGATGTTCGCGGGCGCGCCTGATATCACCGATATCGGCGCGCTGCTCGACGTGGTCGACGGCATCGTGCTCACCGGCGCCCGCGCCAACGTCCATCCGACGCGCTTCAATGTCGATCCCTGCGAGCGCCACGAGCCGTACGATATCCATCGCGACGAGGTGGCGCTGGCCCTTTCGGTCGCCTGCGTCGCCCGCGGTGTGCCGCTGTTCGGCATCTGCCGCGGCCTCCAGGAGATGAACGTCGCCTTCGGCGGCTCGCTGCATCCCGAGATCCGCGAGATTCCCGGCCGCATGAACCATCGCATGCCCAGGCTCGAGAACGGCGAGATCCACCCCGATCCGACCGTGGTGTTCGCCGACCGTCACGACGTCGAACTGACGCCGGGCGGGGCGTTCGCAAAACTGCTCGGCTGCGAGAAGATCAGGGTCAATTCGCTGCATGGCCAGGGCATCCTCGATCCCGGCAAGCGCGTGCTCGTCGAGGGCGTCGCCGAGGACGGCACCATCGAGGCGATCCGGATCGCGGAAGCCCCGACCTTCGCGCTCGGCGTGCAATGGCACGCCGAATACGATCCCCAGCGCAATCCGGTCAACCGCAAGCTGTTCGAAGCCTTTGGCGAGGCCCTGGTCGCGCGGCAACGCGCGGCGGCGTAGGGTCCTCTCGTGTCCCGGACTCGCTGCAGCGTCCTTACGCTGCTGCGCAGAGCCGGGACCCAGCGCTGCCCGCGCGCCGCTGCGACATGGGCCCCGGCTCTGCAGCGCACCGCTAAGGGGCGCTGCGCTGCGTCCGGGGCACGAGAGGCGGCTGAGGCGCTTTCTCCCACCGTCATTGCAAGCGTAGCGACTTGTCCGCCGAAGCCTTGGCGAAGGCGGAAGCAATCCAGAATCTTTCCGCGGTGGGATTCTGGATTGCTTCGTCGCAAGAGCTCCTCGCAATAACGGAGCAAGGTGCATCGTCGGCATCTCCACGCTCTCAGCGCAACTCGCAGACACGCCTTCGCGCTCTCGCGGCGCGTTTCGCCCGAGGCTTGCTGTCGTTCGCGCTCCTTGAAGACCAAAGGGCGCAGGGAAGGCCGGGCGCCGGCGGCACCCGCAAGTCCGTGCGCGACAGAAATGCACACGGGGTGGACTACAGGTGATGCCGGTCGCCCGGCCTTCCCTGCGCGGATGGTTTTAACGGTGTCCTTCGTGCTCTCCTCGGGGAGCGATGCACTATTGCCCCCGTCGCCTTGCGGGATGATCGATGCGCGTGCCCGGTCGGGCCGCCGCATCACCGCAAGCCTTGACGCACAGACCCCGGGCGTCAGGACCACACGACTTCTCCGTCCGCGGACGATCCCGCCGAAATCCCGGAAGGCTTGCGTGTGCTCGCCCTCTGGCATCGACGAAACTGCTGTGACCGCGCCGTGTCGTATCGCGTGGCCTGAGGACTCACGGTTGCCCGCCCTGTCATCATGCCGAGCCGCGCCGGCGCTACCGCGTCCACCGCCACCCGGCCCGCATCTCGTGACGATCGCGAAGCGCCCCTTTGGCAGGGGCCGGGATGGGCGAGGGTATGCCACAAATCCGAAATTCGGGAAAGCGGAATATTTTTGCGCCAAGGGCTTGACCGGGTGTTTTGCCCGACGCGTCTCGGGGAGTGATCCCCATCGCTGACCGAGCGGACCGGAAGGGATTGCGCTATCCCAATGCCGGTAGCTGCTTTATCGGGAAGACTTGTTTGGTGGATTTGGCAGATACAACTAAAGTTCTGCCCCAAGACGGAGGATGACCTTCATGAGCAGACCTGTGAAGACGGAAAGCGAACTGATCGCCATGGCGAAGGCCGAGTTGAAGGTCCACGCCGATTGTCCCGATGGAATGACAATCTCGATCCTCCGAGATGGTACTTCCTGGGAGTTTCGAGCCAGCGCGGACCAGGCCACCTCGGACCGGCCCGGCTACCCTGAATGCGTTGCCATGCTGGTCCAGATCGGTGATCACCTCTGCAAGCAGTACGACGTGGAAGGGTAGGCGCGCCCGCGCTTCGACCATGCCCCGCAGGTCAACCCGTTAAGCACTGCGACGATGTTTTAGACCCCGCTGCGGCAAACTGTCCAATTTTCCTGTTGACCCGGAATTGGGCGACGGTAATGGTGGCCTCGCTTCACGCGGCGGGCGAGACCTGAACGTGTCTTGTCTTGCCCAAAACAAGAACGGGCGGAAGCATCAGGAGGGGAACTAGCTCCCGCGCAGAAATGGAAGGCTGCTGCTGCAGCGCCATGGTCCTGCTCGCCTGGGGGGTAGCACTCAGCGAGCGGGGAAAAGGCATCGATGCGCCCATTGTTGGCGGTAAGTACGGCTATCGACTGGCTGAATGAAAAAGTCGGCAACGTCTGCAACGTTTTGGTGCTCGCGGCCTGCGTGGTCAGCGCTGCAAATGCGATGATCCGTTATGCCTTCAGTTACAGCTCCAACAGCTGGCTCGAGACGCAGTGGTATATGTTCGCCGTCGTCGTGATGTTCGGCTCGTCCTATACTTTCAAGCGTAACGAGCATGTGCGCGTCGAAATCATGTACCTCATGCTTTCCGAGCGCGGCCAGCTGTGGCTCGACCTGATCGGGACATTGGTATTCCTCGTCCCGGCGTGCCTGCTCCTCAGCTACCTCTCATGGGCGATGTTCCACAACTCGTTCATCATCGGCGAAATGTCCAACAATGCCGGCGGCCTCCTCCGGTGGCCGATCAAATTTGTCCTGCCTGCGGGATTCTTCATGCTGGCTTTGCAAGGCGTCTCGGAGGCCATCAAACGCATTGCGGCCTTGCGTGGTGAAGTCACGATCGATGCGAAATACGAGCGGCCGACCCAATGATCACGATTGAAATGATGCCGCCGATGATGTTCGGCGGGCTGGTCCTGGCCATGCTGATCGGATTTCCGGTCGCCTTCACGCTGGCCGCTCTCGGGCTTTCGTTCGGATTTCTCGCGATTCACGAGGGATTTTTCGGGTTCAGCTTCCTCCAGGCCATCCCGGAGCGCATCTACGGCAGCGTTCTGGCCAACGAGCTGCTGCTGGCAATTCCTTTCTTCACGTTCATGGGCTCGATCCTCGAACGATGCGGCCTCGCCGAGGATATGCTGGATTCAATGGGGCAATTGTTCGGCCCCATTCGCGGCGGCCTCGGCTATTCCGTGATCATCGTCGGCTTCATCCTCGGCGCCATCACGGGCACCGTGGCGGCGCAGGTCATCGCGATGGCGCTGATCTCGATGCCGGTGATGATCCGGTACGGCTACAACATGCGCTACATCACCGGCGTGCTCGCAGCCTCCGGCACCATTACCCAGCTGGTGCCTCCGTCGCTGGTTCTGATCGTGCTCGCGGACCAGCTCGGGAAGTCGGTCGGCGATATGTATCTGGGCGCCTGGGGCCCCTCGATCCTCCAGATCGCACTGTTCGCCGGCTACACGTTTGCGCTGAGCGTGATCAAGCCGGGCCACGTTCCGGCCGTGCCCAAGGAAGCAAGGACGCTCACTGGCTGGGCGCTCTGGCGCAAATGCCTTTTGGGCATCATTCCGTCCGCTGTTCTGATCTTCGTGGTGCTCGGCACGATGATGCTGGGGCTCGCCACCCCGACCGAAGCAGGCGCGATGGGCGCCGTCGGCGCGATCGTCCTTGCCGTCATCCATCACAAGGATTTCAGCCTGGCTGGCCGCAAGATATTGCTCGTCGGCGTTGCGGCGGCGGGTGTCGGCACCATCATCGGGATCTACTTCACGCAGAATCTGGCGTTCAAGATCGCCTTCGCGATTGCCTATCTCGCCGTTGCCTGGGTCTGCATCGAGGCGGTCAGGATTCCGGACCTGCGCACCCTGGTCAAGCAGGGCTACGAGACCACGATGCGCATCACCTGCATGGTGACGTTCATCCTGATCGGATCGACCTGCTTCTCGATCGTCTTTCTCGGTTGCAACGGTGGTGTCTGGCTGGAGCACATGCTGACATCGCTGCCGGGCGGGGTCTGGGGATTCCTGATCTTCATGAACCTGTTCATCTTCTTCATCGCCTTCTTCCTCGACTTCTTCGAGATCGCCTTCATCATCATCCCGATGATCGCGCCGATCGCGCAGAAGCTGCTCACTCCCGTCGTCGGGGCGGATGCTGCCTTGATCTGGTTCGGTGTCATGCTCTGCGTCAACATGCAGACCTCCTTCCTGCATCCGCCGTTCGGCTTCGCCTTGTTCTACCTGCGGGGTGTTGCGCCGAAGGAGGTCAAGAGCTCGGACATCTATTGGGGCGCTATGCCCTGGATCGGCCTGCAGGCGATCATGGTTGCGGTCGTCATCGCATTCCCGATCACGGTCACGGGGCTGCTGGATGCTCCCAGGAAGGTGGATCTGGACAAGATCAAGATCGAAATTCCGGACATCGAGCTGCCGCCGCCGCTTGATTTCGGCCAGCCGAAGAATTGAGGAAGTATCTCCGCCCGGGGATTGATCCAAAGATATTGGAGGGCTGCCGGTGACCTGCGAACGCTGCCCTTGCACGGGGAGCGGCGGATCTCGATTGCGACGTCGCAACTGATCAGCAGGCTGGCGGAGTAGACGGTCGCCTCGCGCTGTGGCTAAGTCCGGGCCCAGAGCAGCGAAAGGGGCGCCCGATGCCGTATTTCCCGTCTGGACACGACCGAGACTTCCGCGTCTGCAAGGTGCTTGCCGACCTGTTTTGCGCAATCTTGCTCGGGACCTTTTCCATCGTCTTCTTCGGCTGGGTCGGCGGCATTGTCGCGTTCGTTGTCCTCGAAGTGTGCCTGATCGGGCTCGATTGGCTGATCCCGAGCACGGACGACGCGGCTGGCGTTGTTCGCTAAGGGCAGCGATGAAGCGCAGCGCCACCGTCACGGTCCTTCTCCTGCTCGCATCCTCCGCATTCGCCCAGAGCGGGCCGTAGGGCGGATTAGCCGAAGGCGTAATCCGCCATCTTGTCTTGATTGGGCAGCTTCAATGCCAAACTATCGCCGTGCATTTGTTGCGGGTGGTTGCTGGTTCTTCACGGTCAATCTTCTCGACCGCAAGCAGAGGCTGCTCGTCGAGCACATCGCAGCGCTGCGCGCGGCTGTTGCAGCGACGCGTCGGGACTATGCTTTCGCGATCGATGCGTTTGTCGTTCTTCCGGACCACCTTCATGCAGTCTGGACGCTTCCGGACGGCGATGCCGATTTTTCCATGCGGTGGAGATTGATCAAGACGCGCTTCGCGAAGACCTTGCCGAAGACGGAGCCTTTGACCGCGGTACAGATCGCAGGACGGGAGCGTGGCATATGGCAGAACCGATTCTGGGAGCACCTCATCCGCGACGAAACCGACTACGCACGCCATGTCGAGTATTGTTACATCAATCCCGTGAAGCATGGTTATGTGACCCGCGTGTTGGACTGGCCGCATTCGTCGTTCCACCGAGATGGTCGAGGCGGGCCTGTTTCCTGAGGATTGGGCAGGAGAGCAGCACGGACGGTGACTTTGGCGAACGCGCATGAGCGTCACCAGCAGTCGGCGGATTACGCCTTCGGCTAATCCGCCCTACGTAAACCAATCAGTAGGAATTGCTCCGCCCTGATTTTTGCGGCTCTGATTTGTTCCTTGAGAACGAAGTGGAGTCGGATGCGGAACGAAAGCGGACGGCTCGAAGGCGTCTCACATCGTCCGCTCCATCCGTCGCGCGCGATAGGCCTGCGGTGACATCAAAGTGAGCTTGCGGAACGCCTTGCGAAAGCTGCTCTCGTCTTCATAGCCGGTCGTGCGTGCGATCGCCTTGATCGGCTGTGTCGTCGTCTCCAGCAACGTGCGCGCGTGCTCGACGCGGCGGCGCATGATGAAGGCCTGCGGCGGCTCGTGCGTGAGCTCCTGAAACTTCCGGTTCAGCGTCCGCTCGCTGAGGCCGAGCGCGCCGGCAAGCCGTTTGACCGTCATGGGAGCCTTGCCGGTGCGGCGAACCAGGAGGTCGGCCCTGGTCAGCAGCGGGTCCTGCGAGAGCAGATAGCCGACGGGCATGAAGATCGATTGGGTGCGCTGCGCGGTATCGATGACGACGTAGTCCGCGCATAGTTTTGCGGTCTCCTTGCCCTCGACCAGCTCGATCAGCCTGAGCAGCAGGTCGACCCACGACATCGGGCCAGCTGCGCAGACGATGCGGTCCGCAACCGTGATGACGGCGTCGGCGGCGAGGTCGATGGTGGGATGACGCTGCCGCAGTTCGCCCTGCAGCCACCAGGTGATGGTGGCGCGGCGGTTGTCGAGCAGGCCGGCGCCGGCCAGCAGGAACACGCCGCTGCAGAACGCGCCGATCAGCCGGCCGTTCGCGTGTTGCTGCCGGAGCCAGGCGCCGGCCCGGGCATATTGCGGTTGCAGGCGCTCGGCCGTGACGTGATCGACGAGGTTACCGGGGACGAGGATCGCGTCGAAGCGAGTGCGTTGCCCGATCCCGCCATCGACCACGACCATCCGGCCGCCGCCGGCGCGCACGGATTTGCCGTCGAGCGAAAGCGTCTGCCAGCTGAAGCGGGATTTTGCGCCGCTCTGCTGCATGACGTGATTGGCGAGCGACAGGATGTCGGCGACGCCGGCGATCGCCGAATGCATGCAGCCTTCCAGTGCCAGAATTGCGAGCTTCATGAGACCCCCCGGGGTTGATGCCGCGATCCTATCCGATCGGGTCCGCGGGCGCGTGGCGGAAATTGCCTGATCTCTGTCTTATCCGCCACTGCCTTGCGGAGAGCGCCCGGTCCAATCTGCCGCCGTCGTCACCCGACATGATTGGAGAGAGACATGCCTTACGTCACCATTTCCACCGTCCGCGGCATTCTGGATGCCGCGCAGAAGAAGACGCTGCTCGAACGCGTCACCGACCTCCTCGTCGAGGTCGAAGGGCAGGGCAGCCCGGATTTCCGCCGCAACGTCTGGGTCAGGATCGAGGAGCAGGAGCCCTCGCACTGGTCGCTCGGCGGCATGCAGCTGACAGCTGAGATCATCGCGAGCACGTTCGGCCCGATCGGGACGGACGGGGTGCGGATCGCCCGGCGCTAGCAGCACGGAATGCGTGGGCGGATCAGCTCAAGGCATGGTCCGCCCGCCACCGCCCCGTGCTCAACCGATCTACGGGGCGGTTTCCATTGCATCGCACAATCAGGACAAGGGCCTGCACCAGCACACGGCTGCATTGAGGTTCGAGAGGCGAACACCATATGCTCTGCAAGGGAGCCCTGCCGTGCAGACCATGAAGGCGGCCCTCGTTGCGGCGATTGGCGTCGTGGCTTTGATCTGCTGCCTCCTTCCCAGTTCAGCGGAGGAGAACGGCCGTCTTGCACTGATTGTGTCGATCGACGGAGCCATCGGCCCTGCGTCGGCCAGTTACGTGAAGGAGGCCTTGGCCAAGGCAAGCGAACGGCGCGCCGAGGTCGTGCTTCTGAGAATCAACACGCCCGGCGGCCTCAATACCAGCATGCGCGAGATCATTGCGGATGTGCTGGCCTCGCCCGTGCCCGTCGTCGGTTACGTCGCTCCCTCCGGCGCCCACGCGGCGAGCGCGGGGACCTATATCCTTTATGCGACCCACATCGCGGCGATGGCGCCGGGCACCAATATCGGTGCGGCAACGCCGGTGCAGATTGGCGGACCGCTGCCGGGGCTGCCGGGCGGCACACCGGACAAGGGCGGCAAGGACAAGAAGGACGGCGACCAGCAGAGCGAGAAGGATCAGCCCAGAGATCAGCCCAAGGATGCGATGACGGCAAAGGTGACCAATGACGCGGTTGCTTTCATCCGCAGCCTTGCGGAGCTGCGTGGCCGCAATGTGGACTGGGCGGAGAAAGCGGTCCGTGAGGCCGCCACTCTCTCTGCCAACGGCGCGCTGCAGGCCCACGCCATCGAGCTGGTCGCGCGCGATCAGGCTGAATTGCTGAGGCAGCTCGATGGCCGTGTGGTGGAGGTTGCAGGCGGCAAGACGCAACGCCTCGCGACCAAGGATGCGGTCGTCGAAGCCATCGACCCCGGATGGATATCCCGCTTCCTGGCGGTCATCACCGATCCGAATGTGGCGTTCATTCTCCTGATGGTCGGCATCTACGGCCTGATCTTCGAGTTCATGTCTCCCGGAGCCGTCGCTCCCGGCGTGGTCGGCGCGATCTGCCTGCTGATCGGTCTCTATGCGCTCAATTTGCTGCCGATCAACTATGCCGGCCTTGCCCTGATGCTGGTCGGCATCGTGCTTCTCACCGTCGAAGCCTTCAATCCGACGGTGGTGATCGGTCTCGGGGGCATCATCGCCTTCGTGCTGGGAGCGCTGATGCTCTTCAGGGTCGAGGCGCCCGGCTACCACCTGTCGTGGTGGGTGATCGGCATCACGGCCGCCGTGTTCACCGGCTTTGCTCTGGTCGTGCTTGGTTCGCTTCGGCGTGCCGCCCGGGCTCCGGAACGGGTCGGCGCGCAGGCGATGCGAGGCTTGCCCGCCGAGGTTCTCGACTGGACTGGGAGCGAAGGTCACGTCTTCGCCCATGGCGAGCGCTGGCAGGCGCGTGGCGCCGAAACGTTCAAGCCCGGAGAGACGGTCGAAGTCGCGAACGTCGTCGACCTGACGCTGCTGATACGGCGCGCACCGGCCAGGACCGGTGAGGGAGGTACATCATGATGCTGGAATATCTGACCTATGCGGCGCTTCTGCTGCTCGTCATCATGTTTCTATCCCAGGCCATTCGGATCCTGCGCGAATACGAGCGTGGCGTCATCTTCACGCTCGGCCGTTTTACCGGCGTGAAGGGCCCGGGCCTCATCATCCTCATTCCGGTCGTGCAGCAACTCGTCAAGGTCGACCTCCGCGTGATGGTGCAGGTCGTGCCGCCGCAGGACGTGATTTCGCGGGATAACGTGTCCGTCAAGGTCAACGCCGTTCTGTACTTCCGCATCGTCGACCCCGAACGTGCCATCATCAAGGTCGGTGATTACATGGCCGCCACCAGCCAGCTCGCGCAGACCACGTTGCGCTCGGTGCTCGGCAAGCACGAGCTCGACGAGATGCTGGCCGAGCGCGACAGGTTGAACGCCGACATCCAGGAGATCCTCGACAAGCAGACCGACGTCTGGGGCATCAAGGTGACCGGCATAGAGATCAAGGACGTCGATATCAACGAAACCATGGTGCGCGCGATTGCCAAACAGGCCGAGGCGGAACGGTTGCGGCGCGCCAAGGTGATCAATGCGATGGGCGAGCAGCAGGCTGCCGAAAAGCTCGTCGAGGCCGGCCGGATTCTCGCGCAGGAGCCTCAGGCGATGCAGCTGCGTTACTTCGCGGCCCTGCACGATATCGCGGGCGAACGGTCGTCGACCGTGGTCTTTCCGCTGCCGACGGGCCTGCTCGACCATTTTATGCCGCGGCGGGACAATCCTTAGCGACAGGCAACAGGCTGACCCATCTTCGGCCCCATTGGGCGTATCGAATGTCGATCCCAACTTGAACGGGAGGAGAATTCGATGACGCAGCATGCCGCCAGACCCGCAATCCACCGCCGAAATCGGCCGTCGATCCTCGCCGCTCCGCTGATCGCCCTCGCACTTTGGTCGTGGGGGATCGCCGCGGCGCAGGCCGCCGAATCGGGCAAGGACGCGATGGCTGCCGGCCTGCCGCGCATTCTCGTGCTTGCGACCGGCGGCACCATCGCAGGCCAGGCCGACGCGCGTGCGACCGGCGCCTACAAATCCGGCCAGATCACGGGCGAGCAGCTGATGCAATCGGTGCCGGGCCTGGACAAGCTCGCAAAGCTGAACGCCGAGCAGATCTCGTCGATCGGGTCCCAGGACATGAACGACAAGGTCTGGTTTGCGCTGGCCCGTCGCATCCAGGAGGCCTTCGACAAGAACGAGGCCGATGCGGTCGTCATCACCCATGGCACCGATACGCTCGAGGAGACCGCGTTCTTCCTCGACAACGTGGTGCGCGGCGACAAGCCGGTGGTGATCGTCGGCTCGATGCGGCCGGCGACGGCCGTCAGCGCGGACGGCCCCGGCAATCTCTACGAGGCCGTGCAGGTGGCGGCCGACCCACGGTCGCGCGGGCGCGGAGTGCTGGCGGTGCTGAACGACAAGATTCAGGGCGCACGCTCGGTCACCAAGACCAACACCACCAGCATCGAGACGTTCAGCTCGGCCAATGACGGGCCGGTCGGCTATGTCGACAGCGCCGGCGGCATTCGCTTCATGGCGCAGGCTCAAGGTCTCAAGCGCGCGACCTATCAGCTTCCAGCCGGCGAGCAATTGCCGCGCGTCGCGATCGTGTACTCGCACGCCAACATGGACGCCGTTCCGATCGAGGACGCCATCTCGCACGGCGCAAAGGGCATCGTGCTGGCCGGCGTCGGCGACGGCAACACCTCGAAGCCGGCGCTCGATGCGCTCGAAGCTGCGGCGAAGAAGGGCGTCATCGTGGTTCGCTCGACGCGGGTTCGGTCGGGCTTCGTGACGAGGAACGTCGAGGTCGACGACGACAAGAACGGGTTCGTCGTGTCCGAAGACCTCAATCCGCAGAAGGCGCGGGTGCTCACGCAATTGCTGATCGCGGGCGGCGTGACCGCGCCGGCAGAGCTGCAGAAGGCCTTTACGGCGACGTGGTAGCGGGCAGGTCGTACACCCTACGATTCAAACGAAAAGGCGCTCCTTGCGGAGCGCCTTTTGCTTGTCGGATACCTTCCGGGCCGTTTAGCCCGAATAGTACATCTCGAACTCGACCGGATGCGGGGTCATTTCGAAGCGGGCGACTTCGGTCATCTTCAGCTCGATATAGGCGTCGATGAAGTCGTCGTCGAACACGCCGCCGGCCTTGAGGAAGCCGCGGTCCTTGTCGAGGTTTTCGAGCGCCTCGCGCAAGCTACCGCAGACGGTCGGGATCTGCTTCAGCTCTTCCTTCGGCAGGTCGTAGAGGTCCTTGTCCATCGCCGGACCCGGATCGATCTTGTTCTTGATGCCGTCGAGGCCGGCCATCAGCATCGCGGCGAAGCCGAGATACGGGTTGGCCATCGGATCGGGGAAGCGCACCTCGACGCGCTTGGCCTTCGGCGAAGCGGTGTAGGGGATGCGGCAGGAGGCCGAGCGGTTGCGCGCGGAGTAGGCGAGCAGCACGGGGGCTTCATAGCCCGGGACCAGGCGCTTGTAGGAGTTGGTCGACGGGTTGGTGAAGGCGTTGATCGCCTTGGCGTGCTTGATGATGCCGCCGATGTAGTGCAGGCAGGTCTCCGAGAGGTCGGCGTATTTGTTGCCGGCGAACACCGGCTTGCCGTCCTTCCAGATCGACTGGTGCACGTGCATGCCCGAGCCGTTGTCGCCGAAGATCGGCTTCGGCATGAAGGTGGCGGTCTTGCCGTAGATGTGCGCGACCTGGTGGATGCAGTACTTGTAGATCTGCATGTGGTCGGCCATCAGCGTCAGCGTGTCGAACTTCATGCCGAGTTCGTGCTGGGCGGAAGCGACTTCGTGGTGATGCTTCTCGACCTTGACGCCCATCTTGGCCATGGCGCCCAGCATCTCCGAGCGCATGTCCTGCACCGAGTCCTGCGGCGGGACGGGGAAGTAGCCGCCCTTGGTGCGGATGCGGTGGCCGAGATTGCCGCCTTCATATTCGGTGTCGGAGTTGGTCGGCAGCTCCGAGGAGTCGAGGCGGAAACCGGTCTTGTAGGGCTCGGCCGAATAGCGCACGTCGTCGAACACGAAGAACTCGGCCTCTGGGCCGACGAACACGCTGTCGCCCACGCCCATCGACTTCACCATGGCCTCGGCCTTCTTGGCGATGCCGCGGGGGTCGCGGTTGTAGGGCTCGCCGGTGGTCGGCTCGAGCACGTCGCAGGTGATGACCATGGTGGTCTCGGCGAAGAACGGGTCGATCGTCGCGGTGACCGGATCGGGCATCAGGCACATGTCGGACTCGTTGATCGCCTTCCAGCCGGCGATCGAGGAGCCGTCGAACATCGTTCCTTCGGCGAAGATGTCATCGTCGATCATGCTGACGTCGAACGTCACATGCTGCCACTTGCCGCGCGGATCGGTGAAGCGCAGGTCGACGTACTTGACGTCGTTGTCCTTGATCGATTTCAGGACGTCTTTGGCGGTCTTCATGCATACCCCTTTTGGCTCTGCGGGTCGGTTTCCAGATGAGCAAAATTATTCTCGCTCGGGCGAGTTTTGCGCGACCGCACAAACGAAATCAGGCCGCCGAAGCAGCCTTCTTTCTAGTCGGAGTGTCGCAAAATTCGGGATAGCACCCGGCTCAGATAGCGTCCAGCCCGGATTCGCCGGTTCGGATGCGGATCGCCTCTTCGATGTTGGAGACGAAGATCTTACCATCGCCAATGCGTCCGGTTTGCGCGGCGCGGCGGATCGCGTCGATGGCGCGCTCGACCAGATCGTCGCCGATCACGATCTCGATCTTCACCTTGGGCAGGAAGTCGACGATGTATTCTGCGCCGCGGTAGAGCTCGGCGTGCCCCTTCTGCCGGCCAAAACCCTTGGCTTCGGTGACGGTGATGCCCTGAAGGCCGACTTCCTGAAGCGCTTCCTTCACCTCGTCGAGCTTGAATGGCTTGATGATGGCTTCGATTTTCTTCACTGCGCGCCTCCGGCCTTTCGATCAAATAGCAACGTCTTCGTCAGGATGCGCTTTTCTTAACGCACGATCTTGTCTTCGCTATGCCTGAAACCCTGACCAGTCCGGCAACAACGGCCGGCCACACCCTGATAGATGCCAGTGAGCACGACGAACCGAAGCGGCTTCCTCGAAAGCAGGGTCTATGCCAAGTTGCACATGTCCTGATTGTTGGAGCGTTATCAGCCTTTTAACGAGCATCTCTGAGTAGTGGTGCCGACCTGCACAAAATACCGAAGACTACGAAATAGGCAAACGGTTCAATAAGTGTGCAGATCGATGTTCCCCAGGGTGGGGCGGCGCGGCATGTGCCTGTTGAAAAGGCGTTTGGACCAGGGAAGTGGCATGGAAGTTCTGACCACCGCTGAAATGCAGCGCGCCGACCAGCTCACCATCGCGGCCGGCACGCCCGGTTTCAAGCTGATGCTGAGCGCGGGCCAGGCCGTCGCCGAGGCCGCCCAGGCGCTGGTGGAGGAGGGGCCGATCCTGATCGTGGCCGGCCCCGGCAACAATGGCGGTGACGGTTTTGTCGCAGCCGCCGAGCTCGCCGCGCAGGGGCGGGAGGTCTCGGTCATCCTGATGTGCGAGCGCGACCAGCTCCAGGGCGACGCGGCCTCCGCGGCGCGCGGCTGGAAGCATCCGGTGCTGCCGTTCAATCCACAGGCGATCGGACGCCCAGCGCTGATCATCGATGCGCTGTTCGGCGCAGGCCTCAGCCGTCCCGTCGACGGCGAGGCGCGCGCGATGATCGAGGCGATCAACGCCAACGGCGCCCCGGTGCTCGCGGTCGACCTGCCGAGCGGCATCAACGGCACCAGCGCGGCGGTGATGGGCGCGGCGGTGAACGCCACCGAAACCGTCACCTTCTTCCGCAAGAAACCGGCGCATCTCTTGCTGCCCGGCCGGATGCATTGCGGCCGCGTGCGCGTCGCCGACATTGGCATCGACGCGCAGGTGCTGGACGAGATCGCGCCGCAGACGTTCGAGGACGATCCGGATGTCTGGGGCGCCGCTTTTCCGGTGCCGCGCCTCGATGGCCACAAATACGCGCGGGGGCATGTGCTGGCAGTCTCCGGCGATGCGGCGGCGACCGGCGCTGCGCGGCTCGCCGCGCGCGGCGCGCTGCGGGCAGGGGCGGGCCTTGTGACATTGGCGAGCCCGCGCGATGCGCTCGCGATCAACGCGGCTGCGCTCACGGCCGTCATGGTTCGCCCCGTCGATACCGTCGTCGAGTTCGGCGAGCTGCTCGGCGACAAGCGCTACAACACCTGCATCATCGGCCCCGGCGCGGGCATCGGTGAGCGGGGGGGGGGGGGGGGGGGGGGGGGGGGGGGGGGGGGGGGGGGGGGGGGGGGGGGGGGGGGGGGGGGGGGGGGGGGGGGGGGGGGGGGGGGGGGGGGGGGGGGGGGGGGGGGGGGGGGGGGGGGGGGGGGGGGGGGGGGGGGGGGGGGGGGGGGGGGGGGGGGGGGGGGGGGGGGGGGGGGGGGGGCAACAAGCATCCGGGCCGCTCCAAGCTGGAGCGCGTGCGCGACGCCGCCGAGCGCTCCGGCGCGGTGGTGCTCCTGAAGGGCCCGGACACCACCATTGCCGCCCCCGACGGCCGCGCCACCATCGCCGCCAACGCGCCGCCCTGGCTCGCGACCGCCGGCGCCGGCGACGTGCTCGCCGGCATCATCGCCGGCCTGCTGGCGCAAGGCGTGCCGGCCTTCGAAGCCGCCAGCATCGGCGTCTGGATGCATGGCGAGGCGGGACGAGAAGCCGGGCCGGGCCTGATCGCGGAGGATCTCACCGAGACGCTGCCGGCTGTGCACCGGCGGATCTATGATGCGTTGGGGGTGGAGTACTGAGCTGTTCGCTACGGCGGGTAGGACGGGTAGGGTGCAGCGAAACCGATCTTACAAGAGATCACTCCACCCCATACCACCGCACCAGCCGTGGCGCGGCCCAGTCGGTTGCGACGGATTCGATCAGCCATTGACCGGGGGAGGTGGCCGCGAAGGCGATGCGCTGGGTCTGGCCGGGCTCGATGGCGAGCGTGTCGAGCCAGTACGGCTTCCAGCCGTCGTCGAGCTTGTCGAGCAGGCGGAAGTGGTGGCCATGGAGGTGGAAGACGGTCGTCACCGGGCCTGTGTTCTTGAGGGCCAGCACGACGGTGCGGCCCGCCTTGGCGCGGAGGGCCGGGGCGGAGGATCTGGAGAAGTCGGCACACCGTGCCCATCCAGCGTCGGCTGCGCCGAGCGCGACATCGAACCGCAGGGCGCCTCGGAGATCCAGCTTGTCGGGCAGGTCGTTGGAAGGGAGCGGCTGCGGCGGCAACAGCGGCGCGCGGCGCTCCAGTCTGCCGGAGACCGCAAGCGAGCCGATCCGGTGCGCCTCCTTGCCGTCATGGAGCAGAATCGGGGCCGAGCTGGCCGCATCCACAATGGCATCGGCACGCCCGCCCGGGGCCAGGACCAGAGCACCGTTGCGCGCCGGGAACGGTTCGGCTGGTTGTCCGTCCAGGGCCATCACCCGGACGTCGTGGTTTTCCAATTTGATCGCCAGAACAGCGCGTTGGGAGCCGTTGATGAAGCGCAGCCGCAAACGCTCGCCAGCTGCAGCTGAGAGTTCAAATGAAGTCTGTCCGTTAAGCGTATAGAGCGGCGTCGCGTCTTTTGGTGCCCGTCCCGGGGGGAGTGCGGTGCCGTCCGGCCGCAACCGCCACTCCTCGATCAGCAGGACCTCGTCGCGATCGACCGCGCCAGCGTTTGCCTCCTGCGCGATGACCGGAAGCGGGCGCGCAGGCCGCGTCAGGACGTCCTCGAAGAGGCGGAAGTCCGCCAGCAGGGTTCCCGCGCTTGGTACTGAAATAATTGAGGTTTCGGTCGCGCCCGGCGGAGCGGGCGCGCGCCCGCGCAGCGGGTCGGCCGCGGCCGGGCCATTGAGGCCGTACCAGGCTGGGGCAAGTGGGACAGGCAGGTCGTTGCGAAACACCACCTCGCAGCGGTCGCCGCGCTTGAGACGGACGCTCCCGAGGTGGCTTACGGCGGCCAGCTCCCAGATTGGTGTAGCTGGCTGACCCGGCCTCAGAGCCAGGGTTTGCGGCCTTGCCTGAAGGGAAAGCTGGGCGGTCAGGGCCGGGGCGGCACTGCTGGCGACCAACCCGGCCGCCGAGGCGCCAAGCCCGGTGCCAAGCCCGGCGGCAAGGCCGGCCAAAAGCTCACGTCGGGTCGGGTCGAAGAACCGCGTTTTCATGGGCCGATCCGGACCACGCTACGCTGGATAAGTCCAGCCGTCGTGCCTACGTAAAGCCTGCCTCCATCGGGCCATTTTTTTGCTGCGAACAGTCAGGCACATGTTATAAGCCCGGCCGCCCGCGGCATCGCGGCCGGTCTTGATGCAAATTTACGCGGGCGTGGCGGAACTGGTAGACGCGCTGGATTTAGGTTCCAGTGACGAAAGTTGTGGGGGTTCGAGTCCCTCCGCCCGCACCAAGCGCTTATCGCGTTTGCACGGATTACGAGACCTGCTTTCGCGCGGATGTTTGTCCGCCGGGAGCCGGTTCGATGAAGCACCGGCGTTGAGGCGTTTGCCCCGCGCCGGATCGATTAATGACAGCGTCCCGACGCATGCGCGCCGGGACCGAACGGGAAGAAGATTGGACGCCATGCAGGTCACAGAAACCCTCTCGGAAGGTTTGAAGCACGAGTTCAAGATCAGCGTTCCCGCGTCTGATCTCGACGCCAAGGCCGGCGCCAAGCTCGTCGACCTCAAGGACAAGGTCCGCATCAACGGCTTCCGCCCCGGCAAGGTGCCGGTCACTCACCTGAAGAAGGTCTACGGCCGCTCGGTGATGGCCGAGACCATCGACCAGACCATCCGCGACACCAATACGCAGCTGTTCTCCGAGCGCGGCTTCCGCCTTGCGACCGAGCCGAAGATCACCATGCCGAGCGAGCAGGCCGAGGTCGAGGAGCTGCTGAGCGGCAAGACCGATCTGACCTACACGGTCGCGATCGAGGTGGTGCCGGCGATCGCGCTCGCCGACTTCAAGACCTTCCAGGTCGAGAAGCCCGTGGCCGACGTCACCGACGCCGACGTCGACGAGGCGATCAAGCGCATCGCTGATACCAACCGCGGCTATGCCGCGAAGGCCGAGGGCGCCAAGGCCGAGTCGGGTGACCGCGTCACCATCAACTTCAAGGGCTCCATCAACGGCGAAGTCTTCGAGGGCGGCACCGGCGAAGGCATCCAGGTCGTGATCGGCTCCAACACCTTCATTCCCGGCTTCGAGGAGCAGCTGACCGGCATCGGCGCGGGCGAGACCCGCACGCTGAAGGTGTCGTTCCCGAAGAACTACATGAACGACAAGCTCGCCGGCCAGCCCGCCGAGTTCGAGACCACCGCGACCTCGATCGAGGCGCCGCAGGACATCGCGATCGACGACGAGTTCGCCAAGACGCTTGGCCTCGAATCGCTGGACAAGCTCAAGGAAGCCGCGCGCGAGCGTCTGAACGTCGAGTTCGCCGGCGCGACGCGCCAGCGCGTCAAGCGCGCGCTGCTCGACCGCCTCGACGAAGCCCATCGCTTCGAGGCGCCGCCCTCGCTGGTCGACGAGGAGTTCAATCTCATGTGGAACTCGGTCAAGGCCGAGATGGACTCCGCGGGCAAGACCTTTGCCGACGAGGACACCACTGAGGACGCCGCCAAGGAAGAGTACCGCAAGATCGCCGACCGCCGCGTGCGGCTCGGTCTCGTGCTCTCCGAGATCGGCGAGAAGAACAAGATCACCGTGACCGACGACGAGGTCGGCCGCGCCGTGATCGAGCGCGCCCGCTCGATGCCCGGCCGCGAGAAGGAAGTCTGGGACTATTACCGCAGCAACGCCCAGGCGTTGGCCCAGCTCCGTGCACCGATCTATGAGGACAAGGTCGTCGACTTCATCCTCGAGCTCGCCAACGTGACCGAGAAGAAGGTCTCGCGCGAGGACCTCTACAAGGACGACGAGGCGGAAAAGACCGCAGCCTGAGGCCCGTTCCGATACCATCGGAATGGGGCTCTGAGGCAGCCATCCATTAAGGATGATCGGCAAAGAGGCCCAGCTAGCCAGATGGCCGGCTGGGCCTCTTCGTACGAATCAGCTTCAACTGCCCCGCGGATTAAGCCTTAATGCGCTCCGCACTTGTCAGGTGCGAATTGGGCTATATCTGTCGGTACGCCTTCTACCTCTACCAAGTTCCTGCATCACGGGACGTCCATCGGCCTTCAGCAGATCCAGCCCAAACTGGCAGTCAAGACTGGCGATGTCCGCCTCTTAAAAACCCTAGGTGACTCATGCGCGATCCGGTTGAAACCTACATGAACCTCGTGCCCATGGTGGTCGAGCAGACCAACCGTGGCGAGCGCGCCTACGACATCTTCTCGCGCCTCTTGAAGGAGCGCATCATCTTCCTGACCGGTCCGGTCGAGGACGGCATGTCGACGCTGGTCGTCGCACAGTTGTTGTTCCTCGAGGCGGAAAATCCGAAGAAGGAAATCTCGATGTACATCAACTCGCCGGGCGGCGTGGTGACGTCGGGCCTTGCGATCTACGACACCATGCAGTTCATCCGCCCGCCGGTCTCGACGCTGTGCACGGGGCAGGCGGCCTCGATGGGCTCGCTGCTGCTCGCCGCCGGCGAGAAGGACATGCGCTTCTCGCTGCCGAACGCGCGCATCATGGTGCATCAACCCTCCGGCGGCTTCCAGGGCCAGGCCACCGACATCATGCTGCATGCGCAGGAAATCCTGAACCTGAAGAAGCGGCTCAACGAGATCTACGTGAAGCACACCGGCCAGACCTACAAGGCGATCGAGGACGCGCTGGAACGCGACAAGTTCCTGACCGCGAACGACGCCAAGGAGTTCGGCCTGGTCGACAGGGTCATCGACAAGCGTGCCGAGGAACCGGCGGCGGCGAAGACCCCGTAGCACTACTGGGGCTGCGGCGATCCCTTGTTAGACCCTCGGGCATCGCCGGGCACCATCAGGGCGGCGTTCACGTTTAGGACGCGTGTGCGCGTCGCAAAACGGTATTTTGCGCCCTGCGGCAAGCAGAAGGTTCCGCTTTCGTGCTTGTTTTTCGTGGCAATCCAGCAACGCCGGGGTGATTTCGATCACTTCGCCCGTGCCAAGACCGGAAATCACGGTATTGTCACGGGTAGCCGGCGACCCCCGATTAGCGAATTCTTGATAGTCGGGTGACAGCATGGTTGGCTACGAATGATCGGCTAAGATCGCGGAGAATCGAGTGACCGTGATTCGCACGGGATGTAACGCGTAGGGTCTTTTTTGGTACGGAATTTGCTCTACTTAAGCTTCATGCCGACCATCGTGTCGGAATGGAGCGATCGAGCGGAACGGGATCGAACCGCGGACGGAGACATGAATGAGTAAGGTCGGCACGAGCGACTCCAAGAACACGCTATATTGCTCGTTCTGCGGCAAGAGCCAGCACGAAGTCCGCAAACTGATCGCGGGTCCCACGGTCTTCATCTGCGACGAGTGCGTCGAGCTCTGCATGGACATCATCCGCGAGGAGAACAAATCCTCGCTGGTCAAGTCGCGCGACGGCATTCCGACGCCGAAGGAAATCTGCAAGGTCCTGGACGACTACGTGATCGGCCAGAGCCATGCGAAGAAGGTCCTGTCGGTCGCGGTGCACAACCACTACAAGCGCCTCAACCACCAGACCAAGCACAACGACGTCGAGCTCGCGAAGTCGAACATCCTGCTGATCGGTCCGACCGGCTCGGGCAAGACGCTGCTCGCGCAGACGCTCGCCCGCATCCTGGACGTGCCGTTCACCATGGCCGATGCGACGACGCTGACCGAGGCCGGCTATGTCGGTGAGGACGTCGAGAACATCATCCTGAAGCTGCTCCAGGCCGCCGACTACAACGTCGAGCGCGCCCAGCGCGGCATCGTCTACATCGACGAAATCGACAAGATCAGCCGCAAGTCCGACAATCCCTCGATCACGCGCGACGTGTCGGGTGAGGGCGTGCAGCAGGCGCTGCTCAAGATCATGGAAGGCACGGTGGCTTCGGTCCCGCCGCAGGGCGGCCGCAAGCATCCGCAGCAGGAGTTCCTGCAGGTGGATACCACCAACATCCTGTTCATCTGCGGCGGTGCCTTCGCCGGCCTCGAGAAGATCATCTCGGCGCGCGGACGATCGACCTCGATCGGCTTCGCAGCCCAGGTGATGGCGCCCGAAGACCGCCGGACCGGCGAGATCTTCCGTCACGTCGAGCCTGAGGACCTCCTGAAGTACGGCCTCATCCCCGAGTTCGTCGGCCGTCTGCCGGTCGTGGCGACGCTCGAGGACCTCGATGAGACCTCGCTGAAGAAGATCCTCACCGAGCCGAAGAACGCGCTGGTGAAACAGTACCAGCGGCTGTTCGAGATGGAGAACATCGAGCTGACCTTCGCCGACGAGGCGCTTGGCGCGGTTGCCCGCAAGGCGATCGAGCGCAAGACCGGTGCGCGCGGATTGCGTTCGATCCTCGAGGCGATCCTGCTCGAGACCATGTTCGATCTGCCGGGCCTGGAAGGTGTGGAAGAGGTCGTGATTTCGCGCGAAGTCGTGGAAGGAACGGCGCGTCCGCTCTACATCTACGCCGATCGGTCCGATCGCGCCGTCGAGAACGCCAGCGCCTGATCTTTCGGCGCTGGAACGCCCCAATTGTATCCTCAAAGTGGGCTGCGGAAGTGTATCTCCGCAGCCGATGTTGCGTCGCTTACCGCGTTGCGTAAGCGCCTGATGGCGCGCGTTTTTCAATGACTTGACACCCCCCGGGTCGATAGCCACCTAATGTCGGCGGCGAGCGAAAATTCTCTTCCAGATTCGCCTCAGTTCCGATCCGGCGAGCCGGTCCAACGCGAAAAACGGACCGATCGGTTTTGCGGATCACCTCGGCACCTTGTGGCGGTTGCGCATGAGCATGGCGGGCTGCGTGCAAGGGGGCAAAGCAAAAGGAAAAGGCCATGACTAATCCAAAACCCAGGCCAACCATCGTTCATGGCGAAACGCACGCCTATCCCGTGCTGCCGCTGCGCGACATCGTCGTCTTCCCGCACATGATCGTTCCGCTCTTCGTCGGTCGCGAGAAGTCGATCCGCGCGCTCGAAGAGGTGATGAAGAACGACGCGCTGATCATGCTCGCGACGCAGAAGAACGCGTCCGACGATGATCCGGCGCCCGACTCCATTTACGAGACCGGTACGCTTGCCAGCGTGCTGCAGCTCTTGAAGCTTCCCGACGGCACCGTGAAGGTGCTGGTCGAAGGGCTCGAGCGTGCGCGCGTGCAGAAATACACCGATCGCGCCGACTATTACGAAGCGACCGCCGTTGCGCTGGCCGACACCGATGCGAAGTCGGTCGAGGCGGAAGCGCTGTCGCGCTCGGTCGTGTCCGACTTCGAGAGCTATGTGAAGCTCAACAAGAAGATCTCGGCCGAGGTCGTCGGCGTCGTGCAGGCGATCACCGATTTCGCCAAGCTCGCCGACACCGTTGCCTCGCATCTCGCCGTCAAGATCGCGGATCGCCAGGGTATCCTGGAGACGCTGTCCGTCACCACGCGCCTGGAGAAGGTGCTGGGCCTGATGGAGAGCGAGATCTCGGTGCTGCAGGTCGAGAAGCGGATTCGTTCTCGTGTCAAACGACAAATGGAGAAGACCCAGCGCGAGTACTATCTCAACGAGCAGATGAAGGCGATCCAGAAGGAGCTCGGCGACGACGACGGTCGCGACGAGCTCGCCGATCTCGAAGAGAAGATCGCCAAGACCAAGCTCTCCAAGGAAGCCCGCGAGAAGGCGCAGCATGAATTGAAGAAGCTGCGCCAGATGTCGCCGATGTCCGCGGAAGCGACCGTCGTGCGCAACTATCTGGATTGGCTGCTGTCGATCCCGTGGAACAAGAAGTCCAAGGTGAAGAAGGACCTGGAATCGGCGCAGGCCATCCTGGACTCCGATCACTACGGGCTGGAGAAGGTCAAGGAGCGCATCGTCGAGTATCTCGCCGTGCAGTCGCGCGCCAACAAGCTCACGGGCCCGATCCTGTGCCTGGTCGGGCCTCCCGGCGTCGGCAAGACCTCGCTCGGCAAGTCGATCGCGAAGGCGACGGGGCGCGAATTCGTGCGCGTCTCGCTCGGCGGCGTGCGCGACGAGGCCGAGATCCGCGGTCACCGCCGCACCTATATCGGCTCGATGCCCGGCAAGATCATCCAGTCGATGCGCAAGGCGAAGTCGTCCAATCCGCTGTTCCTGCTGGACGAGATCGACAAGATGGGCGCCGATTTCCGCGGCGATCCGTCCTCGGCTCTGCTCGAGGTCCTCGACCCCGAGCAGAACGGCACCTTCAACGACCACTATCTCGAGGTCGACTACGATCTATCCAACGTGATGTTCATCACGACCGCGAATACGCTCAATATTCCCGGGCCGCTGATGGACCGCATGGAGATCATCCGGATCGCGGGCTACACCGAGAACGAGAAGGTCGAGATCGCGCGCAAGCATCTGATCCCGAACGCGGTGTCCAAGCATGGCCTGGACTCCAAGGAGTTCTCGATCGACGACGACGCGCTGCTGCTTTTGATCCGCCGCTACACCCGCGAAGCGGGCGTGCGTAATCTGGAGCGTGAGCTCTCCACACTCGCCCGCAAGGCGGTGAAGGAGCTGATGATCTCCAAGAAGAAGTCGGTCAAGGTCACCGAGAAGACTCTGGAAGAGCTGCTCGGCGTGCCGAAGTACCGCTTCGGCGAGATCGAGAGCGAGCCGCAGGTCGGCATCGTTACCGGCCTTGCCTGGACCGATGTCGGCGGTGAGCTGCTCACCATCGAAGGCGTCATGATGCCCGGCAAGGGCAAGATGACGGTCACGGGCAATCTGCGCGACGTGATGAAGGAGTCGATTTCGGCGGCGGCGTCCTACGTCCGCTCGCGTGCGATCAACTACGGCATCGAGCCGCCGATGTTCGACCGCCGTGACATCCACGTGCACGTGCCTGAGGGCGCGACGCCGAAGGACGGCCCGTCCGCGGGCGTCGCCATGGCCACCGCGATCATCTCGGTCATGACCGGCATCCCGGTGCGCCACGATGTCGCGATGACCGGCGAGATCACGCTGCGCGGCCGCGTGCTGCCGATCGGCGGCCTGAAGGAGAAGCTGCTGGCTGCGGCCCGCGGCGGCATCAAGACGGTGCTGATCCCCGAGGACAACGCCAAGGATCTCACGGAGATTTCCGATGCGATCAAGGGCGGCATGGAGATCATCCCGGTCTCGCGCCTCGACGACGTCGTCGCCAAGGCGCTGGTGAAGAAGCCTGTGCCGATCGTCTGGGAAGAGGACACCAAGGTGACGGTGAAGCCGGACGGCGATGAAGCCGCCGGCGGCCTGACCGCTCACTGAGGTTCAGCGAAAAGATGATAGAACGGCGCCTTCGGGCGCCGTTTTTGTTTTGGGGGCAAGGGGAGGAGGGCGATGCACGTCGACGGGCAATGCCATTGCGGGACAATCACCTTCGAGGCCGAGGTCGATCCGGAGGAGGTCTCGGTCTGTCACTGCACCGATTGCCAGACGCTGACCGGCTCGCCGTTCCGGGTGACGGCCGTCTGCTCCGGCGTTGATGTCCGCCTGACCGGCGGCACGCCCAAGGTCTACGGCAAGCGCGGCGACAACGGCCGGATGCGCTTCCAGCACTTCTGCGCCGATTGCGGTTCCCCGCTGTTCACCAGCGGCGAGGGCGATGAGGCCGACGATTGGGGCATCCGCTGGGGCTCTATCCGCCAGCGCGACAAATTGCGCCCCGTCAGGCAGATCTGGTGCCAGTCGGCGGCGGTATGGATCGACGCGGTGCCGCTGCTGCCGGGGAGGCCGCAGGATTGAGGTTGGCTTGCCGAGCCGAAGCTCGCGGCTCAAAGCCCGCCTTCGCCCGTTGGGCTTCGGCGCGGCAGCCTTCGCTCACTTCGCGCCACGAGCACGAATGCTGGCCTGCCGAGTTGCCGGCTTGCCCAGCCGAAGCTCGCGAAGCGAGCGAAGGCTGGTGGGCGGTCACGGATTCGAACCGCGGACCCTCTCGGTGTAAACGAGATGCTCTAACCAGCTGAGCTAACCGCCCCACGGCGCCTCTTTAGCGCCTCGGCGGGTGTCGGAGCAAGGGCCGAGCGCGCCCGAAGAGGCGGCGATCGTGCTCGCCGCCGCTGCGCAACGCCTCGGCCCGGAACCCCGCCTGATTGTCAGGCTGTCTTGGTGAACATCGTCAGGACACCATCGGCGATGTTGATCGCGACGACTTGTGACGAGCTCAAGCCCTTGGCCTTGAGCACGGAGGCTGCTTGCGGTGTGGCGTCGATGGACTGCCGGAGCGACTGGATGTCCTTGTCGCTTGTGTGCGCCACGAGTTCATCGACCTTCGCGCGCACGGCCGGCTGCAATTCCTTGACGTCCACAACCTGTATGCTCCGGATCTCGGTGCTGGACTGCGTGGACGGCTGTTCCGCGCCGGGTTGCGACGATGCGCCCTGTGCCTGCACCAGAGCCGGTGTTCCGAGACAGAGAGCTGCAACGATGACGGATGCCGTGAAGCTGCGCATGGTCATGCCTTTTCCAGTTTGAGGAACGGCGAAACCTATCGACGAAATCTGGTTGGCATCTGATTCCGATGTGGCCGTTCGGTGAAACCAATGCGGCCGTAATGCGCACGGATGAGACCGGCTGCGCCGGGTCTGGTGATGTCTACGGCAAGGGGTTAGCTCAGCTGGTTAGAGCATCTCGTTTACACCGAGAGGGTCCGCGGTTCGATTCCGTGACCGAAAGTGAAGAACAGCCAACTCTGGGGCCGAAAAATTCGACCCGGCTAAACTCCTGAAGCTGCCGAAGAGTTAGGGACACACTTCCCTGTATCCGACCGATCCCGCACCCGACGAGCTCCCACTCTCGACCCGGCATCCCGATTTGACCGGACGACAGCCTGCGTTGCCGCATATAAGCTGCCCGCTTGCCTGAGGCTTGGATGGTTTGGCTTCCGTTTGCTTGCGCTCAGTATCCCGCTTCTTGGCGTCCTCGCGCGTCGCGACCGGCTTCTTGTCCTGCACCTTCTCGCATTCATTGTCGTCATTGACGCGGTAGCCGGCGCGGCAGGCGATCTTGGTGCAGGTGTCGCCGTCTGCCCTGAAGCCGCGGTCGCAGATCAGCGGACAGACGCGGCCGGGCTTCGCCTTGATCGCGTCCAGCGCATCGAAGCTTGCAAGCTTGGCGTCGAATTTGGTGCCAGCATATTTGTTGAACAGCGCCAGCGAACGCTGTGATGAGGCATTCCAATCGCCGTCTGCGGAAGCTGTCAGACAGCCGACACGGCGGAGCTCCGACTGAACCAGCTTCGTCGTTTCCTGCGGCGACATTGTCGGCGGGGTCGAAGAGGGCGCTATCGCTGCGACCTTCTGCTCCGCGCTGGCAGAGGCTTGTTTCTCCGCGGCCAGCTTGGCGGCCGTCTCGGCGGTGGCCTTGTCGTTCGCCAGCTTCTCGGCGAGCGCCTTCTCCGCGGCCAGCTTCTCGGCGAGGGCCTTCGCCGCTGCCGCCTCGGCGTCCTTCCGGCGCTGCTCCGCTGCGGCGGCCTTGGCTTCCTCGACCTGCTTGGCCTTCTCGGCCGCAAGACGCTTCTCCTCGGCCGCCTTGGCCGCGGCCGCCGCCTTCTCCTGCTCGGCCTTGGTGGCGCGCTCGGCTGCGAGCCGGGCCTTCTCCTCTTCCGCCTGCCGAGCCTTGTCCGCCGTGGTCGCGCGGGTTTCTTCGGCAGCGATCTTGTTCAACTGGCCTTTGGCAAGATCGGTATAGAAGCTACTCGGAAAGCGGTTGAGGAAGGCTGTCCAGCCGTCACGCGTACCGAGCTGAAGCGCCAGTTCGTAGTCGCGCCGGATCTCACTGTCGGGGTTGGCCTGGGGGCCGGCGACGACCGGTTTCGTCGCAACCAGCGGCACGTCGTCGCCGCCCAGCGAGCCATAGACATAGGGCTCCTGCTTGTAGCCGGTGTTCTTGAGGACATCGTCGCGCACGAAGCCGAAGGCCTTGCGCAGGTCGAGCCCCGGCGTCGGCAGGCGTTCGACCAGCGCTGCGGCAAACGGGCTGTTTTTGGCGTCGCCGTCCGAAGCGGTCGAGCCCGCCTTCGCCGCGAAGGCGACCATGGTGTTCGGGCTGGTCGGCTCGACCTTGGCGAGGCCGCGGCCGATGGCGCGCGCGGCGATCGTGCGCTTCATGGTCTTGGCAAAGGGATTGTCGCGGCAGGCATCGAGGATGACGAGGCGGAGCTGCTTGGCCGGTTCGACCGCGAACAAAGCGCGGTCCAGCGGCAGCGTCTCGTCGAGGACGTCGCTGTCGGTCTCGAGCGTTGCGTCGGTGGGAATCAGATAGTTGGTGCCGTCGAGCTCGATGCCGTGGCCGGCATAATAGACGACGGCGACGTCGGCCTCACGTGCTTTGCCACCGAAGTCGCGCAGCGCACGCCGCATCTCGGCGGCATTGAGATCGAGCTTGATGTCGACGAGGTCGAATCCGGCCTTCTTCAACATGCCGCCGACCGCGGAGGCGTCGTTCACCGGATTGGCGAGCCTCGGCGCGCTCTTGTAGGCGGAATTGCCCATCACCAGGGCGACGCGCTTTTCCGCGTGCGCCGGGCCGCAGCCCAGGCACAAGACCGTCAATAAAAATAGAAAAAACCGAAACACGCCCATTGCAGCCCCAAATCGCAATGTGACCAGAATAGTCCAGAGCATGCCATCAAGGCAAAGCCCCCTATGTGACCAAAGTCACAGGCGTCCGGGCCAGCCCGCGTGGGGTTAATAGGTGGCGATGGGGTTGGCTCAGCGGGTTAGAGCATCTCGTTGAAACCGGGAGGGTCCGCGGTTCGAATCCGTGACCGCCCACCACCAGCCGATCAGTTGCACACTTCAACCTGATGCGCTGCAGACCCGTACTGGCCTCCGACCCTCAAACGCTCGATTCGACACCCGGGCTTCACTGCCCGGCAGCCGGCGTCGTTGCAGAGGATTTGACCTGATGCTTGCGGCTTCGCCGGTGCGGTTTCGACCTGCCTGCGCTGCTCATCCCGCTTCTTGGGTTCATCGCGCGTGGCGACCGGCTTCTTCTCCTGCACCTTCTCGCATTCGTTGTCGTCATTGACGCGGTAGCCGGCGCGGCAGGCGATCTTGGTGCATGTGTCGCCGTCGGCCTTGAAGCCGTGGTCGCAGATCAGCGGGCAGACGCGCCCCGGCTTGGCCTTGATCGCGTCGAGCGCATCGAAGCTCGCGAGCTTGGCGTCGAATCTGGTGCCGGCGTATTTGTTGAACAGCGTGAGCGATCGCTGTGAAGAGGCATTCCATTCGCCATCCGCAGCGGCGGTCAGACAGCCGACGCGGCGCAGCTCCGATTGGACAAGCTTGGTCATTTCCTGCGGCGACATCTCCGGCGGAGTCGAAGAGGGCGCAACGGCCGCGATCTTCTGCTCCGCATTGCCTGAGGCCTGTTTCTCGGCGGCCTGCTTGTCGGCCAGGGCCTTTGCTGCTGCCGCCTCGGCGTCCTTCCGCCGCTGCTCGGCTGCGGCCGCCTTGGCTTCCTCGATCTGCTTGGCCTTCTCGGCGGCGAGACGCTTGTCCTCGGCCGCCTTGGCCGCGGCTGCCGCCTTCTCCTGCTCGGCCTTGTTGGCGCGCTCGGCGGCGAGGCGGGCCTTCTCCTCTTCCGCCTGCCGGGCCTTGTCTGCCGTGGTCGCACGGGTTTCCTCGGCGGCGATCTTGTTCAACTGGCCTTTGGCGAGATCGGTATAGAAGCCGCTCGGAAAGCGGTTGAGGAAGGCGGTCCATCCGTCGCGTGTCCCAAGCTGAAGCGCCAATTCGTAGTCGCGCCGGATCTCGCTATCGGGATTTGCCTGGGGTCCGGCGACGACAGGTTTCGCCGCAATCAGCGGGACGTCGTCGCCGCCGAGCGAGCCGTAGACATAGGGCTCCTGCTTGTAACCGGTGTTCTTGAGGACGTCGTCACGGACGAAGCCGAACGCCTTGCGAAGGTCAAGGCCGGGTGTCGGCAGCCGTTCGACCAGGGCTGCGGCAAACGGGCTGTTCTTGGAGTCGCCGTCCGAGGCCGTCGAGCCGGCCTTGGCGGCGAAGGCGATCATCGTGTTCGGGCTGGTCGGCTCGACCTTGGCGAGGCCGCGGCCGATGGCGCGCGCGGCCACCGTCCGTTTCATCGTCTTGGCGAACGGATTGTCGCGGCAGGCATCGAGAATGACGAGGCGAAGCTGCTTGGCCGGCTCGATGGCGAACAGCAGCCGATCGAGCGGGAAAGCCTCGTCGAAGACATCGGTATCGGTTTCCAGCGCGGCGTCGGTCGGAACGAGATAATTGTTGCCGTCCAGCTCGATCCCGTGGCCGGCATAATAGATGACGGCGACGTCGGCCTCGCGCGCCTTGCTGCCGAACTCGCGCAGGGCCTTGCGCATGTCGACGACGCTCAGGTCGAGCTTGACGTCCACGGTGTCGAAGCCGGCCTTCCTGAACATGCCTCCGACCAGCGAGGCGTCGTTCACCGGATTGGTCAGCCGGGGCACGCTCTTGTAGGCGGAATTGCCGATGACGAGAGCCACGCGCTTTTCAGCGTGCGCCGATCCGCAGCCCAGGCAGAATATCGTCAGAAAAAATAGAATCCGAATCGTGCCCATTGCAGCCCCAAATCGCAATGTGATCAGAGTAGTCGGAGTATGCCCTGGAGGCAAAGACACCTAATGTGACGAACATCACAGGCGCCCGTACGGGCAATAGGCCAATGTCCGCCCGCAAGTCACAACGGAGGGTTGGCCAATGTGTGCTCTGCTGGATCTCATCTACCGACATGTCTGCCGGGCGTGCCTGCGCGAAGCGCGTCGCATGAGCCGAGGCCGTTCGACCATCGCAATCTCGTAATTCCGGGCCCGGCGCGCGACCCGCCTTGACTCCTTGAAGGGGTGCGCCCGCCATCCCGACGTGGTATCGCCCCTGTGCGGTTGCAAAACCGACGGGATGGGCATCGCGAATGGGAATGACCGGGAACACCATGCAGCAGCCGAGCGGACACGAGCAAAACGCCGACCAGATCGCCTATTGGAACGGCCCGAGCGGCCAGCGCTGGGCCGATCGCCATGCGGCGCAGGAGAGCCTGCTCGGACCGATTGCCGCGGCGCTGATCGACCGCGCCAAGCCGAGGCCCGGGGAGCGCGTCCTCGATGTCGGCTGCGGCTCCGGTGCGACGACGTTCGCGTTCGCCAAGGCGGTGGCGCCCGATGGGTTTGCGCTCGGCCTCGATGTGTCAGAGCCGATGCTGTCCCAGGCGCGCGCGTTCGCGCCAAAAGGCCTGCCGCTCGATTTCGTGCTGGCGGATGCAACGGTGCATCCGTTCGAGCCGGCGAGCTTCGATCTTTTGGCCTCGCGCTTCGGCGTGATGTTCTTTGCCGATCCCATTGCGTCCTTCAGCAACTTGCGGCGCGCGTTGAAGCCGACCGGGCGGCTCGCCTTCGCCTGCTGGCGCGAGCCAAAGGAAAACCCGTGGATGATGGCGCCGCTGATGGCGGTCTACAAGCACGTGCCGAAGATGCCGCCGGTCGGGCCGGAGGAGCCGGGCCCGTTCGCGTTCGCCTCGGAGGAGCGTGTGATGCGCATCCTGAAGGGAGCGGGTTTCGTCGACATGGCGATGGAGCCGCATAATCTGGAGATGGATGTCGCGATCGGTGGCGGCCTCGATGCCGCGGTTGACGGTGCCCTGCAGATCGGTCCCGCCAGCCGCGCGCTGCAGGGACACCCGCCGGAGACGTATGCGGCCGCAAAAGCCTCGATCCGCGAGATGCTCGCGCCGTTCCAGAAGGAGCAGAGCGTCGCGTTGCAGGGCGCGATCTGGATCGTGACCGCGAAGGCGACGTAGTCGCCCCCAACTCCCGGTTGCGAGCATTGAAGATGAATCCAGCACTGAGCCAGCGCACTGGTCTTTGGTCCGCCTTGCCCCGGTGGGCAGTCTCTATTGCGTGGTTCTGGGTCTGGGTTTGCGCAATCGGCCTGGCCTTGATGGTTCATCTTGCTTTCCTGATGAACTGGCCGGATCACTTCATCCATGAGGACAGCGCGGCCTATATCATACAGGCCGAATCCATCCTGAGAGGACAATATCTCGAGGATATGATGAAGCGGCCGTACGGCGTGGCCGCCTTCCTTGTGCTGCTGTCAAAACTGTTCGGCCCGCACATCCTCGTCTTCGTCATCGCGCAGCACCTGATGAGCATCGGCACTGCGCTTTTCGTTGCAGGGATCGTGCGTTTTGCCGGCGCGCCGCGTTTCTTCGCGCTGTTGGCCTTTTGTCTTGCGACGTTGCACGGCCGCATCGTCCACTACGACAACACGATTGGTGCGGAGACGATCTCCAACTTCCTGGTCAGTCTTGCGGCCTTCATCGCCGCGGGCGTCGCATTGAGGAAATGGCCGGCGTTGCCGGCCGCAGCGGCCGTGGGCTTGACGCTCGGCGCCGTGATGACATGCCGGTCGGCGGCGATAGGTCAGGCCGGGGTCATTCTGTTGTGGCTGGTGGTGGTGCTGGACGCAGGGCTCCTGCGCCGGCTTGGCGTGCTTGCACTGGCAGGCGTTTTCGCTTCGGCCGTCTACCTGACGCCGGCGGCGATCAACTTGGCGATCGGCAAACGCCCCGCCGGCAACGAGATCGTGGCCGCGATGGCCTTCGTGGTCGGCTATTCCGGCGATTTCGAGCACGGCGTTCATCTCGACCGGAAGGCGCAGGCGCGGGGATACGTCGAGCAGATGCGGGCTGCGGACACTCCTCAGGGATGGCCGGACACCGGTGTCTATCAGTGGCCGTTCGGCGCGATACACCGGCTGGCGAAGCCCGGCGACAGCGAAGTGGATATCGAGCGGGTCGTGCGTGACATCTTCATCGAAACGCTGACGACGCCGTCGACGCTCTATCGACACCTCACGAAGCACTTTCTCCGGGAAATGTACTTCCTGCTGTTCGACGCAAATTCGGTTGCGCGGCGGACGCCCAATCCGCAGGGCTACGAATATTTCATGGACCGCGACAGGTTCCCGTTCTTTGGCAGCCCGACCGGGTTGAAGTCCGGACAGTTGGTTCACGACTACTACAAACCCTGGTGGCCACTGTCGCGGCTGCTCTCCGCGGATCGGCTTCAGCTCACCCTGAACCGCCTTTTTGCGCGTGGCTACGCGCCCAACTCGGAGCTGGTCGCGCTGTGCTGCGGGGTGGAGGTTTCGACTGAATACGACGATTTCCCGGGTCCGATCTGGTGGCTGTCCGCGGCGACACTCGGCCTCGCTCTCGTGCTTCTGATTGGCGTCCCTGCGAGCCATGCGGGTTTGGTGCGGTGGCCGACCGGCCGCCTTGTTGCCGGCGGTAGCTTGATGATCCTGCTGGCGTTGGCCAGCGCCGCATTTCCGACCTTCCTCGTTTATGGGCTCAATCGCTACGCGTACTACGTCATTCCCTTCCTCGCCGGCTCGAGCGCGATCCTGGGGAGTGTGCTGTTCGATTGGCTCAGGGCCGGGGCCAAGTCCGAGCGGGCCGAGCGCGGCGAGGCATAGACGCGGTCACACCACATCATCCGGCGCCAGCGCGCAGCCATTGTCCGGATGGGTCTCGACCTGAAGCGTGGTGTGGCCGATGCGATGGGTCGTCTTCAGGAGCTGCGCCGTCTCCATCAGGAAGGTATCGCCAGCCCCAGTGGGCATGACGAGGTGGCAGGTCAGCGCCGTCTCGGTGGTCGAGATCGGCCAGACATGGAGATCGTGGATCGCGGACACGCCGGGACGCGCGAGCAAGAACGACCTGATCGCGGCGAGGTCGGTGCCCTTGGGCGCTGCCGCCATCGACATGTCGATGGAGCCGCGCAACAGGCTGGTCGTGCTCCACAGGATGGTGGCGCAGATGACGAGGCTGGTGAGGGGGTCGAGCCAGAGCCAGCCGGTCCAGATGATCAGCGCCGCCGAGACCACGACGCCAAGCGAGACCGCTGCGTCGGCGGCCATGTGCAGATAGGCGCCTTCGACGTTGATGTCGTCCTTGCGGCCGCTCGCAAACAGCATGGCCGTGAAGCCGTTGATGAGGATGCCGATGCCGGCGACCACCATCACCGTGACGCCCGCGACCGGCTCCGGCTCGCGCAGGCGCAGGATCGCCTCCCAGCCGATTGCGCCGGTTGCGACCAGCAGGAACACCGCATTGGCCAGTGCCGCCAGAATGGTGGAGGCGCGAAAACCGTAGGTGAAGCGTCCGCTCGGCGCGCGCCGTGCCGCGATCGAGGCGCCCCAGGCCACGACCAGTCCGAGCACGTCGGACAAATTATGGCCGGCGTCCGCGAGCAGGGCGGTGGAATTGCCGAGATAGCCGTAGACCGCCTCGGCCACGACGAGGGCGGCGTTGAGCGAAATGCCGATCGCGAACGCCTTGCCGAAATTGGCGGGCGCATGGACATGGCCGTGACCGTGGTCGTGACCATGACCAGGACCATGGTCGGCGTGATCATGGTGATGATGACCGTGATGGTCGTGGCTGCCCAATTCTAGCGCTCCCCGGACGTCGCCAAATCAGCTGCCATTGTAGGCGTTTCGTTTGCGACGTCACGGCGGAACAGCACGTAGAGCGCGGGCAGCACCAGCAATGTCAGCACGGTCGAGGAGATGATGCCGCCGATCACCACGGTCGCCAGCGGCCGCTGCACCTCGGCGCCGGCACCGGTCGCGAGCGCCATCGGCACGAAGCCGAGCGAGGCGACCAGCGCGGTCATCAGCACCGGGCGCAGCCGCGTCAGCGCCCCCTCGCGCACGGCGTCCGCGATGGGCCGCCCCTCGCTGCGCAGGCGCTCGATGAAGGCGATGATGACGAGGCCGTTGAGGACAGCGACGCCCGACAGCGCGATGAAGCCGACGCCGGCGCTGATGGAAAGCGGAATACCGCGCAGCAAGAGCGCGGCGACGCCGCCGGTCAGCGCCAGCGGCACGCCGGAAAACACCAGCGCTGCGTCCGCCGCCGACCCCATGCCCATGAACAGCAGCAGGAACACCAGCAGCAGCGCCACCGGCACCACGATCATCAGCCGTTTTGTCGCGGAGACCAACTGCTCGAACTGGCCGCCCCAGCCGATCCAGTAGCCGGGTGGCAGCTTGACCTTCTCCGCGACCGCCGTCTCGGCTTCGGCCACGAAGGAGCCGAGGTCGCGCGCGCGGACATTGGCCGTGACGACGATGCGCCGCTTGCCGTTCTCGCGGCTGATCTGGTTCGGGCCGGGCGTGGCATCCACGGTTGCAACCGACGACAGCGGCACGTAGCGCATCTGGGTGAGCGGGGAGGCGGACAGCGCGGTGCGAACGGCCGTGGCGGTTGCGGCGTCCTCGCCGGGCGGCAGAGGGATCGGGATCGCCCGGATCGCCTCGAGATTGCCGCGTAGATGCTCCGGCAGGCGAACCACGATATCGAAGCGGCGGTCGCCCTCGAACAGCTTGCCGGCCGACTTGCCGCCGACCGCGATCTCGACGATGCCCTGCACCTCACCGACGCTCAGGCCGTAGCGGGCGAGCGCCTGGCGATCGAGGCGGACGGTGAGGATCGGAAGCCCTGCGACCTGCTCGATCTTGACGTCGCTGGCGCCGCGGACGCCGCGGATCGCGGCCTCGACCTGCTTGGCGGCGCCTTGCAGGATGTCGAGGTCATCGCCGAAGATCTTGACGCCGACGTCGCTGCGCACCCCCGAGATCAGCTCGTTGACGCGGAACTGGATCGGCTGGGAGATCTCATAGGCGCTGCCGGGAATGTCGTCGGCGGCCTTGTCGATCGCTTCGATCACCTCCGATTTCGATTTGCCCGGGTCGGGCCATTCGGCGCGCGGCTTCAGCATGATGTAGCCATCCGTCTGCGCCGGCGACATCGGATCGGTCGCGATCTCGGCGGTGCCGATGCGGGTGAAGAACTCCTTCACCTCCGGAATCTGCGTGATGCGCTTTTCCAGCGCCTTCTGCAGGTCCAGCGATTGCGTCAGACTGGTGCCGGGAATCCGGATCGAGGCCAGCGCGACGTCGCCTTCGTCCAGGCTCGGAATGAACTCGCCGCCCATTCGCGAAGCGGCGATGCCGCTTGCGACCACGATGAATGCGGCCATGACGGCGACCGCGAGCCGGTTGTCGATGGCAAAGCGGAGCAGGGGGAGGTAGGCGCGCTTGGCCATGCGCATGAACAGGTTTTCGTGCTCGGACACCTTGCCGGTGACGAAGATGGCGACGGCCGCCGGCACGAAGGTGATGGAGAACAGCACCGCGGCGCCCAGCGCCATCAGCACGGTCAGCGCCATCGGCGTGAACATCTTGCCCTCGACGCCCGTCAGCGTCAGCACGGGCAGATAGACCACGGCGATGATCAGCGTTCCGAACAGGCTCGGCTTGATCACCTCGCTGGACCCGCGCAGGATCGCACGGAGCCGCTCAGAGGTCGTGAGCAGGCCGCCTTTCTCGCGCTGGGCCGCGGCCAGCATGCGCAGGCAATTCTCGACGATGATCACGGCACCGTCGACGATGATGCCAAAGTCGATCGCGCCGAGGCTCATCAGGTTCGCGCTGACTTTCGTCTCGACCATGCCGGTGATCGTCATCGACATGGACAGCGGAATGGCGCAGGCCACCACGAGGGCGGCGCGGATGTTGCCGAGGATCAGGAACAGCACCGCCACCACCAGGGCGGCGCCTTCGAGGAGGTTGTTCCTGACGGTACGGATGGTGGCTTCGACCAGATCGGTGCGGTCGTAGACGGTTCGCGTCACGACGCCATCGGGCAGCGATTTGGCGATGTCCTCGAGCCGGGCCGCGACGCGGCGGGCCACCGTGCGGCTGTTCTCGCCGATCAGCAGCATGGCGGTGCCGAGCACGGTCTCCTCGCCATCGCGCGTCGCGGCGCCCGTGCGCAGATCGCGGCCTTCCGTGACGGTCGCGACATCCCTGATCCTGACGGGATTTCCGCCGCGCGAGCCGATGACGATGTCCTGGATCTCGCTGATATTGCCGACCTGGCCGGGGGAGCGAACCAGATATTGCTCGCCGTTGCGCTCGATATAGCCGGCGCCGACATTGGCGTTGTTGGCGGCGAGCGCCGTCATGACGTCGCGAAAGCCGAGCCGGTAGGCCATCAGTTTGCCCGGGTCCGGCAGCACGTGGAATTGCCGCTCGAAGCCGCCGATGGTGTTGACCTCGATCACCCCTGGCACGTTGCGAAGCTGCGGCTTGATGATCCAGTCCTGCACGGTGCGCAAATCGGTCAACGAATAGTCGTGACCGCCCTGCGTCTTCGCGCCCGTCTTGGCTTCCACGGTGTACATGAAGATCTCGCCGAGCCCGGTCGAGACCGGGCCCATCGCGACCTCGACGCCAGCCGGAAGCTGGTCTTTCACCTGCTGGATGCGTTCGCCGACGAGCTGGCGGGCGAAAAAGATGTCGGTGCCGTCCTTGAAGACGACCGTCACCTGGCTGAGGCCGTAGCGCGACAGCGAGCGGGTATAGTCGAGCTTGGGCAGGCCGCCCATCGCGGTCTCGACGGGGAAGGTGATGCGCTGCTCGGTCTCGAGCGGCGAATAGCCGGGCGCGCGGGTGTTGATCTGAACCTGGATGTTGGTGATGTCAGGCACCGCGTCGATCGGAAGGCGCTGGAAATTCCAGGCCCCGAAAGCAATGGCGCCGAGCGCAAACAGGAGGACCAGCCAGCGCTGATGCAGCGAGACGGCGATGAGGCGCTCAATCATGTTCGGCCTCGCCCTTGCCCATCTCCGCCTTCACGACGAAGCTGTTCTCGGCGACGTAGTGCTCGCCGGCCGACAGGCCGGCCTTGATCTCGACATGGCGCGGATCGGAATCCCCTGTTTCAACCGGGCGTGCCTCGATCTTGTCGCCGTCCTCGCGGACGAACACGATGGTCCGGTTCTCCAGCGTCTGGATCGCGCTGCGGCGTACGGCGACCGCGACGTTGCGCGCGGCGAGGATCAGCCTCGCCGTGACGAACAGGCCGGGCCGCAGGCGGCCATCCGGATTTTGCAGCACCACGCGTGCAAGCGCTGTCTGGGTCTCGCTGGAGCCGATCGGCGCCATGTAGGAGATCGTGCCCTTGATCTCGCCGCGGCCATCGTCGGGATCGATCAGCACCTCGTCGTTGAGGTGGACGCGCCGGAGATCCTGCCGATAGATCGACAGGTCGACCCAGATGGTCGAGAGGTCGGCGACGACGAAGGCCGGCTTCTGTTCGGAGGCATATTCGCCGAGCGAGATTTGTCGCTCGATGATGGTTCCGGCAATGGGAGCTTTCAGCTCGTAGACGGTGAGGCTCTGGTTGCTCTCGATCGCGGCGAGCAGATCGTCCTTGCCGACCTTGTCGCCGATGCGCTTCTGGATCGATTTGGCGAGGCCCGGAAAGCGCGGCGTCACCTGCACCACGGCTTCCTGGTTGGCACGCAGAATGCCATTGAAGGCGAGCGTGTCGGTCAGGGTCGCGCTCGCGGCCTCGGCGAGCGTGACGCCCGCGGCCGCCAGCTTGACGTCGGAGATGCGGATGCGGTCGGCACCGTGCTCATCCTGCTCGACATGGTCGTTCGGCTTCTTTTCGGAATGCTCAGTGTGCTCGGTATGCGCGGGCGTGGCCGGCGCGAGCAGGGAATAGCCGTAAGCGCCGAGCGCGGCGGCAACGATGGCGACGAGAATGGTGGAGGACGTCTTCATCGTGCGCTCTCCCGCGCCAGCGTGAAGGGATTGCCGACGAGACCTTCGATGGTCGCAACGCCTGCGTGGAAATTCTGAAGCGCCTCCTGCTCGCGCAGCCGCGCCTGGGTGACGCTCGCCTCGGCGTCGAGTACCTCGAGCAGGGTGAAGCGGCCCTGGCCGTAGCCTTGCGAAATCGCCTCGGACGCCTCGACGGCCTTGGGAATGGCGGTCTCACGCAGCACGGCGAGCTCGCGCAGCGAGCCCTGCAACGAGTCGTAGGCGCGGCCGGCAATCACGATCAAGGTGTTGCGGTTGGCCTCGCGCTCGGCCTTGGTCTTGGCGAGGCTTTCCTGCGCCGAGAGGATATTGCCCTGGTTCTGGTCGAACACGGGGATCGGCACCGAGAGGGAGAGCCGCACCGCATCGTCATTGGTCTCGTTGAAGTGGCGCCAGCCGGCGGCGATCCGCACGTCCGGATAGGGCTTGAGCCGGGCCAGCAGCAGCTCGGCATTGCGCTGGGCGAAGACGGCGGTCCAGCGCACCAACTGCGGATTGGCATCGATGGCGGCGACCACCGACTGGAACGTCGGCGGCTTGCCCATGGTGTCGAGACGGCCGGAGACCTCGCCGAATTTCGCGGATGCGTCGCCCATCAGCACGGCAAGCTCGCGCCGGGCGCTGGCCAGCGTTGCCTTGAAGCGTTCGCGGTCGGCCTTCACCAGGGCGGAGGCCACTTCGGCGCGGCCAGTCTCGGCCGGCGAGGAGGCGCCGGCCTCGACGCGGCGGCGCAGGAGCGGCGTCAAGCGGTCGATCGCCGCAATCTGCTCGTCGAGGATCTGGATGCGTCGCTGCGCGCCGAGCACGCTGAGGAAGGCGATCGCGGTCTCCGACAGCACCTCCAGCCTGACCGCCTTGCGCTGGATCGCGGCGACCTCGATCCCGGCCGCGCCGGCCGCGATCCGCGCGTCGCGCTTGCCGAACAGCTCAAAGGCCTGGCTGATCTGGAGCGTGGTCTCGGCCGATCGGGTCCCGCGATATTTGCCGGAGCCGAATGAATCGTCCTGCTCGTAGGACAGTTCCGGATTGAGCAGGGCGCCCGCCTGGATGCGCTGGCCCGTGGCGATGCCGACGTCGCGCTCCGCCGCCGTCAGCCGTGGGCTCGCGGCCAGCGCGCGCGACAGCGCGCTCCGCATCGTCAAAGTCTGGGCGTGCGACGGCGCAATCGCCGATCCAGCAATCAGACACGCCACCGCGCACGCCAGGCGCGCGGCCATTCTCCTGCGCAACATAAAACCGACCTGTGAAGGATGAACCTAATGGGCGCGGACGCCCGACCAATCCGTTCAGGCAATATGTTTGGGAGGCGGGGAATCGGTATCGGGGGTAATTCCAGCGAGCCGGGGTACAGGCTGCGGGCTCGATGCGGCTGCAGGCGCGACCGAAACGGCCGCCGGCGGCGGCTGTGTCACCGTCAGCGAGAAGCAGCCATGGCAATGATGTCCGCCGATGGCCTTGTGGTCGCTGTGGCCCGTGGGGCCATCAAGGACCGCTGCGATCTCCGAGCCGCCGCCCGGCGTGGTGACGTCGATGTCGTGCGAGCCATGCAGCGCGCTCGCGAGCAGGTAGGCAACCGCGATCAGCACAGACAGCAGCCCGCGCCAGTTGCGCCGGCGGCAAGTTGCTGAGGGCTGGCGGTTCGCGGGCACGACGTCACTCTGGTTGCGGTCTATGCCCGGCCTAGCATGGGGGTGGGAACAGTGTCGACCTGCAACATTGTTACGTCCCTTGAAGAATTGCCGCAGTGCTGGCCGCAAACGCCAACACGCGTCTCATTGGCGCGTGATCAGGCCCAGTTGAGCGTCGGCTGCTGCTTCGCATGCCACCTCTGGAAGATCGCCGGTGTCGCCGGCTTCGGCCGAGACGATTGCGCAACGGCCGGCTTCCATCGCCGCTCCAGCCATTTGATGGCTTCATTGACCCATCTGTCGTGCTGCTCGGGATCGGCGATCGCCTTTTCCCGAAATGCATCTGCCTGATGAAGGCACGCCGTTCTGCGGTCCACGCGGCTCTCCCCGATCCGGAGGTTCCGCCCCGGTGGCATCCTTTATGATCGCAGAGCCGGCGTCGCTAACATAGGACAGGAAGCGCAAAAGGAAGGCCCCAGCCCGGGGCTGACCGGCTGAGGCCTTCGTGCTCACAATCTTCATCCTTGGGACTCGAACAGGCAACGCCCGTCTCGCCGGTTCGTTCCGCAATTGATGCCGAATTAGGAACGTTCCTCATATCTCGCGATTTAGCGAGCAGGAGAAACTGAGGAGGACGGGACTATGGACGGACTGATTTATCTCATCGGCTTGATCGTCGTGGTCATGGCGATCCTGTCGTTCTTCGGCCTGCGCTGAGAGAACGGCAATGGAAACCCTCGTACGCGACAACATGATGGAGCGCGGTGCCACGGCTGCCGACGACCGCCGGACCATCCAGTGGAGCTCGGTGCTCGCAGGCGCTCTCGCCGCCGGCGCAATGTCGTTCATTCTGGTCGGCTTCGGTGTCGCGGTCGGCTTGGGTGTCAGTTCGGCCTCGCCGACTTGGCGCGATGCCTCGGCGGCGCTGGCGCTGCTCTCCGGGCTCTATCTGATCGTCCAGGCGATCATCAGCTTCGGCTTCGGCGGCTACATCGCTGGCCGGACGACGCGACCGGCGCCTGCGCTTGCAACGATCGAGGATGATGGCGAGCGGCGCGACGGGCTGCATGGCCTGACCGCCTGGGCATTGGCCGTGCTGGCTGGCGCAGCTCTGCTGGCGCTTCTTGGCGCTGCTGCGATCGACCGTTCGCCGATGCGCAGCTCGGCGAGGAATACCTCCGCAGCCGAGCCGCTGCTGAGCTATGAGCTCGACAAGCTGTTCCGCGCGCCCCGCCGCGCGCCAAACACGGATCTGAGGGAAGCCCGCGCCGAAGCGGGGCGTGTCCTCATGACGTCATCCAGCCACAGCGGCGTCAGCGCCGATGACCGGACCTACCTCGTGCAGCAGGTTGCCGCAGTAACGGGACTGGCGGCCCCTGACGCCGAACGGCGCGTCGATGTGCTGATCGCAGACTCGAAGACGGCCATCAACCGCGCGCGGCGCAACGCGATCATCGTGGCCTTCTCGGTCGCAGCCGCGACCCTGATCGGCGCCGCGGTGGCTTGGGCTGCGGCTGTCGCTGGCGGACGGCATCGTGACGGAGAGCCGTTGCCGAACTGGATGGCGAGCTCAAATCGCTTCCACCGCAGCCCGCGCGCAATGCCGGTGCCGTAGGTTCCAAAACAAATGGCCGGGCGCAAGCCCGGCCATAACGGACGCCTGCAGGAAGTTTCAGGCTTTCTCCTCCCAGATCATCGCGAGATGCACGATGGTCTGCACGGCTTTTTCCATGTCCTGCCGGCTGACCCATTCGAGCCGCGAATGAAACGCGTGCTCGCCGGCAAAGATGTTGGGGCAGGGCAGGCCCATGAAAGACAGGCGCGAGCCGTCGGTGCCACCGCGGATCGCGGTGCGCATCGGGCGCAGGCCGGCGCGGCGGATCGCCTCGATAGCGTATTCGAGCACGTGCGGGTGACGGTCGATCACCTGCTTCATGTTGCGGTACTGCTCCCGCACCTCGAACGTGTAGGTCGAGCGCGGATAGTCCTTCATCACGTCCTTGACGATGGTCTCGAGCAGGACCTCCTTCTCCTTCAGCCCTTCCTCGGTGAAGTCGCGGACGATGAACGAGAGCCTCGCCTGTTCCAGCGCACCCTCGATGCCGATCGGATGCAGAAAGCCCTGCTTGCCCGAGGTCGTCTCCGGCGAGCAGCCTTCCTTCGGCAGCCGCTCGACGATGGCGGCCGCGATCTTGATCGCGTGCTCCATCTTGCCCTTGGCGTAGCCGGGATGGGCGCTGACGCCGTTGATGGTGATGGTGGCGCCGTCGGCCGAGAAGGTCTCGTCCTCGACGCAGCCGGCGCTTTCGCCGTCCATGGTGTAGCCGAAATCGGCACCCAGCTTGTTGATGTCGACATTGTCGACGCCGCGGCCGATCTCCTCGTCCGGCGTGAACAGGATCTTGATGGTGCCGTGCTTCACATCGGGATTGTTGATGAAGAAGTGCGCTGCATCCATGATCTCGGCAACCCCCGCCTTGTTGTCGGCGCCCAGCAGCGTGGTGCCGTCGGTGGTGATGATGTCGTTGCCGATCTGGTTCTTCAGCGCGGGATGCTCATTGAAGCGGATCACTTGGCTGGCATCGCCCGGCAGGGTGATGTCGCCGCCGCGATAGTTCCTCAGAACTTGCGGCTTCACGTCCTTGCCGGTGACGTCGGGCGAAGTGTCCATGTGCGAGCAGAAGCAGATCACCGGCACCTTCTTGTCGGTGTTGGCCGGGATCGTTCCGTAGACGTAGCCGTAATCGTCGAGATGGGCGTCCGCGACGCCCATGGCCTTCAGCTCGGCGGCGAGCACGCGGCCGAGATCCTTCTGCTTCTCGGTCGAGGGCGAGTGAGGGGATTCCGGATCGGACTGGGTGTCGATGGTGACGTAGCGCAGGAAGCGCTCGGTCACGGTATGCGAAAAGGTGAGGGAGGACATTTCTGGTCAAACCGCCGGGGTCAGGGAAGCAGCCGGTATACCAGAAAAGCGGGCCGCGTTGCGGCAGGAAGGAGGTGGGATCAGGCTTAACGAAGAGTAGCCTCAGATCGCCTCTTTCAGTTCCTTGACCGGGCGGAAGGTGACCTTCTTGCTGGCCTTGATGTGGATCGGCTCGCCGGTGGCGGGATTACGGCCGGTCCGGGCGGCGCGCTTGCGGACCTGGAGGATGCCGAGCCCGACGATGCGGACCCGGTCGCCCTTCCTGAGGTGCTTGGCGATCAAATCGACCATGTCGGTCAGGACCGCCTCGGCGTGCTTTTTCGACAGATCCTGGCTCTCGGCGATATCGGCGGCGAGCTGCTTGAGCGTGATGGTGGCGGGAGCGGCTACCTTCTTCGCCGAATCCTTCTTGGCCGAATCCTTCTTAGCCATGACTGGCCTCCCCGGTTGTCCAATGACAGGGAATCCCTGGAAAAGCCGAGAATGCGTGGGGATCCCTCTAAGTCCTTTGAGACGTAGACGATTCGGGCGCGGGCTGACTATGCCGAGAGTTCCCGCCAGCGGCAGGGAATCGCCGGCGCAGATGCGGCAGAAGTCGAGAAGTTCAAGCTAAGACTATGAAGGGGTTGCCAAAATGGCGCGAGAGACGGGGCTCGAACCCGCGACCTCCGGCGTGACAGGCCGGCGCTCTAACCAACTGAGCTACTCCCGCGTGGTTCGCTCGATGCGCGCGGAACGAGGGGGGAATTAAAGGCGGGGCTGAGTGAAGTCAAGGACGTTGCGCTGGCACGGTGTATCTCGGCTAAGCATTGCTCTGGAAAACGAAAAGGCCGCCCGGAGGCGGCCATCGGTCAGCCCGGAAGCGGACCTTTCAGCGAATCTCGGACGTGCCGGCGCTCGTCACCACCACCGGCTTGCCGGCCTTGATCACGTGGGTGGACTGGGCGGTCTGGCTGTAATCGGCATTGGTGCGGGCTGCGATCCCGAAGGCCGCCACTGTGATGCCAGCCACCAGCGCCACCACCACGATCTTCAGGTGGGTCGCACGATCAGCAGAGTGAATTGAGTGGTTCATCTGAGCCTCCCGACGGGCTTTGCCGCCGTCTATGGGCTCATGTCTTAAGGACCATCTGTTTCCGGATGGTTTCGCGGGTTCCGCAAAATGGTTTCATCTCGCCGCCCGGCCTGTTTCGCCGGGCGGGCCCAACCGGGCCGGTCTCAGGCCGCGGCACGGCCGATGTCGTCCCGGATCGCGCGGGCGGCCCAGATGAACAGGAGTGCGCCGAGCGTGGTCGTGACCGCCGCCGAGAGCAGGGAATAGCGCACGGCCTCTGCGCCATAACTGCCCTTCAGCGCGTCATTGACCATGCCGACCGCGAGCGGGCCGACACCCTGGCCGAAGCAGGTGGCGGTGAGCGCAATCAGCGCGGAGGCGAGCGCGCGCATGCTGGGCTTGGCCACCGTCTGCGCGATCGCGAAGATCGGGCCGAGATGGAAGCCGACCAGGAACGAGGTCAGCGCGAGCATGGCGACCATCATCGCGAAATCCTGCGTCAGCATGCACAGCGCGAACACCGGCCCGGCGAGTCCCGAGGTGATCGCGGGCGCCCACAACTTCCAGCGGTCGTCGCGGCGGCTGACCTGCGCCACGACGAAACCGCCGAGCAGGGTGCCGGCCATGCCGGCCAGGCCCTTGAAGGTGCCGGCATAGGTGCCGATCTCGGCGCTCGACAGATGATGCACGCGGGCCAGGAACGGCGGGATCCAGGCCGCGGTCGCGTAGTTCGTGTAGGTGGTGAGGCAGAAGCCGATCAGGACGATGATGAAGCTGCGCTGCGAGGCGAGAAAGCGCAGCGTCGGCCCGAGCGGCTCGGGCACGAAACTCTCCTGCATCGCGCCGCGCTTCGGCTCGGAGATCGTCAGCCACAGCACCAGTGCGAGCAGGATGCCGGGCAGGCCGGCGACATAGAAGGCCATCCGCCAGCCATAGTGCTGGTTGACGTAGCCGCCGATGAAATAGCCGAGAAAGACGCCGAGATAGGTGCCGATGGCGTAGATGCCGAGCGCGCGCGGGCGCTCATTCTTGGCGAAGAGGTCGGCGACGATCGATTGCGAGGCCGGCGAGCCCGCGGATTCGCCGACGCCGACGCCGATGCGCGCCAGCGCCAGCGAGGTCACGCTGGTGGCCGCGCCGCACAGCGCGGTCATCGCGCTCCAGAACGCAAAGGCCAACGCCACGATGTTGCGGCGGTTGAGCCGGTCGGCAACACGCGCAATGGGAATGCCGAGCAGGGAATAGAACAGCGCAAAGCCGAAGCCCGCGAGCAGGCCCATCATGGTGTCGCTGAGGGCGAACTCCTTCTTGATCGGCTCGATCAGCACGTTGAAGATCGTGCGGTCGAGGAAGTTCAGCGCGTAGATGATGGTGAGCAGCCCCAGCACGTAATAGCGCCGCGCCGGGGGCTTTGCCGCGGCAGCCGTTTGCACCGACATCTGTGACGTCACATCGACCATCGCTTCCCCCAATCTGTCGTTGTTATCGTTGTCGGTCCAGCTCCGTTTGGAGCTGGTAGATCAGCCTTCGCGGATGTAATTCCCCGCTTCGAATGCGACCGGAGGCGCGCCGGCATCGAACGAGACGCCGATCGGATCGCGGCCCGCGGCGAGCGCATCGAGCTGGTCGCTCAGCATGCGCCGGATCAACAGGATGCCGCGGTCGCTCTGGCCGAAATGCTCCTCGGAATGAACGGTGACCTCGCCCTGGCCGACCTGGGCCTCGTAATCGCCCGGAAATTGCTGGTGCTCTTGCTCGGTCATGTCCCACCAGAACTTGCCGTTGAACTTCGAGCGCATGCGGCTGATGTCGCCGGGAGCCTGGACGCGGCCGGCGACATAGATCCGGAAGGAGCCGTCGTCGATCGGAAGGACCCAGCCGATCGACTCGACGCGCGCGAACTGCGCGACGCGCGGGTTCGGCACGACGCGTAAGGTCGGCAGCGCAGCCTCGCTGACGCGATAGAATACCTTGCCGTCGTCCTGCTTGCGCTCGGAGCGGACCAGGACGCCGCGCGGCGATTTCTCGAACGTCACCTCCGGGATCGACGCCATCATGTTGGTGAATTGCGGGCCCGAGAACGAGCCGTGCAGCACCGGCACGTGATAGGGATCGACCACGTTCTCGAAATGCTGCAGCCAGTTGCACGGAATGATGGCGGGGCCACCGCCGCCGATCGAGGAATCATCGGCCTCGACCAGCTCGCCGTCGTCCATTGTCTCCAGGCATTCGTAAGCCGGCAGCACCGGGCGTTTCTCGGCCGGGCCCATATAGGCGAAGATCAGTCCGTAGCGTTCCTCGACCGGATACCAGGGCTGGCGCACCTTGTCCTTGAACTGGCCGCCGTCGGGCTCGCAGGGCTGCTCCAGGCAGTGGCCCTCGGTGTCGAACTTCCAGCCGTGATAGCAGCAACGGATGCCGTCCTCCTCGACCTTGCCATAGTAGAGCGTAGTGCCGCGGTGGCAGCAGCGGGCGTGCAAGAGGCCGGCGCGGCCATGCTTGTCGCGGAACAGCACCAGATCCTCACCCAGTGCGCGGACCTTCCTCGGTGTGTCGGTGGCGTCACCGACGAGCCCGACCGGGTGCCAGTAACGGCGCAGCAGTTCGCCCATCGGCGTGCCGCGCACGACCGAGGTCAGCTCGGTGCGGGTGTGCGCCGGCTTCATCGCATAGGCCGTGCCGAGATCACGATCCCGCTGGGTGATGGTCATGCTGGTCCTCCCGCTTTGGCCGTGATGGCCGGGCCTTTTCGATGCCTTGGATCCAGTGAAAGATAATTCGATGACAATGTCAACGATCTTCCAAATGCCTCTTAGTCGCATTTGATGAGGCGGGCGGCGGGGCTTGGCAGGCTCGGGCTTGGCAGGCTCGGGCTTTCTTGGCAGAGGTGGATCATGAGCCAGACCGAGAGCAGGGGCGGGGCGACGTCGCCCGCAGACGAGAGCGAACCGTCGGCCCCGATCACCGTGATGCTGTCGTCGCGACTGATGGTGCTTGCCAATCTGCTCAAGCGCGGTGCGATCCTGCGCTACAAGCGCCTCACCGGATTGTCCTCGGTCGAGTTCGGTCTCGTCGCCTCGCTCGGCCGCCGGCCGCCGATGAGCGTGGCGCGGCTTGCCGAGGCCGTCGGCCAGGACAAGGGACAGATCAGCCGCGCGCTGGCAAATCTGCTCTCGCGCAAGCTGATCGTGAAATCGGCTAATCCGAAAGATAGCCGCGAAGTGCTGATCTCGCTGACGGCGGCGGGCCTCGCCGCGCATGATGCGATCGTCGACGGCGCGCAGGAGCGCAACCGGCGCCTGCTGGAACAGCTTAGCGAAGCCGAGTTCCACACGCTGCTGGGTCAAGTCGATCGGCTCACGGCGATCGCCGCCGAGATGCTCGAGAGCGAGAAGAACGCACGCTGATCTCGCAGCGTTCTCTCGACATGTTGGATCCCTTCTAAGAGTCCTTCTAAGAAGCTTTCAATTAGGGAATTCTCGCGCCCTCCCATAAGCGTCGCCGGTGAGCGCATGCCGTCCGGGGACAGGCGGCATGACGCATCGAACATGCAGCTTCGGGGTGGCGCGTTGAACAGTCTGGGAATGCTGCGGTCGGCCGTGTTGGCGACCGCGTCCGCTTGGGTTTTGATGCCGCAGGCATCGCTTGCACAATCGTCCGCGCAGGGTGGCGCAGCGAGCCTGCCGCCGGTGACCGTCACCGCGCCGGAAGCGCGCCGCCGCGCCGCCACGACCCCTCAGCGCCGAGCGCCGCGGTCGTCGGAGCAGACTGCCAACAGGAACAGGCCGCAGTTGCAGCGCAACGTCGGCTTCGTCGAGACGCCGCGCGGCCCGGTGAACGGCTACGTCGCGGGTCGCAGCTCGTCCGGCACCAAGACCAACACGCCGATCATCGAGACGCCGCAGTCGGTGTCCGTCATCGGCGCCGAGCAGATCCGCGACCAGAAGCCGAACAAGCTCGATGAGGTCCTGCGCTACACCGCCGGTGTGCGGGCGGGAACGTTTGGCACGGACACCCGCAACGATTGGTGGCTGATCCGCGGCTTCAAGTCCGAGGACATCGGACTGTTCCTCGACGGCATGCAGCTGTTCTACACCTCCTATGCGAGCTGGAAGCTCCAGACGCCGAACATGGAGCGGGTCGAGGTGCTGCGCGGTCCGTCCGCGGTGCTCTACGGTGGATCGAGCCCGAGCGGCATCGTCAACGTCATCAGCAAGTTGCCGCCCGCCGAGCCGATCCGCTACGTCGAGACCGGCGTCAACAATTTCGGCAACGCCTATGTCAGCTTCGATTTCGGCGGGCCGGTCGCGACCAGCCCCGAGAACGGCAAGCTGTTCGCCCGCGTGGTCGGCCAGGTCCAGAACGGCGGCACGCAGGTCAACTTCACGCCCGACAACAACTACTTCATCGCGCCATCGTTCACCTGGAAGCCGGACGCCGACACGAGCTTCACGGTGCTGGCCTCGGCCTCGAAGCAGGACACCCGCGGCATCAACTTCCTGCCCTACCAGGGCACGGTGACCAACGCACCGTTCGGCAAGATTCCGACCAGCTTCTTCGTCGGCGATCCCAGCGTCGACAAGTTCACGCGCGAGCAGGAGATGCTCGGCTATCAGTTCGCGCGCAATCTCACCGAGGACCTGACGTTCCGTCAGAACGCCCGCTTTGCGCATGTCGACATTACCTACCGCGGCTATGTCGGCAACGATTGGGCCAATATCAACACGGCCACGCTCAATCGGTACAATTGGTATGCAAAGAACACTGCCAATCAGGCCAATCTCGACAACCAGCTCGAGTATCGCTTCAATACGGGCCCGGTCAGGCACACGATGCTGTTCGGCGTCGACCTGAAGGGATACCAGATCGACGACTACCAGGCCTTCGGGGGTGGCGTGCCCGCGATCAACGTCTTCAATCCCGCCTATGGGGCGGCCGAGGTCGCACTGCCGGCCGCTCCGTTCCGGAACTTCCTGATCACTCAGAAGCAGGCCGGCACTTATCTTCAGGACCAGATGAAGCTCGGCAACTTCACGCTGGTGCTGAGTGGCCGCAATGACTGGGTCGAGACGACGCAGGAAACGCGTGACACCGGCGCCACGGTCGGGAGCCGCAACGACAGCAGGTTCAGCGGCCGCGCCGGGCTGATCTACAATTTCGACAATGGCATCGCACCCTACGTCTCCTATTCGACGAGCTACAATCCGATCATCGGGCTCAACGCCCAGAACCAGCTGTTTCTGCCGGAGACCGCCAAGCAGGCCGAAATCGGCGTAAAGGTCGCGCCAAAAGGCTTCGACGGTTATTTCACGGTCTCGGCTTTCGATCTGGTCCGTCAGAACGTCGCGACGACGTTGCCGGGCAGCGTTCCAGTCCTGCAGAACCAGACGGGCGAGGTGACCTCGCGCGGTATCGAGCTCGAAGCGGTGGCCAATGCCACGAAGGAGCTGAAGTTCATCGGCTCCTTCACGGCCTATCATCTCTTCAACAGCAAGGATCTAGATCCGACGCTCGTCGGCAAGACACCGACCAACACGCCTGAGCTCCTGGTCTCGGGCTGGGCCGACTACACCTTCAAGGACGGACCGCTGGAAGGATTTGGTTTCGGCGGCGGCGTTCGCTACATCGGCGCGTCCTGGGCCGACACTGCCAATACCCTCGAGGTTCCCGCGGTGGTGCTCGGCGATCTCGCGGTCCATTACGAATGGCAGAACTGGCGGACGGCGCTCAACGTGATCAACGTGACCGACAAGATGTATGTCGCGAGTTGCGCGTCGACCACCTCCTGCTTCTACGGCGACCGCAGGCGCGTCACCGCCAGCGTTTCCTACAAATGGTGAGGACAGGTGAGGGCGGCTGACATCTGGTGCCGCCGGTCCTCCACCACGAGATAGATGAGCACCCGGGCTATGCCCCCCAGCCCGAAGCTCATCGGAGCGCGGCGCGCGCGACGGCCCTCCACGTCGCCGCTCGCCGCGCTCGCGACCGGTCGGGCCGCAATATATCGCAAGCCCGAGTTGTCTTCGCAGCAGGCAGGCCCGGTCCGGCCCCGATGCATGGCTCGTCAGATCGCTTGCGCCTGTGGATAGGTGTCTTTGCTCCGGGGCGCTCGGCATTATGTCGCCGGGGTGACAGTCAGTCGGGGCCTAATGGCGGCCGCAGCTCGGTTTGGGTGCGCTGCCGCACCAAAAAACCAGGTGCTTTTCTCGTGCAATGCGTGGCAAAAAGCTGCCTTGGCTCGCGCGGCCGCAATCTCAGAACGGCTGCCCTGCAAAACGGTGGCCGCCCTTGCTGGCCTTGGCGATCTGCTCCATACCAGCGCGGGGTGATTCCGGGATTTTCACCGTTCTGGGGGCGGCAAAGGGCCTAAAAAGAGCGTGTCTTGCGCCCATTGGTGCACTGCGCTAAGGCTCAGAATAATTCCAAATCGGACGAATCCGTGGCTGTCCCGAGGCTGCGGGAAAAAGGGCTCGCCATGAGCGGCATTCTGCAGAACTATCTTCCACTCGTCGTCTTTATAGGGGTAGCGGGCCTCATTGGCCTCGTGCTGCTGATTGCGCCCTTCGTCGTGGCGTTCCAGCAGCCGGACCCGGAAAAGCTGTCGGCGTATGAGTGCGGTTTCAACGCCTTCGACGACGCGCGCATGAAGTTCGACGTCCGCTTCTATCTGGTCGCCATTCTCTTCATCATCTTCGATCTCGAGGTGGCGTTCCTGTTTCCCTGGGCGGTGGCGTTCGGCAAGCTTGGCGCGACCGGCTTCTGGTCCATGGTGGTGTTCCTCGCCGTGCTGACGGTCGGGTTCGCCTATGAATGGAAGAAGGGAGCACTCGAATGGGATTGAACCCCGTGTCGTCCACAGGTCCGGCTATCGCGCCGGCCCCCAAGGGCATCCTGGATCCGTCGACCGGCCGGCCGGTCGGGGCCAATGATCCGTTCTTCCTCGAGGTCAACTCCGAGCTGTCCGACAAGGGCTTCTTCGTGGCCGCGACCGACGACCTCATCACCTGGGCCCGTACCGGCTCCCTGATGTGGATGACCTTCGGTCTCGCCTGCTGTGCGGTCGAGATGATGCAGGTGTCGATGCCGCGCTACGACGTCGAGCGCTTCGGCTTCGCGCCGCGTGCCTCGCCGCGCCAGTCCGACGTGATGATCGTCGCAGGCACGCTGACCAACAAGATGGCGCCGGCGCTGCGCAAGGTCTACGACCAGATGCCCGAGCCGCGCTACGTCATCTCGATGGGCTCCTGCGCCAACGGCGGCGGCTACTATCACTATTCCTACTCGGTCGTGCGCGGCTGCGACCGCATCGTGCCGATCGACATCTATGTGCCGGGCTGCCCGCCCACGGCGGAAGCGCTGCTTTACGGCGTGCTGCTGCTGCAGAAGAAGATCCGGCGCACCGGCACCATCGAACGCTAAGGTTTTACGTCATGGACGACGCCAAGCTCGACGCCCTGGGGCAGACGATCGTTAGCGCGCTTCCGGGCGCCGCCATCGGTCATTCGGTGGCCTTCAACCAGCTGACGGTTGATGTCGAAGCCAGCAAGATCGTCGAGGTGGTCAAGTACCTCCGCGACGACCCGAACTGCCGCTTCATCAACTTCACCGACATCACGGCCGCGGACTATCCGTCGCGCGAGAAGCGCTTCGACGTGATCTATCACTTCCTGTCCCCGACCCTGAACGCGCGGATCCGGCTCAAGGCCCAGGCCGACGAGACCACGCAGGTGCCGTCGCTGATCGAGGTGTTCCCCGGCGCCGACTGGTTCGAGCGCGAGGCTTACGACCTCTACGGCGTGTTCTTCGTCGGCCATCCCGACATGCGCCGCATCCTCACCGATTACGGGTTCGAGGGCCACCCGCTGCGCAAGGACTTTCCGACCACGGGATTCGTCGAGGTCCGCTACGACGACCAGGAGAAGCGGGTTGTGTACGAGCCCGTCCGGCTCAACCAGGAATTCCGCAAGTTCGACTTTTTGTCTCCGTGGGAGGGGGCCGATTATCCGGTCCTTCCAGGGGATGAAAAAGCGGGACCGAAGGTCTGATCATGAACGAGCAACCCGAACAGCTTCGCAACTTCACCATCAATTTCGGTCCGCAGCATCCGGCGGCGCACGGCGTGCTGCGTCTGGTGTTGGAACTTGACGGCGAAGTCGTCGCCCGCGTCGATCCCCATATCGGCCTGCTTCACCGCGGCACCGAGAAGCTGATCGAGCAGAAGACCTACCTCCAGGCGATCCCGTATTTCGATCGGCTCGACTACGTCGCGCCGATGAACCAGGAGCACGCCTTCTGCATGGCGGCTGAAAAGCTGCTCGGCATCGAGGTGCCGCGCCGCGGTCAGCTCATCCGCGTGCTCTATTGCGAGATCGGCCGCATCCTGTCGCATCTGCTCAACGTCACCACGCAGGCGATGGACGTCGGCGCGCTGACCCCGCCGCTGTGGGGCTTCGAAGAGCGCGAAAAGCTGATGGTGTTCTACGAGCGCGCCTCGGGCAGCCGTATGCACGCAGCCTTCTTCCGCGTCGGCGGCGTGCATCAGGATTTGCCGCAGAAGCTGGTCGACGACATCGAGGCCTGGTGCGATCCGTTCCTGAAGGTCGTGGACGACCTCGACCGGTTGCTCACCGCCAATCGCATCTTCAAGCAGCGCAACGTCGATATCGGCGTGGTCCCGCTGAAGGAAGCCTGGGAGTGGGGCTTCTCCGGCGTGATGGTGCGCGGCTCGGGCGCGGCCTGGGACCTGCGCAAGTCGCAACCCTATGAATGCTACGCCGAGATGGATTTCGACATTCCGATCGGCAAGAACGGCGACTGCTACGACCGCTATCTGATCCGCATGGAAGAGATGCGCCAGTCCATCCGCATCATGAAGCAGTGCATCCAGAAGCTGAACGCGCCTGAAGGCAAGGGCCCGGTCGTCGTCGAAGACAACAAGGTCGCGCCGCCGCGCCGTGGCGAGATGAAGCGCTCGATGGAAGCGCTGATCCATCACTTCAAGCTCTACACCGAAGGCGTCCACGTGCCGGCCGGCGAAGTCTATGCCGCGGTCGAGGCGCCGAAGGGCGAGTTCGGCGTCTATCTGATCTCCGACGGCACCAACAAACCCTATAAGTGCAAGATCCGCGCGCCGGGCTTTGCGCATCTGCAGGCGATGGATCACATCTGCCGCGGCCATCTGCTCGCCGACGTCTCGGCAATCCTCGGCTCGCTCGACATCGTGTTCGGAGAGGTCGATCGGTGATGGGGCAGCAGGCGCCAATCCAGTTTGACCGCGCCTCGGGGGCCCTTGAAGGGGCCAACCTGTGGGAGCGGACGGCTGCCTTGGCGCTGGTGACGGGATCGAAGATCTCCTCGCACTTCTCGCATATGGGCTACATCGCCTGCGCGAATTTGCTGCGGAAGACGCTGCCCGAGCGCAACATCGCGATCAGGCTCAATCCCGACGCCGTGTTCGAATTCCCTTACGGCGACGGCTATTGGAGCAAGCTGCTCAACCGCTCGTACAATTATGAGGACGAGCTCGAGCTCTTGTTCGCCGATTCCGTCGACGTCGACTACACGCTGCTCGATTGCGGCGCCAATTACGGTTATTGGTCGGTGCTGGTGTCGAGCAGGCCGTTCGGTTCGCACAAGGCGATCGCGATCGAGCCGTCGGGGCAGAACTATCCGAAGCTCGCCAACAACGCCCGCGTCAACGGTAATCGCTTCGAGACCATGAAATGCGCGATCGGCGCCAGCCGCGGCACCGCGCGTCTGTCAGGCACCAAGCACGAAGCCTTCAGCATCGCCGGCGATCCCTCCGCGGGCGGTGAGGAGGTGCCGGTCATCGCACTCGACAATCTGATCCAGGACGGCAAGGTCGCAAGCACCGGCAAGTACCTGATCAAGCTCGACGTCGAGGGCGTCGAGATCGAGGCGATCAAGGGCGGCGCGCGTCTGCTCCAGGCCGACAGCGTCATCATGTGCGAGGAGCACGGCAGCGACCGCTCTCATGCGGTGTCGCGCTTCATCCTCGAGCAGACCCCGCTGAAGCTGATCGTGTTCGATCCGCGCAGCAACCGGATGGAGACCGTGACCGAGCTGTCGATCCTCGACCGCATCAAGGTCTCGACCCACGTCGGCTACAACGTTTTCGGCACCGCAAGCGCATTTTGGCAGGACAGGATCGAAGCCCTGAATGCGAAAACAGCGCGCCGCATGCAGTGAGAGATTGAAGAGATGTCCGTTCGCCGATTAGCACCGAAGGAAGTCCAGCCCGCGAGCTTTGCGTTCACGGAGGAGAACCTCGCATTCGCCAAGCAGCAGATCGCGAAATATCCGGCGGGACGTCAGGCCTCCGCCGTCATCGCCATCCTCTGGCGTGCCCAGGAGCAGCACGACGGCTGGGTCTCGGAAGCCGCGATCCGCGTCATCGCCGACATGCTCGACATGCCCTACATCCGCGTGCTGGAAGTCGCGACCTTCTACACGATGTTCCAGCTTGCCCCCGTCGGCAAGAAGGCCCACGTCCAGGTCTGCGGCACCACGCCGTGCCGCCTGCGCGGCGCCGAGGATCTGATCCACGTCTGCGAACACCGCATCCATCACGAGCCCTTCCACCTGTCCAAGGACGGCAATTTCAGCTGGGAGGAGGTCGAGTGCCTCGGTGCCTGCGTGAATGCGCCGATGGTGCTGATCGGCAAGGACACTTATGAGGACCTCACCAAGGAAAGCTTCGGCAAGGTGCTCGACGGTTTCGCTTCGGGCAATCCGCCCAAGCCCGGTCCGCAGAACGGCCGCCAGTTCTCGGCGCCGATCACCGGGCCGACCACGCTGAAGGAGAGCACCTGATGGGTGGTCTCTCGCAGCCTTCGGTGCAGGGGAGTGGTGCCATGAAGAAGTGGGGCTTCATCGCGTTGCACGCCGCCGTGGCGGCCGCTTTCATTTTCCTGCTGCAGCGTTTCAGCCTGAACGCGTCGCTGGAATCCAGTCTGCTCTGGGCGCTGACCTTCGCCGTCTGCGCCGCCGGACTTGCCTACAAGCAGACCATTCGTTGATCGGAAAGCACTGATATGCTCGAGGACAAGGACCGCATCTTCAAGAACCTCTACGGCCTCCACGATTGGGGGCTCGAGGGTGCGCGGCGCCGCGGCGCCTGGGATGGCACCAAGAACATCATCGACAAGGGCCGCGACTGGATCATCAACGAGATGAAGGCGTCGGGCCTGCGGGGCCGCGGCGGCGCCGGCTTCCCGACCGGCCTGAAATGGTCGTTCATGCCGAAGGAATCGACCGACGGCCGGCCGAGCTATCTCGTCGTCAACGCCGACGAGTCCGAGCCCGGCACCTGCAAGGATCGCGAGATCATGCGGCACGATCCGCATCTCCTGATCGAGGGCTGCCTGATCGCGAGCTGCGCGATGAACGCGCATGCCTGCTACATCTATGTCCGCGGCGAATTCATCCGCGAGCGCGAGCATCTCCAGGCCGCGATCGACCAGGCCTATGAGGCCAAGCTGGTCGGCAAGGACAACGTCAACGGCTGGCCGTTCGACATCTACGTCGCGCACGGCGCCGGCGCTTACATTTGCGGCGAAGAGACCGCGCTGCTCGAAAGCCTCGAGGGCAAGAAGGGCCAGCCGCGGCTGAAGCCGCCGTTCCCGGCCAATGTCGGCCTGTTCGGCTGCCCGACCACCGTCAACAACGTCGAGTCCATTGCCGTTGCTCCGGACATCCTGCGCCGCGGCGCGGCGTGGTTCGCCGGCATCGGCCGTCCGAACAATGTCGGCACGAAACTCTTCTGCATCTCCGGCCATGTCGAGCGGCCCTGCAACGTCGAAGAGGCCATGGGCATTCCGTTCCGTGAGCTGATCGACAAGCATTGCGGCGGCATCCGCGGCGGCTGGGACAACCTCAAGGCCGTGATCCCCGGCGGCTCGTCGGTGCGCATGGTGCCGGCCGAGCAGATCATCGACACGCCGATGGATTTCGACAGTCTGAGCAAGCTGCGCTCGGGCCTCGGCACCGCGGCTGTGATCGTGATGGACAAGTCCACCGACCTGATCCGCGCGATTGCCCGCATCTCCTATTTCTACAAGCACGAGAGCTGTGGCCAGTGCACGCCGTGCCGCGAGGGCACGGGCTGGATGTGGCGCGTCCTCACCCGCATGGCCGAGGGCCGCGCCCACAAGCGCGAGATCGACATGCTGCTCGAGGTGACCAAGCAGGTCGAGGGCCACACCATCTGCGCGCTCGGCGATGCTGCGGCATGGCCGATCCAGGGGCTGATCGCGCATTTCCGTCACGAGATCGAAGCGCGCATCGACCAATATTCGCACAGGGCCGACATCGACGATATCGGCGTCCGCGATCCCGTGAACATGGTCGCGGCGGAGTAAGAAGAATGACCAAGCTCATCATCGACGGCAAAGAGATCGATGTGCCCGCCGAGTACACGCTGCTTCAGGCGTGCGAGGCGGCCGGCGCCGAGATTCCGCGCTTCTGCTATCACGAGCGGCTGTCGATCGCCGGCAATTGCCGGATGTGCCTCGTCGAAGTGAAGGGCGGCCCCAAGCCGGTCGCAAGCTGCGCCTGGGGTGTGCGCGACTGCCGTCCGGGCCCCAAGGGCGAGCCGCCGGAGATCTCGACGCGTTCGCCGATGGTGAAGAAGGCGCGCGAAGGCGTGATGGAATTCCTTCTGATCAACCATCCGCTGGATTGCCCGATCTGCGACCAGGGCGGCGAGTGCGACCTGCAGGACCAGGCGATGGGCTATGGTGTCGACACCAGCCGCTTCGCCGAGAACAAGCGCGCGGTCGAGGACAAATATCTCGGCGCGCTGGTCAAGACCTCGATGAACCGCTGCATCCAGTGCACGCGCTGCGTCCGCTTCTCGGCGGAAGTCGCCGGCGCGCCCGAGATGGGCGCCACGGGCCGTGGCGAGGACATGGAGATCACGACCTATCTTGAGCACGCGCTGACCTCCGAATTGCAGGGCAATCTCGTCGACATCTGCCCGGTCGGCGCCCTGACCTCGAAGCCCTACGCCTTCGCGGCGCGCCCGTGGGAGCTCGGCAAGACCCAGTCGATCGACGTGATGGACGGCGTCGGCTCGGCAATCCGCGTCGACACCCGCGGTCGTGAGGTGATGCGCGTGCTGCCGCGCATCAACGAGGCCGTGAATGAGGAGTGGATCTCCGACAAGACCCGCCACGTCGTCGACGGCCTGCGCACCCAGCGCCTGGACCGGCCCTATATCCGTGAAGCCGGCAAGCTGCGCGCGGCGAGCTGGACCGAAGCCTTCGCCGCGATCGCCGCCAAGGCGGCGCGCACCGACGGCAAGCGCATCGGCGCGATCGCGGGCGATCTCGCCGGCGTCGAGGAGATGTTCGCGCTGAAGGATCTGCTCGCCAAGTTCGGCTCGACCAATATGGCGGTGCAGGGCGGCGACGCCTTCGACCCCGCGCTCGGCCGCAGCTCCTACATCTTCAACCCGACGCTGGTGGGGGTGGAGCAGGCGGATGCGCTGCTCATCATCGGCGCGAACCCGCGGAAAGAGGCGGCCGTGTTCAACGCCCGCATCCGCAAGCGCTGGCGTGCCGGCGGCTTCAAGGTCGGCTTGATCGGGGCCAAGGTCGATCTGACCTACGACTACGATCACCTCGGCGCGGGCACCGAGACGCTCGGTGATCTCGCGGCCGGCAAGCATTCCTTCATGGACGTGCTGAAGAACGCCAAGCACCCGATCATCCTGGTCGGCGCGGGCGCGGCTTCGCGTCACGACGGCGCCGCCATTCTCGCCAGCGCCGCCAAGCTCGCGCTCGACGTCGGTGCGGTCAAGGACGGCTGGAACGGCTTTGGCGTGCTGCACGAGAGCGCCTCGCGCGTTGGTGCGCTCGATATCGGCTTCTCCGCGACCGGCGGCGGCCTGAACGCCGCGCAGATGACGACGTTCGGCACGCTCGACTTGCTGTTCCTGCTCGGCGCCGACGAGATCAACGCGCCTGACGGTACCTTCGTCGTTTATATCGGCACCCATGGCGACCGCGGCGCGCATCGCGCCGACGTGATCCTGCCGGCGGCCGCCTACACCGAGAAGTCCGCGATCTACGTCAACACCGAAGGCCGCGTTCAGATGACGGGCCGCGCCGCGTTCCCGCCGGGTGAAGCCCGCGAGGACTGGGCGATCGTCCGGGCGCTGTCGGAAGCGCTCGGCAAGAAGCTCGGCTATGACTCGCTTTCGGCGCTGCGCCAGGCGATCTTCAAGGCCGTGCCGCACCTGATCCGTCTTGACCAGATCGAGGCCGGCTCGGCCGACCAGATCAAGAAGCTGGCGGGGAAGGGCGGTTCGCCCGAGAAGGCACCGTTCAAGCCGCTGGTCGAGGACTTCTATTTGACCAACCCAATCGCGCGTGCGTCCGCCGTGATGGCGGAATGCTCGCGCCTCGCCTCCGGGCACATGCTGACCGCAGCGGAGTGAGCGTGATCTGATGGAATTCTTCGAAAGCGCATTCTGGACCGGGTTCCTCTGGCCGCTGATCATCATGGTCGCGGAGAGCGTCTTGGTGCTCGTCGTCCTCCTGGTCGCGATCGCCTACATCCTGCTCGCCGACCGCAAGATCTGGGCGGCGGTGCAGATCCGGCGCGGCCCGAACGTGGTCGGCCCCTGGGGCCTGCTGCAATCCTTCGCCGACTTGCTGAAGTTCGTGCTGAAGGAGCCGATCATCCCGGCCGGCGCCAACAAGGGCGTCTTCCTGCTGGCGCCGCTGGTCTCATGCGTGCTCGCGCTCGCCGCCTGGGCGGTGATCCCGACCAATCTCGGCTGGGTGATCTCCGACATCAATGTCGGCATCCTCTTCATCTTCGCGATCTCGTCGCTGTCGATCTACGGCATCATCATGGCCGGCTGGTCGTCGAACTCGAAGTACCCGTTCCTGGCCGCGCTGCGCTCGGCGGCGCAGATGGTGTCTTATGAAGTCTCGATCGGCTTCGTCATCATCACGGTGCTGCTCTGCGCCGGCACGCTGAACCTTTCGGCCGTTGTCGAGGCCCAGCATGTCCGCGGCCTTGCCAGCCTGATCGGGCTGCCGCAGCTCACCATCCTGAACTGGTACGTCTGGCCGCTGTTCCCGATGTTCGTGATCTTCTACGTTTCGGCGCTGGCGGAAACCAACCGCCCGCCGTTCGACCTCGTGGAAGCCGAATCCGAGCTGGTCGCCGGCTTCATGGTCGAGTACGGCTCGACCCCGTATCTGCTGTTCATGCTCGGCGAGTACGTCGCGATCGTCACGATGTGCGCGATGGCGACGATCCTGTTCCTCGGAGGCTGGCTGCCGCCGGTCGACCTGCCGCCCTTCAACTGGGTGCCGGGGATCATCTGGTTCTCGCTCAAAGTCTTCTTCATGTTCTTCCTGTTCGCGATGGCAAAGGCGATCGTGCCGCGCTACCGCTACGACCAACTGATGCGCCTCGGCTGGAAGGTGTTCCTGCCGCTGTCGCTGGCGATGGTGGTCGTGGTGGCCGGCGTGCTGCATTTCGCCGGCATCGCGCCGAAGTGAGGGCCGTCATGGGTATCAACGTCAACGCCACTGCACGCTCGCTTCTGCTGTCGGAATTCGTCTCGGCGTTCTTCCTCGCCATGCGCTATTTCTTCCAGCCGAAGCCGACCCTGAACTATCCGTTCGAGAAGGGCCCGATCTCGCCGCGCTTCCGCGGCGAGCATGCGCTGCGCCGCTATCCGAACGGCGAAGAGCGTTGCATCGCCTGCAAGCTCTGCGAGGCGGTTTGCCCGGCGCAGGCCATCACCATCGAGGCCGGCCCGCGTCGCAACGACGGCACCCGCCGCACCGTGCGCTACGACATCGACATGGTGAAGTGCATCTACTGCGGCCTCTGCCAGGAGGCCTGTCCGGTCGACGCCATCGTCGAAGGTCCGAACTTCGAGTTCGCGACCGAGACCCGCGAGGAACTGTTCTATGACAAGGCCAAGCTGCTCGCCAACGGCGACCGCTGGGAACGCGAGATCGCGAAAGCGATCGAGCTCGACGCGCCGTACCGGTGAGGTGAGGGCATGATCCTTCCCGCGCTGTTCTTCTATCTCTTTGCCGGCGTCTGTGTCGCCTCGGCCGTGATGGTGATTGTCTCGCGCAATCCCGTGCACTCCGTGCTGTACCTGATCCTGGCCTTCGTCAACGCCTCCGGCCTGTTCGTGCTGATGGGTGCCGAGTTCCTGGCGATGATCCTGATCGTCGTCTATGTCGGCGCGGTCGCGGTGCTGTTCCTGTTCGTGATCATGATGCTCGACGTGGACTTCACCGAGCTGCGCGAGGGCTTCATCGAGTACCTGCCGGTCGGCCTCGTGATCGGCGGCATCTTCCTGTTCGAGCTGCTGCTCACCGTCGGCTTCTGGGTCATCAATCCCGGCGTCGCCAAGACGATCACGGCGGCGATCCCGGCCAACGTCTCCAATACCGAGGCGCTCGGGCTCGTGCTCTATACGAAGTACATCCACTACTTCCAGCTCTCGGGCATGGTGCTGCTGGTCGCCATGATCGGCGCCATCGTGCTGACGCTGCGGCACAAGGCGAGCGTGAAGCGGCAGGACATCAACGTTCAGAACGCGCGCACGCCCGACATGGCGATGGCGATGCGCAAGGTGGCGCCGGGGCAGGGGCTCCAGGACTCTGACGCGGCGGAGTGGGTGAAATGACGATCGGGCTCGGACACTATCTGGCGGTCGGCGCGATCCTGTTCACGCTCGGCATCCTCGGCATCTTCCTGAACCGCAAGAACATCATCGTCATCCTGATGTCGATCGAGCTGATCCTGCTCTCGGTCAACATCAACCTCGTCGCGTTCTCGACCTTCCTCGGCGACATCGTCGGCCAGGTCTTCGCGCTTCTGGTGCTGACGGTCGCTGCCGCTGAAGCCGCGATCGGTCTCGCCATCCTGGTGGTCTATTTCCGCAACCGCGGCTCGATCGCGGTTGAGGACGTCAATCTGATGAAGGGCTGAGCTCAGTCATGGTTCAGGCAATCGTATTCCTGCCTCTGCTGGGCGCCATTCTGGCCGGGCTCATCGCCCTGGCCGGCGCGCATGCCCGCAACCCCTCGGGTGACGAGGTCGAGCATCACGGCGATCACGGTCATGGCGATGCCCATGCCGCGGCCGCCCATGACGACCATGGCCACGACGATCACGCCCATGACGACCACGGCCACGGCCCGGTCGAGCCGCCGGCGGCGGGCTCGCGCGGCGCCGAGCTGATCACGACGGGTCTGCTGTTCGTGTCGGCGGCGCTGTCCTGGATGACGCTCGTCGACGTCGGCTTCATGCACCATGACGCCCGCATCCAGCTGCTGCCTTTCATCTTTTCCGGCGACCTCCAGGTCTGGTGGACGCTACGCGTCGACACGCTCACCGCCGTGATGCTGGTGGTGGTGACGACCGTGTCCTCGCTCGTGCACCTCTATTCCATCGGCTACATGGACGAGGACCCGAACCGGCCCCGCTTCTTCGGCTATCTCAGCCTGTTCACCTTCGCCATGCTGATGCTGGTGACGGCGGACAACCTCGTGCAGCTGTTCTTCGGCTGGGAAGGCGTGGGTCTGGCGAGCTATCTGCTGATCGGCTTCTGGTACCAGAAGCCGTCGGCGAATGCGGCCGCCATCAAGGCCTTCGTGGTCAACCGCGTCGGCGACTTCGGTTTTGCGCTCGGCATCTTCGCGATCTTCATGCTGACCAGCTCGACCGATTTCGAGACCATCTTCCATGCCGCGCCCGGCCTGACCGGCAAGACCATCAACTTCCTCGGCTGGCACGCCGATGCGCTGACTCTGACCTGCCTGTTGCTGTTCATGGGCGCGATGGGCAAGTCGGCGCAGTTCCTGCTGCACACCTGGTTGCCGGACGCGATGGAAGGCCCGACGCCTGTGTCGGCGCTGATCCACGCCGCGACCATGGTCACCGCGGGCGTCTTCATGGTAGCGCGCCTGTCGCCGCTGTTCGAGCTCGCCCCGAACGCGCAGGCCGTCGTGATGTTCTTCGGCGCGACCACCGCGTTCTTTGCCGCGACCATCGGCCTCGTCCAGAACGACATCAAGCGCATCGTCGCCTATTCGACCTGTTCGCAGCTCGGATACATGTTCGTGGCGATGGGAGCAGGGGCCTATTCGGTCGGCATGTTCCATCTGTTCACGCACGCCTTCTTCAAGGCGTTGCTGTTCCTGGGCTCCGGCTCGGTGATCTACGCGATGCACCACGAGCAGGACATCCGCAACATGGGCGGCCTCTGGCGCAAGATCCCCTACACCTATGCGGTGATGGTGGTCGGCACGCTGGCGCTCACCGGATTCCCGCTCACCGCCGGCTACTTCTCCAAGGACGCAATCATCGAGTCCGCCTACGCCTCGCACAATCCGTTTGCGATGTACGGTTTCCTGATGACGGTCGTCGCCGCCGGCCTGACCTCGTTCTACTCCTGGCGCCTGATCTTCAAGACCTTCCACGGCGAGCCGCATGACGAGCATCACTACGAGGCCGCACATGAGGCCCCGCTCTGGATCCTGATCCCGATCGGCGTGCTCGCGGTCGGCTCGATCATCGCCGGCTTCCCGTTCAAGGAGCTGTTCGCAGGTCACGGCATCGAGGAGTTCTTCCGCGAGTCCGTGAAGATGAACCCGCACATCATCGAGGAGATGCACCACATCCCCGAGACCATCGCCGTCCTGCCGACGGTGATGATGGTGCTGGGCTTCCTCGTCTCGTACCTGTTCTACATCCGCCGGCCGTACATCCCTGTGCAGCTCGCTAAAGAGCAGCCGATGCTGTACCAGTTCCTGCTCAACAAATGGTACTTCGACGAGCTCTACGACATCATCTTCGTCCGTCCGGCGAAGTGGATCGGCTATCAGCTCTGGAAGAAGGGCGACGGCTTCATCATCGACGGCCTCGGTCCCGACGGCGTCTCGGCCCGCGTCCTGGACGTCACCCGCAACGTCGTGAAGATCCAGACCGGCTATCTCTATCACTACGCATTCGCCATGCTGATCGGCGCCGCCGGCCTGATCACCTGGTTCATGTTCGGCTTTGGAGGCCAGTAAATGACAACCTGGCCCATCCTATCGGTCACGACGTTCCTGCCGCTGGTCGGCGCGCTGATCGTCTATCTCAGCCGCGGCGATGACGAGGCGGCCAAGCGCAACTCGCGCTGGATCGCGCTCTGGACCACGCTGATCACCTTCGCGGTGTCGGTGATCCTGGTCATGCGGTTCGACCCGACCAATCCCGACTTCCAGTTCGTCGAGAAGGCGAACTGGCTCGCGACCGGCATCACCTACCACATGGGCGTCGACGGAATCTCGCTGCCGCTGGTGATCCTGACCACCGCCGTGATGCCGTTCTGCATCATCGCGAGCTGGAAGGCGATCACCAACCGCGTCCGCGAATACATGATGGCGTTCCTGATCCTGGAAACGCTGATGATCGGCACCTTCTCGGCGCTCGATCTCGTGCTGTTCTACCTGTTCTTCGAAGGCGGCCTGATCCCGATGTTCCTGATCATCGGCGTCTGGGGCGGTCCGCGCCGGGTCTACGCGTCGTTCAAGTTCTTCCTCTACACGCTGCTCGGCTCGGTCCTGATGCTGCTCGCCATCATGGCGCTGTACTGGAATGGCGGCACCACCGACATTCCGACCCTGATGCACACCGCCGTGCCGCGCTCGCTGCAGACCTGGGCCTGGCTCGCCTTCTTCGCTTCCTTCGCGGTGAAGATGCCGATGTGGCCCGTGCATACCTGGCTTCCCGACGCGCACGTCGAGGCGCCAACGGCCGGCTCCGTGGTCCTGGCCGCGATCCTGCTGAAGATGGGCGGCTACGGCTTCCTGCGCTTCTCGCTGCCGATGTTCCCGCTGGCCTCGCACGACTTCGCGCCGCTGATCTTCACGCTCTCGGCCATCGCCATCATCTACACCTCGCTGGTGGCCTTGATGCAGGAGGACATGAAGAAGCTGATCGCGTACTCCTCGGTCGCGCATATGGGCTTCGTCACCATGGGCATCTTCGCCGGCACCATGCAGGGCGTCGCCGGCGGCGTGTTCCAGATGATTTCGCACGGCATCGTCTCCGGCGCGCTGTTCCTCTGCGTCGGCGTCGTCTACGACCGCCTGCACACCCGCGAGATCGCGGCCTATGGCGGCCTCGTCAACCGGATGCCGCTCTACGCGCTGACCTTCATGGTCTTCACCATGGCCAATGTCGGTCTGCCCGGCACCAGCGGCTTCGTCGGCGAGTTCATGACGCTGCTCGGCACCTTCAAGGTCTCGATCCCGACCGCGTTCTTCGCCAGTTTCGGCGTGATCCTGTCGGCGGCCTACGCGCTGTGGCTCTACCGCAAGGTCGTGTTCGGCGCGCTGGTCAAGCCGTCGCTGGCGAGCATGAAGGATCTGACCCTGCGTGAATGCGTGATCCTGTTCCCGATGATCGCGCTGACGATCCTGTTCGGCGTCTATCCGAAGCCGGTGCTCGACATGTCGGCCGCCTCGGTCCAGCAACTCGTCAACAACTACAACACCGCTGTGACGGCCGTGAAGGCCGCCGCACTGCTCCAGTGATCGGGCAGGTCAGGATATCGCCATGAGCTTTGAGACTGCAGGTTATCAACTGGCGCCGGTGCTGCCCGAGATCGTGCTCGCGATCGGCGCCATGGCTCTGCTGATGCTGGGAGCCTATCGCGGGCAGGGGACGACCGGTGCGGTCACCTCGCTGGCGGTCGTGCTTCTGGTCGTGGTCGGCGTGCTCGAATACATGCTGCCTGCGGGCAAGCAGGTGACCTTCGGCGGCAGCTTCATCGTCGACGACTTCGCCCGCTTCATGAAGATCCTGGCCCTGATCGGCTCGGCGGTGACGCTGGTGCTGTCGACCGAGTTCCTGTCCGACCCGTCGCGTCGGATCTTCGAATACGCCATCCTCGTGCTGCTCTCGACGCTCGGCATGATGGTGCTGATCTCGGCCGGCGACCTGATCTCGCTCTATCTCGGCCTCGAATTGATGTCGCTGGCGCTCTATGTCGTGGCGGCCTCGAACCGGGACAACGCCAAGTCGACCGAAGCCGGCCTGAAGTATTTCGTGCTCGGCGCACTGTCCTCGGGCATGCTGCTGTACGGCGCCTCGCTGATCTACGGCTTCACCGGCACGGTCAGCTTCACTGGTATCGCGGCGGCCGCGACGGTCTCGAATGTCGGCCTCGTCTTCGGTCTGGTCTTCCTGCTCGTCGGCCTCTGCTTCAAGGTTTCGGCCGTGCCGTTCCACATGTGGACCCCTGATGTCTACGAGGGCGCGCCGACCCCGGTCACCGCCTTCTTCGCGTCGGCGCCGAAGGTCGCCGCGCTCGCCGTGTTCACCCGCGTCACGCTCACCGCTTTCCCGGGTATCGTCTCGCAGTGGCAGCAGATCCTGGTGTTCGTGGCGATCGCCTCGATGGCGCTGGGCTCCTTCGCCGCGATCGGCCAGAGCAACATCAAGCGCCTGATGGCCTATTCCTCGATCGGTCACATGGGCTTCGCGCTGGTCGGCCTTGCCTCCGGCACGGTCGAGGGCGCGCAGGGCGTCCTGATGTACATCGTGATATATGTCGCGATGACGCTGGGCTCGTTCTCGATCATCCTTGCCATGCGCCGCAACGGCCAGGCGGTCGAGCAGATCAGCGATTTCGCCGGCCTGTCGCGCACCAATCCGCTGCTCGCCTTCATGTTCGCGATGCTGCTGTTCTCGCTCGCGGGCATTCCGCCGCTCGCGGGCTTCTTCGCCAAATGGTACGTGTTCGTCGCCGCCATCAAGGCGAATTTGTTCACGCTCGCCGTCGTCGGCGTGCTGACCAGCGTGGTCGGCGCCTACTACTATCTCGCCATCGTCAAGACGATGTATTTCGACGAGCCGGCCGGCCAGGTCGATCCGGTGCGCGTCGAGGTGAAGACGGTGCTGGCGGTGTTTGGCCTGTTCAACATCCTGTTCGCGCTGTTCGCAGGTCCCGTGGTGAGCGTCGCCTCCGCCGCGGCAAAGTCGCTGTTCTAGGATGGGGTTCGCGCTCGGTCCTCGCGCATCATCCGCGGGCTACAGGCTCGCGGCCTTCGAACGGACCGGCTCGACCAATACCGAGGCGATCGAGCAAGCCAGGCGCGGCGAGCGCGGCCCGATGTGGTTCGTCACGTCGGAGCAGACCGCCGGCCGCGGCCGCCGTCAGCGCGCCTGGATCGCGCCGCGCGGCAATCTCGCCGCCAGCATCCTCGAAGTCATGGACGTGGCTCCCGCCGTCGCCGCCACCCTCGGCTTCGCCGCGGGCCTCGCCGAGGAGGCCGCGCTGGAGAAGGTCAGCCTCGAGGCCGCAATCCGCCTCGGCCCTGATCGTCCGCGCTACGCCCTGAAATGGCCGAACGACGTTTTGGCCGGTGGCAAGAAGCTGGTCGGCATTGGCCTCGAAGCCGAAGCCATCGACGACCGCCTTGCCGTCGTCGTCGGCATCGGCACCAATGTCGTCGCAGCGCCCGAGGGCATGCCGACGCCTGCGGTGTCGCTGGCCGCGCTCGGGGTGCAGATCAGTGCGGAGGAACTGTTCTCGGCGCTCTCCGACGCCTGGGTCGAGTTCCGCGGCATCTGGGACAATGGAAGAGGCTTTGCCGCGATCCGCAAGCTGTGGCTGGAGCGCGCCGCGGGGCTCGGCGAGCGGGTCGCAATCCACACGGGAGCGATGACGCTGGAAGGCATTTTTGACACGATCGACGACACCGGCTGCCTGATCGTCCGCACTGCGGAGGGCCGCCGCGTGCCGGTGGCCGCGGGCGAGGTGTTCTTCGGTTCGGCCGCGTCCGTAGGAGCTGCGTGATGGCGAAGCCCGAAGAACTGGTGTTTGCGCCGCTGGGCGGCGTCGGCGAGATCGGCATGAACCTGTCGATCTATGGGCTCGGCAGCCGCCAGCAGCGCGCCTGGATGGCGGTCGATCTCGGCGTCTCCTTCGGCGACGAAGAGCACCTGCCGGGCATCGACCTGATCATGCCCGACATCAGCTTCCTGGAGAAGGAGCGCAAGAACCTGATGGGCCTGGTGCTGACCCATGCTCATGAGGACCATTTCGGCGCGATCATCGACCTCTGGCCGAAGCTGAAATGCCCGATCTACGCGACGCAGTTCAGTGCGGCCCTGTTCGAGGCCAAATGCGCTGCCGAGCGCAACGCGCCGAAGATCCCCGTGACGGTGGTGCCGTCCGGCGGCCGCGTCGACGTCGGCCCGTTCAACGTCGAGTTCATTCCCGTCGCCCACTCCATTCCTGAAGCGCATGCGCTGGCGATCCACACCGAAGCCGGCACGGTGCTGCACACCGGCGACTGGAAGATCGATCCGACCCCGACCCTGGGGAGCCCGACCGACGAGAAGCGTCTGCGCGAACTCGGCGAGGAGGGCGTGCTCGCTCTGATCGGCGATTCCACCAATGCGGTGCGCGACGGCCGCTCGCCGTCCGAGGCCGAGGTCGCCCGCACCATCATCGATCTGGTGAAGGCCGCAAAGGGCCGCGTCGCGGTGACGACCTTCGCTTCCAACGTCGCGCGCATCAAGGCCGTCGCTGCCGCTGCCAAGGCCGCCGACCGCGAGGTTGTCGTGGTCGGCCGCGCCATGGAGCGCGTGGTGCAGGTCGCGCGCGAATGCGGCTATCTCGACGGCGTGCAGAATTTCCGCTCACCCGAAGTCTACGGCCATCTGCCGCAGGACAAGGTGCTGGCGCTGTGCACCGGCAGCCAGGGCGAGCCGCGCGCGGCGCTGGCGCGCATCGCCAATGACGACCATCCCGAGATCACGCTGAACCGCGGCGATAGCGTCATCTTCTCCTCGCGCACGATCCCGGGCAACGAGAAGGCGGTCGGCTCGATCATCAACAATCTGGTGCTGCAGGGCGTCGAGATCATCACCGATCGCGACCATCTCGTCCACGTCTCCGGCCATCCCCGCCGCGACGAATTGCGCGACATGATTGGCTGGGTGAAGCCGCGGCTCCTGATCCCCGTCCACGGCGAGGCGCTGCATCTGAACGAGCACGCCAAGCTGGCGCGCGCCGCCGGCGTGCCGCGCGTGCTGGTGGTCCGCAACGGCGACCTGATCAAGCTCGGCCCGGGCGATCCCGGCATCATTGGCGAAGTGCCTTCCGGCCGCCTCTACAAGGACGGCACGATCCTGGAGGATTCCAAGTCCCGCGCCGTGGTCGAGCGGCGGCGCATGGCGTTTTCCGGCTGTGCCTTCGTCGCCATCGCCATGACCGAGCAGGGCGAGCTGGCCGACGATCCCGAGGTCGATCTGGTCGGCATCCCCGATAAGAACAGGGCAGGCGAGCCCTTCGACGACCTCGTCTTCGATGCCGTGGTCTCCACCATCGAGGGCCTGCCGAAGGCGCGCCGCCGCGACCCCGACGCATTGGGCGAGTCTGTGCGACGTGCTGTCCGGGCCGTGATCAACGAACATTGGGGCAAAAAGCCCCCCTGTCTGGTACACGTACTGACAGTATAATTTGGGCATGATCTTCTCGGAAAACCGCTTCACATTTTTCCGGATCTTGCCTTAGGGGAGAAGACACATGCTGGGCCGGCTCAACCATGTCGCGATCGCGACCAAGGACGCCGTCAAGGCCGCCAGGATCTATGGCGCCGCGTTCGGCGCCGAGATTTCGGAGGCTGTCGCGCTGCCAGAGCACGGCGTGACCACCGTGTTCGCGACGCTCCCCAACACCAAGATCGAATTCATCGAGCCGCTCGGCGAGACCTCGCCGATCGCAAAATTCCTCGAGCGCAATGCCGACGGCGGCATCCACCATGTCTGCTACGAGGTCGTCGACATCGTCGCCTCGCGCGACACGCTGGTGAAGGAGGGCGCGCGGGTGCTCGGCGACGGCGTGCCGAAGATCGGCGCCCATGGCAAGCCGGTGCTGTTCCTGCACCCGAAGGATTTTTCCGGCGCGCTGGTCGAGATCGAGCAGGCATAGGGCCGAACCATGGCCATCCAGATCTCAACCGCGATCGCAATCTACTTCGTCATCTGGTGGGTCGCGCTGTTCCTGACGCTGCCGTTCGGCGTGCGCAGCCAGCACGAGGATGGCGTCGGTGCGCCCGGCACCGACCCCGGTGCGCCGATCCTGACGCGGATGGGCCGCAAGCTGATCTGGACCACCATCATCTCGGCGATCATCTACGGCCTCGGCCTCGCGGCCTATCACGCCGGCTATCTCTCGATCGAGCGCCTGTCGAAATTGATGGGAATGCCTTTCTAGACGTTCTTGCTAGACGTTTTTGCCGACGACATTGTTTGGGGGGAACGAATGACTTTTCAGAGGATCGTCATTGCACTTCTGGTGCTGATCGTCGCCGGCATCGGCGCCATCGGCTATTTCGAATGGCGGATGGCCGCGCAGGTGCGCACCCTGAAGGCGTTCGTCGAGGGCTATGTCTTCAACGAAGCCGTGATGGCCTGCGAGCAGGCCAAGAGCTCGACGCCGTTCAAATGGAACGGGGGCAAGAGCACCTCGGTGATCGGCCTGAACTCGGCCAAGCTGGACAAATACACGGTCAGCGCCAGCTACACGCTGGTGGCGGACAGCGTCTACTGTGATTACGATCCGATCAAAAGAAAAGCCGAGATCGGCTCCAGCTTTTTGGAGCGGGAGTAACGATCCGGCGCTGGCAGGCATGAGCGCGCCGCCGCCTGCTCGATGCGGCGCGAGTTCGCGCACGCCCGATCGGCCGCTTACGCAGTCGGGCTAGATCGCTCGGCGTTGTCGGCCGGCGATGAGCCCGTAGACGAACAGCACGATGATCGCGCCGACGACTGCACCGATCAGTCCCGCACCTTCTTCGGCACGATACCAGCCGAGCGCCTGCCCGAGATAAGTCGCAACGAAGGCGCCGACGATCCCGAGGATGGTCGTCAGGATGAAGCCGGACGGCTCGTTGTCGCCAGGCATGATGAACTTGGCGATCACGCCGGCGACGAAGCCGATGATGATTGTCCAGAGAACACCCATTTCCACACCTCTTCCAGGTTAAGCGGCAACAGCTATGCCTCAGGCAGACGTCCATCCGGCGTGTATTTGTCGACCGCCGAGGGCAATTCCCGGGATAGCCTTGTGAGGATCTCGTCTTGCGAGAGCCCCGTCTGCTGTTCGAGCTTCTCCAGAACGTCGGAGCCGATCGCATTCCTCAGCTCAGGCGACGAAATCTCCTTGTTGGGTCCGGGCTTCACCCATGAATCGGCGACTTCACCCTGGCCGTTCTGGTTGAACCGCTCCAGGAGCTCGCCAATACCGCCATTGAGCAGGCCCCCGATCCCGCCCGCGCCGAGCATGCCGCCCAGATTGCCGAGCACTCCCCCGGGCGGCTGCTGACTGCCCGCGGACGAGCCGCCGGTCGCACCTTTCAGCAGCTCAGCCAACTTGTCGCGGTTCTGATAGCCAGCCATAGCCAGCATCGCCAGAAGGGCAGTCATGGAGGGCATCCCGCGGTTCATTGGCAACTCCTTTAAAATCTCAGAAACGCAAAACTGTCTCAGCCCGCTTGTGTTCCAAAAATCGGCAAATCGTGGGCTCGCGACCGCGCGGCCCGGCCTGGTCGCCCGACACGGAGAACTTTGCCTGCAACTGCTCCTGGCGTGCGCCGGCGACACTCATGTGGCGGACCGCCTTGATTGCGATTACGATCCGATCAAAAGAATGGCCGGGATCGCCCAAGCTTCCCAGGAGCGGGAATTGCGATCAGGCCATGCCAAGCATGGGGTGGGATCGTCATGACCGGGGACCGGGCAGGGGACTATCGAATTCTGCATGAAGCGGCGCTGCGGGATTATCTGGCAGGCCTCCCTGATATCGCCGCACTCCTGGGCGGCGAGCCGGCCTCATGGGAGATCACCGAGGTCGGCGACGGCAATCTCAATCTCGTCTTCATCATGAAGGGCGCGCGCGGCGGCGTCGCCGTCAAGCAGGCGCTGCCTTATGTCCGCCTCGTCGGCGAGAGCTGGCCGCTGCCGCTGTCGCGGGCCCATTACGAATATCTGGCTCTGTCCCGGCAAGCCCAGCTCGCGCCCGGCCTCGTGCCGGCTTTGCTGCATCACAACGAGGCCCTGGCGCTGACGGTGATGGAGCTGCTCGAACCCCACATCATCATGCGCAAGGGGCTGGTTGCGGGAACGCAATATCCAGGCTTCGTCGGTGACATCACCACCTTCATGGCGCGAACGCTGTTCTTCACCTCCGACCTCACGCTGTCCGCGGCCGAGAAGAAGCAGGGCATCGCCGCGTTCGCCGGCAACCATGCGCTCTGCAAGATCACCGAGGATCTGATCTTCACCGATCCCTACCGCATCGCCGAACAGAACCGCTGGACTGCGCCGTATCTCGATGCCCTCGCTACAAGCCTGCGTGATGACATGGAGCTGCATGTCGCGATCTCCCGGCTGAAGCTGAAGTTCATGGCAGGCCCCGAGGCGCTGCTCCACGGCGACCTCCACACCGGCTCGATCATGGTGACGGACAACCAGACGCGGGTAATCGATCCCGAATTTGCGTTCTATGGTCCGATGGGGTTCGACGTCGGCGCCGTGATCGCCAACCTCGTGATGGCTTATTTTGCCTCCGCCGGCCACGAGCGCTCACCGGGCGAGCGGGCTGCGTTCGAGGCCTGGGTGCTGGAGACGGTCGAACAGGTCTGGAACGAGTTTGCACGAAAGTTCCTCGACCTCTGGCGGGCGAATGGCACCGGTGATGCCTATCCGGTCTCACTCTTTGCCGGCGCGCAGGGCGCTGCGCGCCTGGAGGCCGAGCGGCAGGTCTACATGCAGCGTCTGTTCGCCGACACCGCCGGCTTCGCGGCCGCAAAGACCATCCGCCGCATCTTCGGCCTTGCCCACAACATCGATTTCGAGCTGATCGAGGACCCGAAGAAGCGCGCCGTCAGCGAAGCCCGCGCGGTGCGGCTCGCACGGGCGATGATGGTGGAGACGGGGACGTTTCGGACGATCGCCGACGTTACGAGTGCTGCGCGAAAACTGCGGGATTGGCAGCCGGAGCTAGCGGGTTGAAGACGTCGCGAAGGATGGACCCGCATACTCCGTCATTGCGAGGAGTCGCGACAAAATTGCGTAGCAATTTTGCGCTAATGCGACGAAGCAATCCAGACTGCCACCGAGATTCTGGATTGCTTCGCTTCGCTCGCAATGACGGGGAGGGAGCGCAGGCTGGCCCTCAATACAGCCGCATCGGCAGCGGGACGCCCTCGGGTCCGACCAGCAGCCCCCAGGTCTCGTTGACGGCGACCTCGAACGCACGCGTCTGGGCCGCGCTGCCTTTGAGCTTGAGGGTGATCTTGTACTTGCCCGGCGGCAGATCGATCTTCTGGCCATCAGGCAATTTGTCCGCGGCGGCGTCGGAGTCCATCAGGTTCTCTCCGGCGTGAGCCGCCAGTCTGATGGTTCGCTCATTGACCGTGATGTCGGCCGCTTCATCGGTCTTGTTGCCGAGCAACAACATCACTTGTCCCGGCGCCGGCCGGATTTTGGCCGTGGCGGCCAACGGCTTGCGCAGCGCAAGGTCGGCGATCGTTGTGTTGTCCTGACGGACGAGCCGGAGCAGCGCCGGCCCGTCCGACGTCGTGAAGGCGACAACGGCCCTGTCTGGCTCGACGACGGCACCGTCGTTCTCGGTCCAGCCGCGTTTTTCGAGTGCAGCGCGATAGAAGCCGAGCACGGCCTCGAGACCGAGCGGCGTCTCGACGTGAGCCGACCTCATGAAGGGCGAATTCTTCGCGGTCATCAGGGCCCAACGGTCGACCAGCGGCAGGCCCATGTCGTCGGACATTTTGGCCTCGAATGTCCGGCCCGTGGCTTGTGTCAGAAGCCCGATAGTGCCGCAGAGCAGGCGCTCGCCAAGATAGTCCGGGGCGCAACGGTCCCTTGTCGCCCACCATGTATCGTCGACAAATCCGCTTGACCGCTTGGTGTGGGACCAATTGATTTGAATGTTTTTCGTCGCGCCGTCGCGGGCAGGGTCCAGCGTGACGGGGATCGCCATCGCCGCTGTCGCGGCGACCAGACTGCCGGCGAGCAGAATACCTAGCGTTCGGCGGGTCATTTTTTGCGCGATCCCTTGGGCTCAGATAACGATCCTGAGCTTGGTCGCGTCGATCACGGAAAAAGTTCACTATCCCTGGTCGCCGGATGACGCACCGCGTCAATCGACGGCTTGCATCGCCGGACGGATGCAACCTGACTTCCGGGTCCTCCATCGAAGAGCCGCCTTCCGGAACTGACATTGGTCTCCATCAAAAACGAAGCTTGCGCTCGACGGGCAACGAATGATCAAATCCCTGATCGGAATACCTGCGCTGGTGGGGACACACACACATGATGTTCAGGATGATGGCGATCGTCGCGGGCTTGGGACTGGCGCTCGCTGGATCTGCGGAGGCCCAGACGCCGCGCAAGGGCGGAACCATCCGCATGACAGCGCCCTATGGCTCGAGTTTCACCAGCCTGGACATTCACACCACACAGCGCGCCCAGGACGAGATCTACGCCAAGGCGCTGCATCGTTCGCTCTACATCTGGAATTCCGCGGAAGGAAAGCCGGTCCTGGAGCTTGCCAAGGAGGATGTGGTCTCGGGCGGAGGCCTCGTTCACACCTTCAAGCTGCGCGATGACGCCTATTTCCACCATGGCCGCAAGATGACGGCCGACGATATCATCTGGTCGTACACCCGCATCATGGACGGCACCAAGGCCTATCCCGGCGCGCGGTTTGTCCGCGTGATCGAGGGCGCGGCCGCGGTCGAAAAGGGCCAGGCCAAGGAGATCTCCGGGCTGAAGAAGATCGACGACCTCACCGTTGAGATGAAGCTGACCGAGAAGGTCGATCCCGGCTTCTACTTCTTCACCGCGCTGACCTCGATCTATCCCGCCGACGAGGGTGCCAAGGAGAGTTTTATCCAGAAGCCGATCGGTCTCGGGCCCTTCAAATTCGTCGAGCACGTACCGGGATCGCGCATTGTCCTGGAGCGGTGGGACCGGTTCTACAAGCCCGGCAAGCCCTACGCCGACAAGATCGTCGTGTCGATCATGGGCGAGGCCGCGGCGCGCGATGTCGCTTTCCGCAACAAGGAGGTCGACACCTCGGTGCTCGGGCCCGCGCAATATGTGGCCTACCAGTCCGACGCCAATCTCAAGGGCACCATCGTCGAGGTCGCCGAGGTCTTCACCCGCTACATGGGCATGAATCCGTCATTCAAGCCGTTCGCCGACAAGCGCGTGAGACAGGCGATCAACTACGCGATCGATACCGACCTGATCATCAACAAGCTGGTCAAGGGCAAGGCCTATCGCGCCACCAGCTGGCTGCCGCTGACCTCGCCCGCTTACGACAAGGCGATGAAGCCGTACGCTTACGATCCCGCCAAGGCGAAGCAGCTGCTTAACGAGGCCGGCTATCCCAACGGCTTCGAGTTCGAATGGACCACCAGCCAGAACGAAAGCTGGGGCTTGCCGATCGTCGCGGCCGTGATCCCCATGCTGGACAAGGTCGGCATCAAGGCGAAGGTCAAGCAGGTTGAGACCGCGGTGCTGGCGGAGGTGGTTCGCACCGGCGACTACCAGGCCTTCATCTATTCCCAGGCGAGCGGGCCCGATCCCCAGGCGGCCCTCAAATGCTTCCACTCGTCGACGCCGCAGCCAGCCTGCAACTACATGATCTTCAAGAACGCCGATTTCGACAAGATCGTCGACGAGGCCGGGCAGGCCGACGACCCGGCAAAGCGCGCCCAGCTGCTGCAAAAGGCCAATGCGCTGCTCTATGAGGAGGCACCGGTCTGGTTCTTCAACTACAACAAGGCGGTCATGGCGGTGCAGCCATGGCTCAAGGGGATTCAGCTGAACGCGACGGAGCTGACCCATCAGAACGTCGAAGACCTCTGGGTCGACGAGACCTCGCCCGCGAAGTGACATGCGCTCTCGCGCTCCCTCCGTCGCCACAGACGATGGAGGGAGAGAGGAAAAGTGCCGATGCTCTCCTTCCTGTTCCGTCGCCTGCTGCAAACCGTTCCGACCGTGCTTGCCGTCGTGCTGCTGGTCTTCGTGTTGTTCAGCGTGGTTCCCGGCAGCATCGTCTCCTCCATGAGCGACGACAGCGATCCGCAGGTCGAGCTGCGCATGAAGAAGCAGCTCGGCCTCGACGATCCCGTTTACGTGCGTTTCGGCGTCTACATTGCCAAGCTCGCGACCGGTGATTTCGGCACCTCGTTCCGGACCCGCGAGCCTGTCACGACCATGATCGCCAAGCGGGCTTGGCCGACGCTGCAACTGATCTTCGCGGCCATGGCGTTTTCCGTCGTGATCGGCGTGCCGCTTGGCTTCATCGCGGCACTGCGACCGGGCGGAATCGTTGATACGCTTGCCATGGTCGTCGCGGTATCGGGCCTTTCCATCGCCAAATTCTGGCTCGGACTTGTTCTGATGTACCTGTTCGCGTTGAAGCTCGGCTGGCTGCCGAGTTTCGGCTATGGCGACGGCGGACTGAAATATCTGCTGCTGCCGGCCGTGACCCTCGGCGTCTCGCCCATGGCGCTGTTTGCCCGGACGACGCGCGCCGCGGTCCTCGAGATCATGACCGCCGATTTCGTCCGCACCGCGCGCTCCAAGGGCATGAGCGAGACGCGGGTGGTGAAGTGGCACGTGATGCGCAACGCGCTCGTCATCATTCTCACCACCGTCGGCCTGCAATTCGGCGCGCTGATGGGGCAGGCGGTCGTGGTCGAGAAACTGTTCTCGTGGCCAGGCATCGGCTCATTGCTGGTCGACAGCGTCTTGCAGCGCGACATTCCGGCGGTCCAGGGCTCCATTCTCGTGGTGGTGCTGGCCTTTCTCGCGATCAATCTGCTGATCGACGTGCTCTACGGCGTGATCGATCCCAGGATCAGATACGCATGAAGCTCCGCGCCAATCTCGTCATCGGGGGGGTGTTGTTCGCGCTGGCGATCCTGGTCGGTTTGCTCGCGCCCTGGCTGGCGCACACCGATCCCGTCATGGACGCGAATTTGATGAACGCGGAGGAGCCCCCGAGCTGGACCTGGTGGTTCGGGACCGACGACCAGGGCCGTGACATCTATTCCCGCGTCGTGTACGGCGCGCGGGTTTCGCTGACGGTCGGCATCATCTCGCAGCTCATCAACAGCGTCATCGGCGTGGCCTTGGGGCTGAGCGCCGGCTATTTTGGCGGTTGGTGGGATGATGTCGTCAACGCCCTGACCAATCTCATGCTCGCGATCCCCTCGCTGATCTTTGCGCTGGCCATCATGGCGGTGCTCGGCCCCGGCCTGACCAGCCTGCTCATCGCGCTCGGGCTGACCAACTGGTCCTTTACGTGCCGGATCGCGCGGGCCTCGGCGCTGTCGCTGAGGAGCCAGGGTTACGTGCAGGCTGCGACCGTGCTGGGCTACGGCGATCTGCGCATCATGATCACGCAGCTGCTGCCGAACATGCTGGGCCCCATCATCGTTATCGGCACGCTGGGTATGGGCAGCGCGGTGTTGTCCGAAGCCGCATTGTCGTTTCTCGGCCTCGGCGTCCGTCCGCCGTTTCCCAGCTGGGGCAGCATGCTGTCGGAGGCCCGCGAGCAGATCACGACGGCGCCGTGGCTCTCGGTGTTTCCGGGCCTGGCCATCTTCCTGACGGTGCTTGGCCTCAACCTGCTCGGTGATGGCCTGCGCGACATTCTCGATCCCCAATCGCGGAGCCGGCGGACATGACCAGCGCGCCGCTGATCGAAGTCGAGGATTTGCGCATCGATCTCGACGACGGATCGAGGCGCGTCGCGGCGGCCGAGGGCGTTTCGTTCCGCATCTCACGCGGCGAGACGTTCGGCCTCGTCGGCGAATCCGGTTGCGGCAAGAGCATCACGGCGCTCGCCTTGATCGGGCTGTTGCGGCCGCCGCTCTCGATCGGCGGCGGCCTCATCCGGTTCGAGGGACAGGAGATCCAGCACCTTTCGGCGGCCAAACAGCGGGAGTTGCGCGGCAACCGCATTGCCATGATCTTCCAGGAGCCGATGACGGCGCTGAACCCCGTCTCGCCCGTGGGCCGGCAGATCGCCGAGATGTTCGTGCTGCACAAGGGCAAGAGCTGGCGGGAAGCGAGCCGGTTGGCGGTGGAGGCGCTGGCGAGCGTCCGCGTCCCCGCGCCCGAGCGCCGCGTCCACGATTACCCGCACCAGCTCTCCGGCGGCATGCGCCAGCGCGTGATGATCGCGATTGCGCTCGCCTGCGGTCCGGATCTCCTCATCGCCGATGAGCCGACCACAGCGCTCGACGTCACCGTGCAGGCCGAGATCATCGAGCTGATGCGGAATTTGTGCGCCGAGCGTGGAACGGCCATCCTGATGATCAGCCATGATCTCGGCCTGGTCGCGAACGTCTGCCGCCGCGTCGCCGTGATGTATGCCGGCCGCATCGTCGAGGAGCGGGGTTCGGCCGATATCTTCCGCTCGCCCTCGCACCCCTATACGCAAGGCCTGGTCGCCTCGCTGCCGAGGCTCGGCAGCCGCGCTGCGCTCGGGCGCACCAGGCTCAAGGAGATCGCGGGCGTCGTCCCGGCGATCACGAATTTCCCCGATGGCTGCCGGTTCAATCCGCGCTGCGCGCAGGCGACCGAGATATGCCGGACAGTCGTGCCGGAGACGGATGTACTGGACGCAGGCGGTCTGGTCAGGTGTCATCACCATGCATGAGCCGCAAAGCATGCTGGGTGACCGAAGGCCGGACGATGACCTCATCCTCAGCGTCGAGGATCTCGCGGTTCACTTTCCGCTCGGCGGCGGCCTGCTGGGCCGCGGCAAGCGGATGCTCCGGGCTGTCGATGGCGTCGATCTCAAGCTGAAGCGCGGCGAATGCCTCGGCCTCGTCGGTGAGTCCGGCTCCGGCAAGTCGACGGTCGCATTGTCGATCCTTGGCCTGCTGACGCCGACGCGCGGCCGCATCGTGCTGGACGGGCAGGTCGTGAGGAGCAGGCAATCCGGCGATCGGAAGGCGTTGGCGCGCACCGTGCAGATGGTGTTTCAGGACCCCTACGCCTCGCTCAATCCGCGCCAGACCGTTCGCCGCACGCTGGAGGATCCCCTGCGTGTGCACGGCGTCACCGCGAAGAGCGAGATCGAGGATCGCGTCGCGACCATGCTGCGGCATGTCGGCTTGCGGCCCGAGCAGTCGGGCCGCTACCCGCATGAATTCTCCGGCGGCCAGCGCCAGCGCATCGGCATTGCGCGTGCGCTGATCCTCAACCCGAAAATCGTCATCTGCGACGAGCCGGTCTCGGCACTCGACGTCTCGATCCGCGCCCAGATCATCAACCTGCTGCTGGAACTGAAGGACACGCTCGGCCTGTCCTACATCATGATCAGCCACGACCTCGGCGTCGTCGAGCACATGAGCGACCGCGTCGCGGTGATGTATCTCGGCCGCATCGTCGAGAACGGCCACTGGCGCGAGATCTTCGAACGTCCGGCGCACCCCTATACGCAGGCCCTGATCGCCGCCATCCCCGATCCCTTGCGCCACGCCCCGCTGGCGACCACCGGCGGCGACCTTCCCAACCCGCTCAATCCGCCGAACGGCTGCGCCTTCAGCCCAAGATGCCGTTATGCGGAGGCGGTGTGCCGCCGCGAGCCGGGGCCGCTGCTGGAGACGCGAGCCGATGGACATGCAGTGCGCTGCTGGCGGAGTGAGGAGATTGCGGGACGGGTGCTAGCATCGAGCGAAGGTGGACTGCTCTAGGAATGATAGGCGACTTGCGCGATAGCTGCGCGTGGCCGAACAAGTTAGGCAGACGCTAAGCGCGGCGGCCGCGCGGCTCTAGTCATCATTTCAATAAGTGAACGTCCCGCGGATATCGATGCTGCCTTTGCCAGTACATCGAAAGTGCCAGCGACGGTATCTTCCAGCACGACGAATAGTCCGCAGTCGCTGTCCAGTTGAAAGAGCGCTTGTTCTTCAAATGTTCTTCTGCTAATTTCAGTAAGGAGCAGGTTTCTTCGATCATCCAGACTGACGGAGAATTCAAAGTCCATGGCAACACCCGTTCAGCTTCACCCAAAAATCCGGGTACGCCCCAACCCTTCTTCAAAGCGATCATTGATCCCACGACATCTTGGCACCACGGGCTTGAGGTCGGGAACGCCCACATGCAATTCCAATCGATCCGCGCGACGATTGTTATCTAGGTGGGCGATGACACAGGCTATCGCCGCACTTGGTTCAATTGCACAAAGCAGTCACTATCGGAGAAAGGCCGACATGTACTAGCTAGTCTTTGGCATAGTCGCCCGGCTTAGCCTCTATGGTATCCCACAGCCGGACGATTTGACCGCATGCAGCCTCAATGCGCTTGATGCGAGACACACGGTCTGACGGAAATGAGATGGACTCTTTGAGGCGAATATCCCAGACCGACATTTTCTTTGTATCGATCTGCCCTTCACTCAGCCCACAGTCCTTGAAGTTCATCCAACCCAACACAAGCATATATTTCGCAAGTTCGACACGGTACTCCTGTCGGATTACTTTCGTCTCTTCTGTCTTGCAGGCGTCAGGGTCGGGTGCCTTCTGGAGTCGAATGAACACTGCTCCGATCGCCTCTTTTGCAGGCGGCGGGAACGCGGTGCCGACAATGAGATCAGGCTGAATCGAAACCGACACGCCATTGATGTTGCATAGTTCGAAAGGCGGCGCCTGCAAGAGCGGCGCGCTACGAGCGCCAAAAACGTTGACCGACTCAGTGAAGCGCCCGATGACTTCGATGCACCGTTTAGCGTCCTCTTGCTGCGAGGGCTTGAACTCCTTCGATTCGCTTTTCGTCTTCAGAGCGGCGGCAGCAGAGTCGAGGACCTCGAAATCGCGGCGAGGATCTTCGCAGTAAGCCTTTATTGACCGAATTGCGTCAGCGTAATGTGAGACGGGGGAACTCCGCATGTAGCGCGCATCGTGCAGAACGTCATCTTGCTTGTCAGGGGTCGTAATTATAAAATCTGCGAGCGCAGATGCAGAGAGTCGCGCTTTCAGTGAGTGTCGTCAGCCTTTCGCAGGCTTGCGCAATAGGTACCATATAAGTCGGCAAGCTCGTAAACTCCGATGGTGGTCACAAGGAACTGGAAGCAAGCATAGAATTGGACCCAAAGAACAAAAAACATAAAAACGCGGAGCGAGCTGAGGTCGGTGCCAGGTGAGAGAGTTACGCTGTCGCCAATAAAGATTGCCGGGATATGCGCTCGAATGCGTTAATTTCAGTAATGAAGTTTTTGCGGATAACAGGTGCAAAACTGAATCCGATGTTGTCCAGGTCCGGATAGTGGTCGCGCAGAATCTGTTCGATTGAGAGAGCTAGAATTTGAGACTTTGCGCCTCGATGCGAGAACTCGATCGCCGCGCGTCGCTTCTTCGGAGCCACGACAAAGTGCGTCGCATAACTCAACATCTCCGACCGGTCTAAGATATTTTCGCGTGTGTCCCCAGTCTCGACGTTCAGAACGAGTGCCGACTCGTCTCCACCTTCAACGGCTTGAATGAAATAGCCATCACCCTCTCTAGCGACGATCGGAAAGCCGACCACAACTTCGTCGGAGTAACGGTAGATGCGATCTTCGCGCTTCAGGCTCGCAAGCTTCGCAAAGAGATCCGAGTATGTGGCCGGCGTGTCATGGTGAGCGTGCATCACGTAGGCTTCGAATTTTCGAGTTATGCGTTTTGCCATAATTGCCCCTGAGATTCATCAAAAAACAACTACAGATTGACGGCGGGAAGGCCTAAGTCAATCTGCCTTTGGTCGATGTATGTAGGGGCGCTTGCGTATGGCCTCTGCACCGTCGCTGCCTTGAGCCGCATCGGTGAGAACGTCAGTCGCTAAAGCTTGGTATATCCGCGCATGGGCATCGTGCCGTGACGATGATCGCGATGGTGGTATCATGCGCCTGTTTTGCCCGACGAGTCAAACCTCGCCGAAGCTCTCGATGCGCACAATCGCGCCCTGATAAAGGGCTGAGATCCCTCACAGTTTCTACTGTGCATGGGGTTGTTTTCGTAGATTTTGGTGCAGGGGGCCTCTAGTCCGCTGCTTTCTCCCTCAAGCGCTGCGCGTAGACGTTGATGACCAGCGCTGCCAAGAGGATCAGGCCGCGGATCAGGATCTTCAGGAAGCTGTCGATGTTGACGTGGTCGAGGCCGTTATTGAGAACACCGAGAACGAAAAGCCCGACGATGGTGTTGCCAATGCCGCCGCGGCCGCCGAACAGGCTGGTGCCGCCGACCACGACGGCGGCGATGGAGTCGAGCAGATAGGTGTCGAACTCGTTCTGCTGCGCGCTGCCGAAATGGGCGACGCCCAGCATGCCGCCGATGCCGGAACACACCGCCGAGATCACCATGACGGCGCCGAGGATGAGCTTGACGTTGAGGCCGGAATATTCGGCCGCTTCGCGGTTGCCGCCGACCATGTAGACGTAACGGCCGAAGCGCGTGTAGGTCAGCACCAGATGGCCGCCGAGCAGCATCAGCGCGGCGATGATGACGAGCCAGGGGATGCCGCCGATCGAGCCCGAGCCGAGCGTGGTGATCAGGCTGGGCACCTTGTAGGCGATCTGGCCGCGCACCAGCAGCGCGGAGATGCCGGCGGCGATCTGCATCATCGCCAGCGTCATGATGAAGGAGGGGATGCCGATCACGGTCAGCCCCAGCGCGTTGACGAGGCCGAGCAGGGCGCAGAGCAGGATCGACAGGATGATCGCGACCGCGCCTGGCAGCGGAATGTTGGCGATGTTGACGTAGGATTCCTGCAGCGTGAAATAGGCGACCGCGATGCCGGTGACGTTGGCGATGCTGGCGATCGAGAGGTCGATCTCGGCGCAGAGGATCACGAAGGTGAGGCCGACCGCGATGATGCCCGTGACCGACACTTGCGTGAGGATATTGCCGAGATTGTCGAGCGTCGCGAAGGAGGGGCTTGCGAAGGCGAAGAAGCCGGACAGGAAGATCAGGGTCAGGAACGGGGCGATGTTGCGCATCTGCGAGCGCAGGAAGGGCGCAACGCCTCGCGCCCGCTGCCCCGCCGCCAAAGCCGTTTCGCTGCTCATGTGCTTCTCCGTCACGCCGCTTCCAGCAGGCGGTCCTTGCTGACCGGCTCGTTCTTGAATTCCCGCACCAGTGCGCCGCGCTTGAGCACGAGAATGCGGTCGGCCAGCGACAGCACCGTTTCAGGCTCAGTCGACAGCACGATGATCGCAAGCCCCTTGGCGCGGAGGTCGCGGACGATGTTGATGACGTCGTTCTTGGCGCCGACATCCATGCCGCGGGTCGGCTCGCACAGCACGAGGAGCTTGGGCGGGTAGGTCAGCCATTTTGCCAGCGCCACCTTCTGCTGGTTGCCGCCGGAGAGCATGCCGAGGTCGAGGCCGACCACCGGCGGCCGGATCTGCAACTGCTCGACCTGGCGCTGCGCGATGTCGCGCTCCTGCGCCGGCTTGAGCAGCAGCGCCGAGATGCGGTCGAGAATGCTGATCGAGATGTTCTTGTAGACCGGCTCCTGGTGAAACAGCATGTCGCGGCGGCTCTCGGGCACCAGCGCCACGCCGGCGCGCCGCGCCGCCGCCGTGCTGGCAAAGGTTTTTGGCTTACCCTCGACGAGAAGCCCGCCGCTATCAGGCTTCAGCTTGCCGAACAGGATTCTCGATAGCTCCTGCTGGCCGCAACCCATGAAGCCGTAGATGCCGAGCACCTCGCCGGCGCGCGCCTCGAAGGAGATGTCCTTCAGGCTACGGGCCAGTGACAGCTGGTCGACTTTCAGAACGACCGAGCTGTCGCTCGGCTGCGGCAGCATAAGGTCGTCGGTGTAGCTGTGCTCGAGCGCCTCGCCGCCGCGCCCGATCATGGCCTCGATCAGCGCGCCCTTGCTGGTTGCGGCGCTTGCCGTCTCGGCGACCTTCCGCCCGTTGCGGAACACGGTCACCGTGTCGGACACGCGCAGGATGTCCTCGATGAAATGCGAGATGAAGACGATGCTGGTGCCTTCTTCACGTAGCCGCCGCAGCGTCGCGAACAGCCGCTCGACCTCGGGCGGAGAGAGGGCGGAGGTCGGCTCGTCCAGGATGACGATGCGGGCCCCGGAGAACAGCACGCGCGCAATCTCGATCAGCTGCTGCAGCCCGATGGGCAAGTCACCCAGCCGGCTCATCGGATCGACGTCGATGCCGAAGCGGGCGAGCTGCTCGCCGGCCTCGCGCGCCATGCGCCGCCACTGCACGAGGCCAAGGGCGTTGGTTGGCTGGTTGCCCAGGAAGACGTTCTCGGCGACCGTGAGATCAGGCGCGACACTGAGCTCCTGATGCACCATGGCAATGCCGGCCGCATGCGCATCGCGCGCCGAGCGGAAATGTGTCTCCTTCCCGTCGATCAGGAAGCGGCCGGAGAATTCGGTGTGCACGCCGGCGATGATCTTCATCAGCGTGCTTTTTCCAGCCCCGTTCTCGCCGACGAGACCGTGGATCTCGCCGGGATGGAGCGCGAAGTCGACACCACGAAGCGCTTCGACGCCGCCGAAGCTCTTCGTGATGCCCTGTAGTTCAAGGATGGGCGAACGCACCTCGAGCATGAAAGTTCAGATCAGGAAGTGATCCTGCATCCACTGCATCCCGGCGGCGTTGGCCTTGGTCACGACCGGGCCGTCGGTGACGACGTTCTTGGGGATGCCCTGGCCGCTCTTCTCGCCGCCAACTACGGCCGATACGCCCGCGATGATCGCGCCGCCATGGATGCGGCAGGAGGGATTGCGGACGGTCGCGAACATGCGGCCTTCGCTCACCGCCTGGATCGCCGGCGGCATGGCATCGACGCCGCCGATCAGGATGTTGGTGCGGCCCCGCGCCTTCATGATGTTGGCAGCCGCGAGCGCCATGTCGTCATTGTGGAAGAACGCCGCATCGATCTGCGGATACTTGGTCAGATATGTTTCCCAGAGGCGCGCGGTCTTGGAGACGTCCCAGTCGGCCGGCTGGGTGTCGAGCACCTCGATCCCCGGGAATTGCTTGACCACAGAGGTGAAGCCCTTGGCTCTTCCTTGCGCGCCTGTATGCCCGAGCGCGCCCTGCGTCATGATGATCTTGCCCTTGCCGCCCATGGCATTGCACAGCGCCTGGGTCACCGAGGCGCCCATGAACTCGTTGTCGGGGGCGAGGAAGGAGTGGACGTTGATCTGGTCGAGCGGCGCGATCAGCGTGTCCATGTCGATCACGGGCGTGCCGGCGTCGATCATCTTCTGCACGGGCTGGGTGAGGGTGCCGATGCCGAAGGCCTGGATCGCGACGAAGTCCCATTTCTGCGAGGCCATGTTGTCGATCGCCGCGCGCTGCTTCACGGCGTCGAGCTGGCCGTCGAACCAGGTGACTTCGACGTTGAACAGCTTGCCCCAGAATTCGGCGGCTTGCTTTCCTTGCGCGCACCATGTGGCCTGCAGGCCCGCATTGGAGAACGCCGCCTTCAGCGGCTTCTCGCTTCGCCCGACCTCGGCGGCCAATGCGGGGTTTATGCCCATGCTGCCGAGGAGGGCAGCTCCGGCGCCGGCGGTCGCAGCCGCCTGAAGAAGATCGCGCCTCGTCGTCGAGAAATCTTTCGTCCCGGACATCGCTCGCTCCCATAAACTTTATCGTCGGCGCGTCATTGATTGCGCGACCGATGTCGAAAGTGTCTCACAAGAGTTGATGCCACTCAATCTGCAATCACACGCGCCATCGCAGTACGCCGCGTGGTGCAGCGCAAAGCGTCAGGCGGTCGATCCGGTGAGTGCGTCGATGTCGACGAGCAATGTGTCCCAGGCTCGCGCGATCTCGATGGACCATTCATCGCCGAGCAGATCGCGCAGCGTATCCCTGATGATGGTGAAGAAGGCGGTGAACAACTGGCGCGACATGCCATAGGCGTCGTGCGAGGCAAGTTCGCAGGCAATCAGACGGAAATGCCCATGACGCATCCCGGCAAAATCGAGAATCGCCTCGATCGTCAGCGCGAGCATCGATCCCTTCACGAGGTCGCTGCCCTTCGAGCGGAACATCGCCTGCGTTTCGGGATGCTCGTCGAACAGGCGCTTGTAGACGAGGGGCGTGAGATCCGCGCAGCGCGAGGCGGCGAGTTCAAAGCTGAGTTCGACTGGATTGGAGGGCATATTCATCGGCGAAAGTGCCATGCAGACAAAAAAAGAGCGGGGCCCTGGCCCCGCTCAAAAATTGTGTCGACCCTATTATCCCCGATTCTAAGATTTGCTCTTGATTGACGGGGCGACGCTGCGTTTTGCGCGCCAGGGGCTCCTCCCGAGACTTGGACCACCAGACTTCGACCTCACGGCCAGCCTGAGCAAGGGGGATGCTAGATCAACTTTTCTCACTTGTCATCATTTTCGGCAACGAATGTTCAAAATTCGAGCAATAGACGAAATGATCGGGCTTTTGGCCCTGCAAGTATATGACAAATATAAGAAATCTGTGGATGTCGGGCCGTTTGATTTGCCTCAAACGCCCCCGCTCGGTGCCGTGCTGGGGTACCACGGTCACAGTTTTCGCCAATTTGCGCTGGGCCAAGAAGGCGGCGGAACTGATCTCGACTTGGGCCCGGCGCGGTGTTTAGTTAGCAGACGAACGAACGGTTCGGCAGATGCGCGCGCGGTTACAGAAATTCCTACCCCTGGTCCTGCTCGCCTTGGTGATGCAGGTGCTGGCGCCGATTGCCGCCTGTTGGGCGACGGGCCAAGCCATCGCCGATCCGCTGTCTGCCGCCGTCATCTGCCACAGTGCGAGCGATCAGGGTGGCCTCGACGATCGGACGGGGACCCCGACCGCGCATGCCGGCACGTGCGCCCTGTGCTGCCTCGCCCAGGCGGGCGCGTCGCTCGATTCGCCGACGCACGCGGCACTCTCGATTCCCTTCCGCCATGCCGCGCGCGTGGTGTGGCAGCCGGCGGATGCGTCCGCCATCGCCGCTCCCAGGGGTTCGAGCGCTCAGGCCCGCGCCCCACCTCAATTTTCCTGACGTAGCGACAAACCGAACCGTTGGCGCGCGCCGTTGCCGCCGATGGCGTGCTCAATGGACCGGCCGAGGCGCCGGATGTCAGGAATTCAAGAGATGTTACGCATTCGTGCGATCGGAAGTGCGGGCTTGCCCGTGCTTTTCGGGCTGGTGTCCCCGATCGGTTCAGACGCGCTCGCCCAGGCTGCGTCGGAAGCGATTCCCGCAGTGACGGTCGAGGCGCCTAAGACGTCCCGTCCCAAACCAATCACCCGGCCAGCGCGGCTGCGTTCCGCTTCGGCGGCGCGCGCAGCGAGGCCGGTCGCGCCGATCGGGATCGATGGCGCCCAGGGGCAGAACAACACGATGTCCGCCGGCGCAGTGCGAGCCGGTCTCAATCAGGCGCCGGCCGGCCAGACCGCGACGACCATCGATCGCAGCCAGTTCGACAACCGGCCCTCGTTTTCGGTCAGCGACGTCTTGCGGGACAGTCCGGGCATTTCGATCAAGCAGGGCAACGGTCCCCGGGACTTCGGCATCTCGATTCGCGGGTCCAACGCCCGGAACGGTTTCGGCATCCGCAATCTCGTGATCTTCGACGACGGTTTCCCCGTCACGCAGCCGGACGGCCTGTCGCGCAGCGACCTGATCGATCCCCACGCCTATGGCGCGATCGACGTGATCCGCGCCCCCTCGTCGGCGCTCTATGGCAATTACGCGACCGGCGGCGCGCTCAATTTTCGCACACGGCCGGGCGGCACGATCGACGGTGTCGAATACGGCGTCGACGGCGGCAGCTATGGCTACCTCAACAACTACCTGGCGGCCGGCAAGAAGGTCGGGAATTTCGAGGGCTCGCTGTTCGCGAGCGACACGCGAGGCGACGGCTATATCGGCAATAGCTGGTTCAACACGCAGACCGTCAACTTCCTCGGCACGCTCAAGGCGACGCCGGACGACCGTTTCACGGTCAAGTTCATCAACAACGATCTCAGCGCGCGGCTGCCGCTTCGCTCCACGCTGAACCAATACTATCAAAATCCCTTCCAGCAGGGTTGTGCGACCGGTGCCACGGCCGCGCCCGGATGCGGTACGGTCAGGCTGTTCAACAATGGCTTCAACGCGACCGCCGGAACCGATACGGAGACGGCCGTGCAGGCCGGGCTCGGCCGCAACGACCGCCGCACCATCGTCGGGGGCCGGTGGGAGCACGATTTCGACAACAACACGACGTGGCGCAACCAGTTCGTGTTCGACGACCGGAACATCAGTCAGCCAACTGGCTCAACCAGCTCGATCGGCGACTTCCCGTCGTACAACTACATGAGTGATCTCACCAAGCGCGGAGAGATTCTCGGCCTGGAGTCCACCGCGTTCTTCGGCGCCTTCTACAATACCCTGACGGCGTCGAGCGACACGCGAAACGTGATGCCGGGAGGCAACGCGACACTCGGCAGGTTGTCGAGCAATCTCTACAGCGAGACGACCAATTATGGTGTTCGTGCCAGGGAAGAGCTCAAGCTTACGTCGTCGCTAACGGCTGTTGCGGGTATCGGTTGGGAGACGACCTTGCTCAAGGGCACCAATACGGCCTATTCGTACGCTGGTCCAACCGGCATCACCACGACAACGCCGACGACCGCGGACCGGCAGTTTCAAAACACTGCACCAGAGTTGGCGCTGCTCTACAATCTCAATAATGAATGGCTGTTCCGGGCACGCGTTGCCACGGGGTATGGCACACCGCAGGTCTCGAATCTCTTTGTCGCTCAGACGGGACTGTCGGGCAACAATACCCAGCTCCAAGCCCAGAAGAATCTTGGCTACGATCTCGGTTTCGATTGGACGCCGAACAGCGCGCTCAAGCTCAGCGCGACTGGCTTTTACGAGTTCTTCCGTAACGAGATCGTCAACCAGGCGACGCCGGTCGCGGGCGTAAGCTATTCGTTCAACGCGCCGCGGTCGGAGCACCGCGGCATCGAGCTTGCAGCCGATTGGAAGTTCTATCCGGGCTGGCGGTTCATGGCGGCCTATACCTATCTCGACGAGGTCTACACCGAATATGTCGAGAACATCACCAATGGCGCCGTGTTCAGCTTCAACCGTGCCGGCAACAAAATTCCCGGTATCTCGCCCAACGAGCTGACGGCTCGAATTGGCTACGACGAGTTCGCCGGGCCGCTGGCAGGCCTCGGGGGCTTCGTCGAGGTCCAGTGGAAGGACTCTTTCTACATGGACAACGCGAATCTGCTGAAGGCGCCGGGCTATGAGCTGGTCAATGTAAACGTCCATTACAAGACCGACTTGGTGTCCGACACCTTCAAGTCACTCAATCTGTTTCTTGAGGTCAGGAACGTGTTCGATCGCACCTATGTTGCGTCGGCAAACAACATCGCAAACACTGTGACGGCGGCCGGCCTGCAAATTCCAGGGAGCACGCTCGCAAGCACGGCGCCCGGATCGATCTATGCGGGCTCGCCACGCCTGTTCGTTGCAGGTATGAAGGTGGCCTTCAAATGATCCGGGCTCTCGAAGGGAATAGGGCCATGATCCGAACTGGCTTGCTCGCGATAGCCGCTCTCGCCTGCCTGCAAGGTGCGGCGCTGGGGCAGATGCACGGCAAGCACGCGTCCGAAGCCGCGTGCGAGGAGCCGACGCTGCGCTGTGCGACCAAGGCGACGCCTGCCTTCGGTCCGGACGGCACGCTGTGGCTGGTCTGGATGGCGGGAGGGCAGGTCTCGGTCGCAAGTTCGCAGGATGCGGGCCGAAGTTTCTCGACGCCCACGCAGGTCACGACGACGCGGCTGAACCTCGATTGGGGGCCGGATGCGCGGCCGAAGATCGTGGTCGACCGCAAGGGGGGCATTGCGCTCGCGTTCTCGACCTTCAGGGACGAGGCCTTCAACGGTCAGGTGCTCACCACGCGCTCGGCCGACGGCGGCAGGAGCTTTGCCGAGCTGAAGCCGATCACCACCAGCAACGAGAGCGAACGTTTCGAGGCGCTGGCGCTCGATCAGGATGGAACAGTATTTGCGGCGTGGCTGGACAAGCGCAATCGCATTTTTGCGAAGGAAGCGGGACAGAAGTACGAGGGAGCCGGGCTGTTCTTCACTTCGTCCAGCGACGGCGGCACCACCTACGCAGAAGCGAAGCTGGCGCGCGAGGGCACCTGCGAATGCTGCCGGTTGGGGCTGGCATTCGCTGCGTCCGGGCGGCCGGTCGTGATCTTCAGGAACATTTTTGAGGGCGGCGTGCGCGACCACGCGGTGATGACCTTCGCGGACGTCGCGACACCGGGTGAAATCCGTCGGGTCAGTAACGACGACTGGCAGATCAACGCCTGCCCACACCATGGCCCGAGCCTCACCGTTGCCCCGAACGGAACCTATCACGTCGCCTGGTACACCAACGGGAAGGCGCGGAAGGGATTGTTCTACGCCCACTCGCGCGACGAAGGCCGCACGTTCACTTCGCCGATGGTGTTGGGGCGGCCGGATCGTAATCCGACGCGCCCCTTCGTGCTCGCGGGCGCGGCGGGAACGGTGATGGTCTGGAAGGAGTTCGACGGTGAAAAGACCTCGGTCCAGATGACGGTCTCCCGCGACGATGGCGAGACGTGGTCGGCGCCGAAGGCGATATCGAGCACGACCGACACGTCCGATCACCCTTTGCTGGTCTCCAGCGGCAAGCAGACCTACCTGTCGTGGATGACGAAGGCGGACGGCTATCGGCTCACGGCAATCGAGGACCAACCATGAGATTTCGATTTGCAGGCATTGCCAGCCTTGTTGTTCTGATCGCATCGGCGGCTGCGCTCGGCGCATCTCCGGCTCTGAAGCCATTCGAACGCGGCACGTGGCAAGGCGTCCTGAGGGGGCACGCCGGCCGCCCCGTGCTCGTGCATTTCTGGGGTGTGACCTGCGGGCCTTGTAAGGTCGAGCTGCCGCTGCTCGGGCGGTTTGCAAAGGAGCATCCGGAGATCGACGTCGTCACGGTCAGCGCCGATCTCGTGCCGAACCTGCCGGCCGCCACGCAATCGATGCTCGACAAGGCGGGTCTGGCGTCGACCGAAAATTTCATCTTCAACGACGGCTTTGTCGAGCGCTTGCGGTTCGAGATCGATCCGGCCTGGCAGGGCGACATCCCCAGGACCATGCTCATCTCCCCGGAAGGGACCGTCACGACGATCGAAGGCTCGGCCGAAATTGCCGATCTCGAAAAGTGGTCGGCGCAACAACGCTCCAAACACTGAAGTTAAAGACTGCAAAGGGAATACCGACATGAAGACAATCTCGAAAAACGTGCTGCTCGCCGCGTTCGCTCTCGCGATCTCCGCAGCCCCGGCGGTCGCCGACGACGTCAAGGCCGGCGATCTCGTCGTCTCGCAGGCCTGGAGCCGTGCGACGCCGGGCGGTGCCAAGGTCGCCGGCGGCTATCTGACCATCGAGAACAAGGGCACTGCGGCCGACAGACTGGTCAGCGTGTCCGCCGATATCGCGGGCAAGGCCGAGATCCACGAGATGGCGATGGACAGCGGCGTGATGAAGATGCGCCCGCTCGACAAGGGGCTGGCGATCGATGCCGGCAAGACGGTGAAGCTCGCGCCCGGCGGCAACCACTTGATGCTCCAGGAGCTGAAGGGCGCGTTCAAGCAGGGCGACAAGGTGCCGGTGACGCTGCAATTCGAGAAGGCCGGCAAGGTCGCCGTGTCCCTCGACGTCCAGGGCGTCGGCGCGCAGGCGCCTGGCGATGCCGGGCATTCAGGTCATATGGACATGAAGAAAATGCCGGATCACTCGGGAATGAAGATGAAATGAAACGGATCTGGACTCTCGGGAGGCCGAACATGTCGAAGCAATCCTGCCTGATCCTGATTGCCGCGCTCGCCGCCTCGCCGGCGGCGGCGCACGTGTCGATCGAGACCAAGCAAGCCACGGTCGGTACGTCCTACAAGGCCGTCTTCACCGTGCCGCATGGCTGCGCGGGCTCGCCGACGGTGAAGATCCGGGTGCAGATTCCGGAAGGGGTGATCGCAGTGAAGCCGATGCCGAAGGCCGGCTGGACCATCGATGTCGTCGAGGGCAAATATGCCGGGGAGTACGACTATCACGGCAACAAGCTGTCCTCCGGCGTCAAGGAGGTGGCGTGGTCCGGCGGCAAGCTACCGGACAAGAACTATGACGAGTTCGTCCTCAGCACGTTCCTGACCGATAGCCTGAAGCCGAACACGGTTCTGTACTTCCCCGTCGTTCAGGAATGCGAGGCCGGCGTCAGCCGCTGGATCGAAATTCCGGCGGCGGGGGCAGGGCATTCACATGAGGGCAAGTCCGAGGGCAAGTCCGAGGGCAAGTCGCCGGCGCCGGGCGTGAAACTGTTGCCAAAATCCTGATGCGCCTCTTCGCCGCGCTTGCGACGCTGCTCCTCGTTGCCGGCTTCGCAAGCGGTGCGTCGGCGCATGCGGCGCTGGTCTCGGTCGAGCCGGCGAGCGGCAGCATGCTCAAGGCCGCGCCCAAGGCGGTGGAACTGCGCTTTAACGAGGCGGTGACGCCGGGCGCGATCCGGCTGATCGATGGCGCGGGCAGGGCACGAAATGATGCGCGCGTCAGCGCATCGGGCGAGACGATTTCGGTCGCGATGCCGGCGGATCTGCCTGAGGGGACCGCGGTCGTCAGCTATCGCGTGATCTCGCAGGACGGCCATCCTGTCACCGGATCGGTGATCTTCTCGATTGGCATGCCGACCGCGACGAAGCCTGCCGCCGCTGATTATAGCGGGTTGAACGCGCTGATCTGGCTGGCGCGCGTCGGCCTGTACGTTGGGCTGTTCATTGGCGTCGGCGGCGTGTTCTTCGCGCGCTGGGTTGCGTGGTCGATGACCGGCATGGCCGTGCCGCGCATGGCGCTCGCCATCGGCATCCCAAGCGCGGTGGCGTCCGTCGGCGCGTTGGGCCTCGATCTCCTCGGGCTGCCACTGGCAGCCCTTGCGACCGCCGCTCCCTGGAAAGTCGCGCTCGCGACCAGTGCCGGCCCTGCGCTGCTGGTTGCTCTGCTTGCGATGCTACTCGCGTTGATGGCGCTGCGCAGTGCGTGGTACGCGCGTGCTCTTGCGATCATGGCGTTGGTCGGCGTCGGTCTGTCGCTCGCCATGACCGGGCACGCCGCAACGGCACCGCCGGAGGCGTTGACCCGGCCTGCAATCTTTCTCCACGGCCTCGGTGTCACCATTTGGATCGGTGCTCTCGCGCCGCTCGTGGCGCTGGTGTCGAAGCCGACGATTGCGACGCTCGCGATTGTGAACCGCTTTTCCCGCATTGCTGCGCTCGCGGTCGGCATGTTGGCCTTGACCGGCCTCGCACTCGCGATCGTGCAGCTCGAAAAGCCTGAAGCGCTGGTCGGGACCCGCTACGGGCTAATCCTCTCGGTCAAGCTAGTTCTGGTCACGGGATTGCTGGCGCTGGCCGCGCTCAATCGGTTCCGGCTGACTCCGGCTCTGGCCCGGAACGAGACAGGGACGCCCGCGCTCAAGCGCTCCATCGTGCTGGAAGGTACGATTGCTCTTGCCATCCTGGCCGTGGTCGCCGGCTGGCGCTTCACGCCGCCGCCGCGGACGATCGTGCCGGAGACACCTTTGGCGATCCACATCCATAGCGACAAGGCGATGTTCCAGGTCTTGGTCTCGCCAGGCAAGGCGGGGGCCAATGATGTCGTGCTCCAGCTCATGACCGGCGAGGGGACGCCGCTGGCGGCCAAGGAGGCGACGTTGACCCTGAGCCTGCCCGAGCGCGGCATAGAGCCGATGGAGCGAAGGGCCTCGCTCGGGCCCGACGGCTATTGGCATGTGCGCAAGGTCGAACTGCCGTTTGCCGGCCGCTGGCACGTGCGGATCGACGCGCTGGTGACCGACTTCGAGCAGATCACGCTCGAGGATGAACTCGACGTCACGCCGTCGTGAGACGCAGCTTGGGCCGAACCTGAAGTCCGACGGAAAAATGACAGGAATTCCGTTGCGTTAGCGGCTTTTCCTCATTCCCGGTCTTGTGTTTTCGCTCTCAATCCGGTTTCACTGCAACCCATCACTGATTCCCAGAGTATTACCATGCGGTTGTCGCGGTTCTTTCTGCCCATCCTGAAGGAAAATCCGAAAGAGGCTGAGATCGTCTCGCATCGGCTGATGCTGCGCGCCGGCATGATCCGGCAGGAGGCCGCCGGTATCTATGCCTGGCTGCCGCTTGGCTTCCGCGTGTTGAAGAAGATCGAGCAGATCGTGCGCGAGGAGCAGGACCGGTCGGGCGCGCTGGAGCTGTTGATGCCGACGCTCCAGCTTGCCGACCTCTGGCGCGAGAGCGGCCGCTATGACGCCTATGGTCCGGAGATGCTCCGCATCGCCGACCGCCACAAGCGCGAGCTGCTGTACGGGCCGACCAACGAGGAAATGATCACCGAGATCTTCCGCGCCTATGTGAAGTCCTACAAGAACCTCCCGCTGAATCTCTATCATATTCAATGGAAATTCCGCGACGAGCAACGTCCGCGTTTCGGCGTGATGCGCGGCCGCGAGTTCCTGATGAAGGACGCCTATTCGTTCGACCTCAACGAAGCGGCCGCGCGCGTCGCCTACAACAAGATGTTCGTGGCGTATTTGCGCACCTTTGCGCGGATGGGGCTGAAGGCGATCCCGATGCGCGCGGAGACTGGCCCGATCGGCGGCGACCTCAGCCACGAGTTCATCGTGCTGGCCGAAACCGGGGAATCCGGCGTTTTCATCAATCGCGACGTGCTCGACCTGCCGGTGCCGGGCGAGGACGTCGACTACGACAGCGACCTGACGCCGATCATCAAGCAATGGACCTCGGTCTACGCCGCCACGGAGGACGTCCACGACGCCGCGCGGTTCGAGCAGGAAGTGCCGGCGGACAAGCGGGTGAACACCCGCGGCATCGAGGTTGGGCAGATCTTCTATTTCGGCACCAAATATTCCGACGCGATGAAGGCCCTGGTGGCGGGCCCCGACGGCGTCGACGTGCCGATCCATGGCGGTTCCTATGGCGTCGGCGTCTCGCGCCTGCTCGGCGCGATCATCGAAGCCTGCCATGACGACGCCGGCATCAAATGGCCGGAGGCCGTCGCGCCGTTCCGCGTGTCGATCCTCAATCTCAAGCAGGGTGATGCGGCGGTCGATGCGGCCTGCGAGAAGCTTTATGCCGAGCTCACGGCCAAGGGCGTCGACGTGCTCTATGACGACACCGACCAGCGCGCCGGAGCCAAATTCGCCGCCGCCGACCTGATCGGTATCCCCTGGCAGATCATGATCGGGCCGAAGGGGCTCGCCGACGGCAAGGTCGAGATCAAGCGGCGCAGTGTCGGCTCCCGCGAGACTATGTCGCCAGCGGACGCGGTCGCAAGACTTGTGGGCTGATAAGCCTGGTCGGCTGAATATTGTTCATCGCGATATCGCGGCCGCCAATCCGGCCACAATTGACCCCGAATCATGGGATTATCGAGCGATGGATGAGACCATGACCGAGACCGTGCAAACCGCGCCTTTTGCGCCATTCGAGTGGATGCTGTCGGCGCGCTATTTGCGGGCGCGCCGCAAGGAGGGATTCATCTCGGTCATCGCCGGGTTCTCCTTCCTCGGCATCATGCTGGGTGTGGCGACGCTGATCATCGTCATGGCCGTGATGAACGGCTTCCGCAAAGAGCTGCTCGACAAGATCCTGGGGCTGAACGGGCACATCCTGGTGCAGCCGCTGGAATCGCCGCTGACCGACTGGAAAGACGTCGCCGACCGCCTCAGCCAGGTCAAAGGCATCCGGCTCGCCGCGCCCGTGGTGGACGGCCAGGCGCTGGCGTCCTCACCCTGGAACGCCTCGGGCGTGCTGGTGCGCGGCATCCGCTCCGACGACCTCAACAACCTCACCTCGATCGCCAAGAACATCAAGCAGGGCTCGCTCGAGGGCTTTGACGACGGGCAGGGTGTCGCGATCGGACGGCGCCTCGCCGACCAGCTGTCGCTGCATGCCGGCGACAGCATCACGCTGGTGGCGCCGAAGGGCGCGGTCACGCCGATGGGCACGACACCGCGCATCAAGCCGTACAAGATCGTCGCCGTGTTCGAGATCGGCATGTCCGAATACGATCTCGGCTTCGTGTTCATGCCGCTCGCGGAAGCGCAGGCCTATTTCAATCGCAGCAACGACGTCACCTCGATCGAGGTGTTCACCACCAATCCCGATCAGATCGTCGCCTTCCGCCAGGCCGTGACGGAGGCTGCGGGCAGGCCGGTGTTCCTGGTGGATTGGCGGCAGCGCAATTCGACCTTCTTCAACGCGCTCCAGGTCGAGCGCAACGTGATGTTCCTGATCCTGACCATGATCGTGCTGGTCGCGGCTCTGAACATCGTCTCAGGCCTGATCATGCTGGTGAAGGACAAGGGCAGCGACATCGCGATCCTGCGCACGATGGGCGCCTCGCAGGGCTCGATCATGCGCATCTTCCTGATCACGGGCGCCTCGATCGGCGTGGTCGGCACGCTGGTCGGCTTTGTCGTCGGCCTCGTGATCTGCCTCAACATCGAATCCATCCGGCAATTCCTGTCCTGGCTGACCAGCACCGAGCTGTTCTCGCCAGAACTCTATTTCCTTTCGAAACTGCCCGCCGAGATCGACGTCGGCGAGACCACGGCCGTCGTCATCATGGCGCTGACGCTGTCGTTCCTGGCGACGCTGTATCCGTCGTGGCGCGCCGCGCGCCTCGATCCTGTCGAAGCGCTGCGGTACGAGTGAGGGGTTGATGGAGCAGCAGCAGGGGGCGGAAGACGTACCGGTCATTTATCTCCACGAGATAAAGCGGCAGTACTTGCAGGGCGAGGTGCCGCTGACGATCCTGGACGGCGCCAAGCTCGCGCTGTGGGCCGGGCAGTCTGTCGCGCTGGTGGCGCCGTCGGGCTCGGGCAAATCGACGCTGCTGCACATCGCGGGGCTGTTGGAAGCACCCGATTCCGGCGAGGTCTATGTCTCGGGCGCGCCGACCTCGCAGCTGCCCGACATCGAGCGCACCCAGCTGCGCCGCACCGATATCGGCTTCGTCTACCAGTCGCACCGGCTATTGCCGGAGTTCTCGGCGCTGGAGAATGTGATGATGCCGCAGATGATCCGCGGCCTGAAGAAGTCCGAGAGCGTCAAGCGCGCCAAGGAGATCCTCGGCTATCTCGGTCTCGGCGACCGCATCACCCATCGCCCGGCCGAGCTGTCCGGCGGCGAGCAGCAGCGCGTCGCGATCGCGCGCGCGGTGGCCAACGCGCCGCGGGTGCTGTTCGCGGACGAGCCGACCGGCAACCTCGATCCGCACACGGCCGATCACGTGTTCCAGGCGCTGATGCAGCTGGTCAAGGCGACCAAGGTTTCGATGCTGATCGCGACCCACAACATGGAGCTCGCCGGCCGCATGGACCGGCGGGTGTCGCTGTCGAACGGCCAGGTGGTCGAGCTCGAGTAGAAAATCGCGAAAACAACCCCATGCACAGCAGCCAAGTGCTTGGGCCGACTGACGAAAAAATCGATGACGACGGGCACGCCGTCGTCTGAATTTTTCAAGGCCGGATCACCGTCATTTTGAACGGCCCGCCATTGGCGGCGGCGTGCGCCACCGCCTCGTTGGCATGGTCGAGGTCGAAGGCCGTCGTCTCGTATTCCTCCAGCCTGAGCAGACCCGCACGCACCAGCGCGATCAGACGGCTCGCGGCATCCGGCGGGTACATCCAGACGCCGTGGATGCTGATGCAGTTGCGCATGATCCAGGGGTAGGGCAGCTCGAGGCCCGCGCCGCCGGCCATGCCGACGCCGCCCATCAGTACGACGCGCCCATAGGGGCGCACCGTCATGATCGCTGCACGCACGACGTCGGTGCTCACGGAGGGCGGCATGATGTCGAACGCGCAATCGATCGGGCCGGGCGCTGCGCGCTTCATCGCCTCGCGGTCGTGATCTTCATTGCCAGTAAGCTTGACCGGTTGCACGCGGCTGCCGAAGCGTCGGACGAGGTCGGCGAGGATTTTCTCGTTGCGGCCGGGCGCGACCACGCTGGCTGCGCCCATCGCCAACGCAACCGAGACGGCGGCGCTGCCGAAATTGCCGGTAGCCCCGCTCACCAGCACGGTCTCGCCCGCTCTAAGGTTCGCAGCGAGGAAGCCGCCGTAAGGCACTAGCAGCGTGCCCAGCGCGCACCATTGCGTCGCGTCCTCGGGCGTGATCGCACCGAGCCGCTTCACGTTCTCGGTCGGCACCCTCATTTGTTCGGCAAAGGAGCCGTGGCGAAAATGCTGTTGCAGCCGCATGCCGCCGGGCCCGGCAGCGGTGAGCCCTTGCAGAGCGATATCGGGCGCAACGGTGTCGTCGCGCGAGCGCACCGTCGGGTCGCAGAACACCCAGTCGCCCACGCCGAGCTTGGTGGCATCCGGGCCGACCGCGCGCACCCGGCCGATGCCGCCGGGACCGGGGATAACAGGCAGATCGAGCGCGTAGTTGCGTGTCCCGTCAAAAACCTCGTTCATGTACGACAGGACGCGCGTGGCGACGATGTCGACAACGACTTCGCCGGTACCGAGGGTCGGCTTCGGAACGTCCTCGATCACCAGCGGCGATCCAAGGGATTTGAGTACGGCAGCTTTCATGGATGTTCACCTCAAAGTCGCGGTGAATCCCATATGCGCCGCCTTGGAGGGGCCAAGAAGGCCTGGTATTATCCTAGTATTCCAAAGACCCTCCATGTAGGAGCGACATCATGGCCGATCCGCGCCGCGTTGAATTCGGCGACTTCCTGAGGTCTCGCCGCGAAAAGCTGTCGCCGAAGACGGTTGGTCTTCCGGTCGGCCGGCGCCGGCGCACCGCGGGGCTACGCCGCGAGGAGGTCGCGCAGCTCGCCGGCATCGGCGTCGACTGGTACATCCGCCTCGAACAGGGCCGCACCGTCAGCCCGTCGGTGACCACCGTCGATGCGCTGGCCCGCGCACTCCGCCTCAGCAAGACCGAGCATGCGCATTTGAAGGCGCTGGCGCGCGACGGCGCCAGGGGGGCGTTCACGCGCGAGACCGTGCCGCCGCCCATTCGGCGGATGATCGAGAGCCTGCACCAGCCGGCCTATATCACGGGGCGCCGCTGGGATGTGCTGGCCTGGAACGCGGCGGCCGAGGAGGTCTTTGCCTTCGGTCAGTTGCCCGAGCAGGATCGCAACACGCTGCTGCTGGTGATGACCAACAAGCAGACGCGAAAATTCTACGGCGCGAGCTGGACCGACGTCGCCAGGAGCATGGTCGCGATGTTCCGCGCCAATCACGACGTCTGGGCCGGCGATCCCGCTTTCACGGAGTTGCTGACGCGGCTGCGCCAGGGCAGTCCGGAGTTCGTCAAATGGTGGGAAGCCCACGACATCCGCAACACCGCCTCAGGCCTCAAGACCATGAACCATCCGACCAGGGGCGTGCTCCGGTTCGAGCACACCAGCTTCCAGGCCAACGACGATCCCGCGCTGAAGCTCGTGATCTACACGCGGGTCGAGGGCTGAGGGAGGGGGCAGGCTTCAGCTCTTGAAGACTGTTGCAAGCCTGCGCGCTACGGCGCAGGCGTTGCGCTGACGTTCGGCAGGGTACCACCTGCTTTCCATGGACTGTCCGTCCAGGGTGTCGGCTGCAGAGAATTCGCCGGCCAGGGTTTTGCCGGGCCCGTCGCCACTGAAGTGCACGACGTCCCGAGTTGCGTCCACACCGACGCCAAGCCGGTCGTGTCGATGTTGAAGCTTGTGACGTCAGCCCGTCCCTCTGGTTCCGGCGTGGTTTCCCGGACCTGCAGGGAGTGCGAGGCCAGCACCGCCTTGACCATGTCCGGGTCGACGGCGCCGTTCCAGACCTCGTACTTCCCTAACCGCACCGGAGGCCCTCCCGCTTGCTTGCTCATGTCGGCGCTGGCCGCGATCAGGATCGTTTTCTTGCCGGCGGCCGATGCGTCGATCTCACCCGCGAACATCAGCGGCACGCGCTTCTTGTTTTCGCAATACAGGCGCCATTCCATGGTCCGGAACGAGGCATCGTTCTCCTTCTTCACCGCGGCGATCTTGCTGATGAACGGTCGCGCTCCCTTTTCCAGCCGCCACATCGTCTCGGCCAGCGGTCGCGTGTCGATCCCGAACCGGTAGAGTTCGGGCCGCGTCAGCACGTGCAGGTTTTCGAATTTCACGGTGCTGATCAGTGCATCGAGCTCGCGACTGATTCCCATCGCCGCAATGAACGCGGCGCGGTCGCGGTCGGCACCGGCGATCCGGCGCCGCCGCGCTTCGGCGACCACTTCCGGAGGCGGATTGCCTTGAAACCGGAGGATGAGCCTGGAGTTATGGACCGCCAGCGCGGCATCGGGCGCAACCTCGCGAGAGGTCGCTCCGAGAAACAGGTAACCGCAGGCCGAGTTGCACATCGCATGATAGGTGCTGAGTTCGGCCTCGACCTCGCCGTTCCCGTTCTTGATCTTCTGGCATGCGGCGTCGATCTGCGTGCCCGCGGCGCACGCCGTCGCGATCGTCCGGCCAACCCGGGCGATCGCCTTGCGGCTGCGCAGCAGCCGGGCGATCACATAGGACTGCTCAACGTTTCCGCCGGGCGAATGGAGGTAGATCGGGCGCTGCAGGTCCTTGACGCCGGCGAGGAAGCGGCGAATGCGGGACGCTGCGTCTTGATCGATCTGGCCCTCGATCGCGATCCAGCGGTCGCAGCCCGGCCCGCACGCGTCGGGCGCGCCTTTGGCAAGATAGATCGTCAGCCTGGAGGCAAAGCCGGGTTTCTCGGCCGGGGTCCCTTCGGCACGCAATGCGCCGGGAAGCGACAGCAAGGCCAGCAGAAGCAGGGCACGGACGAGCATGAATTGTGAGACCACGAGGTGCATCCTGATGCTGACGCTATACGACCAAGGGTGCGTCCACAACTTGCGGTGGCGCGGGCAGTCGCGTTTATTTTCTGCCGACACCTGCAGATGGCCGCGTGCGGGGACACGCAACTTTGACGCCGGCAGCGTGTCCATCGGCCCAGGCGCTCACGCTGTTGCGGCGAGGCGGTCGAGGTCGCGGCAGCATGCGCTAACTAAGCACTGACGTCGTGATTTGCTCGAGCCCGCGCATGGCACAGGCCGGGCCGGAACCTTGATGCCTTCATGAAGTTATCAGAACGCGCGGGTGCCACTCTCCCGCTGGCATCGTCGTCGGCCTGAAGCGGATGCCGCAAGAAACGCTATTCGGTGACGAGCCAAGTGTCAGGGGAGGTCAGATGACATCGACGGCCGGGGAGAACTCGACCGATCGCAATGCCGTCCTGGCTGCACTTGGCGATTACATCCGAGAGATCGCCAACCCCGACGATCTCGCTTATGCAGCGGTAGAGCTGCTCGGCCGCAGCCTCAAGGTCAGCCGGGCAGGCTACGGCACGGTCGACACATCGGCCGAGACCATTACCATCGCCCGTGACTGGAACGCGCCGGGCATTTTGAGCCTGGCGGGGGTGCTGCACTTCCGCGACTATGGCAACTACATCGAAGATTTGAAGCGCGGCGAGACGGTCATCTGTGCCGATGCGGAGAAGGATCCTCGCGTTGGCGACCGCGCCCGCGCGCTCGAAGCGATATCCGCTCGCGCGCTTGTCAACATGCCGATCTCCGAGCCCGACGGAGTCGTCGCGCTGCTCTACCTCAACAACGCAACCCCGCGGGTCTGGAGCTCCGAGGAGCTCGAGCTCATCCACGATGTTGCCGAGCGCACGCGAACCGCCGTCGAACGTCGACGCGCCGAGGCGGCGGTGCGGGAGAACGAGATCCGTCTGCTCTTCCTTGACGCCCTCAACAAGGAGACGGCCAGGACCCGCGATGCCGACGGCGTGATGGCAGTGACGACGAGAATGGTCGGAGAGCACCTCGGCGTCTCGAACTGCGCTTATGCCGACATGGATCCCGATCAAGACGGCTTCACCATCCGCGGGGATTGGGCGGCTCCTGGTGCGATGCATATCCTTGGCCACTACAGCCTGGCCGACTTCGGTGAGAAGGCGGTGCGAGAGCTCAGTGCTGGCAGGCCTCTCGTCATCAATGACAATTTGAAGGAGATCGCGCCGGAGGAGGCGGCCACCTTTCAGAACATAGGAATAGGTTCGACGATCTGCATGCCCTTGGTCAAGGAAGGGCAGCTCACGGCCTTGATGGCCATTCATCACCGCGGCCCGCATCGGTGGACGGCGCGCGAGCTCGCGTTGCTCACGGAGGTCACCGAGAGATCGTGGGCCCACATCGAGCGGGTTCGTTCGGAACAGGCGGCGCGAGAAGCTGCCGAACGCCTGAGTCTTGCGAACAGGGCGGCAGGTATAGGCATCTGGGACTATAATCCGGTGAACGACGTTCTTAGATGGGACAACCGCTGCAAGGAGGTGTTCGGTTTGTCGCCGGACGCCGAAGTGAGCTACGAAGGGGCGTTCCTGAAGGGTCTCCATCCAGACGACAGGCAGCGGGCCCACGAGGCCGTCTCCGCAGCCCTGACGCCGGATTGCCCGAAAAGCTACAACATTGAATTCCGAACCATCGGCATCGAGGATGGTGTCGAACGCTGGATCGCGGCGACGGGGCAGGCGATCTTTTCCAATAGGCAGGCCGTCCGGTTCATCGGGACGGTTCTGGATATTTCCGCGCAAAAGAAGACCGAACGCCAGCTTCGAATACTGAATGATACGGGGGCGTCGGTCGCCCGCGAACGCGACCTCGAGAAGATCGTGCAGATCGTTACAGATGCCGGCGTGGAGCTGACGGGCGCCCAGTTCGGAGCCTTCTTCTACAACGTTCTGGCGCCGGACGGCGGCAGCTACATGCTGTATTCGCTGTCCGGAGCGCCGCGATCCGCCTTCGAGAAGTTTCCTATGCCGCGCAACACCGCGGTGTTCGAGCCCACGTTCAAGGGTACGGGCGTGGTGAGGTCTGACGACATCCTGCAGGACCCGCGCTATGGCAGGAACGCGCCGCGTAAAGGCATGCCGGAGGGGCATCTTCCAGTCCGATCCTACCTCGCGGTCCCCGTCATCTCGCGAACGAGCGAAGTCCTCGGCGGACTCTTCTTCGGCCATGCAGAGACGGGTAAATTCCAGGCAGAGCACGAAGCCGCCTTGCTCGGGATTGCCGGCCACGCCGCCACGGCTATCGACAACGCTCGGCTCCTGACCCGGCTCGAGGCGCTCAATGCCGAACTGGAGCAACGTGTCGCCGACGAGATTGCCGAACGCATGAAGGCCGAAGAGCAGTTGCGCCAATCCCAGAAGATGGAGGCCGTGGGGCAGCTGACCGGAGGCATCGCCCACGACTTCAACAACATGCTGGCCGTGATCCTCGGCAGCTTGAATCTCGCCAAACGACGGCTCGGCAAGGGAGAGGTCAACATTGACCGCTTCATCGAGGGTGCAATCGACGGCGCAAATCGCGCGGCCACTTTGACGCAGAGGCTGCTGGCGTTCTCGCGCCAGCAGCCTCTGGCGCCTGAAGTCGTGGACATCAACAAGATGATCGGGGGGATGAGCGAACTGCTCGAACGCTCGCTCGGAGAGCTTATCCGCCTCGAGGCAGTCCTGGCGGCCGGTCTTTGGCGCGTCAAGGCAGATCCGGCCCAACTGGAAAGCGCCGTGATCAATCTTGCGGTCAATGCGCGCGATGCCATGCCGAAGGGCGGGCGGCTGACGATAGAGACCAGCAACGCCTCGATCGATCGGAAATTTGCCCGGGAATATGCCCTGTCGCCCGGACAATATGTTCTCGTTGCCGTGACGGATAACGGCACCGGAATTCCGCCCGACGTGCTGGGAAAGGTGTTCGACCCGTTTTTCACGACCAAGGTCGTGGGTAAGGGCACCGGCCTCGGCCTCAGTCAGGTCTACGGCTTCGTGCGGCAGTCGGGCGGCCACGTCAAAGTCTACTCGGAAGTCGACGTTGGCACGACGGTGAAGATCTATCTTCCACGCTTCGCCGGCGACGAGGGAGTATCGACCCCATCGCAAGGAGTGACGCATCCCGGCGCAAGCCTTCAAAGTGAGACCATTCTCGTCGTCGAGGACGACGAGCGGGTCCGCAGCATCTCATCCGAAAGCCTGCGGGAGCTTGGTTATACGGTCATCGAGGCCGCGAGCGCCAAGGAGGCGATCAGGATGATCGAAAACGGTCTCGTCCCGGATCTGCTGTTTACCGACGTCGTCATGCCCGACATGACCGGCGCTGAACTTGCGGGCGAACTGTCGAAACGATACCCGGCTTTGAAGGTGCTGTTCACCACCGGCTACACGCGCAACGCAATTGTTCACAACGGCATGCTCGATGCCGGCAAGCATCTGCTGTCCAAACCCTTTGCGATCGAAGATCTGGCCGCGAAAGTCCGTGCCTTGCTGGACGAAATTTGATCGTCTATTCGGTCCGGCAAATCCAGCCGGTCCAGCCGACGGGTATCCATTCAAGCCCTGATGCTCTCGTTTGCAGCCGACTGGCGAAACCGTCGGCCTGCATGCGGCACGGTGGCCCCGGATTCCTCGAATGGCGAGGGCCGCACGAGATCCGAAACACGCATCGGTCTCAACATCATGACTTGGCCGATGTTCGACACCAAGAAACGGATCAAGGGTCTGATCGCAGCCACTCCGAAAAGGCTCGGATGGTTCTTGCGCGCGGATGGCCTGCCTTACTGACCACATGGAAGCCGTAGCCAGGCAAGCTCAACTTGAACGCCTTCACGAGCGTACCGGCGGCGAGGTCGTGTGCCGTGAGCACATCACTGAACACTCCTATTCCTTGTCCTGCGATCACCGCCTCGATGGCGTGCAATTCCTCGCGGAAACTCAGGTGCTGCATGTCCTTGAACGGGGGGACGTCACGCCATCTGCGCTGAGCCGCGGCGAGCCATCGCTGCCAGGTGGGCGGCTCACGATCGGCCGGCGACCAATAAGAGTGGATCAGGACGTGATTTGCGAGGTCGACCGGTCGCATCAAGCGCCCCGTTGCAAGCAGGCGCGGACTGCAGACGGCCCAGAATGTATCGGTGAAGAGATCTTCGACGATGCCGTCTGTCGGCCGTACTCGGCTGGTCGCGTAGCGAATGGCGACGTCGCCGTCTCCGGCCTGCAGATCGAGCACCGTGTCAGTGCCGATGACCTCCAGCGGCACGTCGGGATGCAACTTGCGCCACAGGGGCAGGCGGGGCACGAGCCAGCGGCTGGCGAACGCGTTGGTCGTCGTCACGCGGAGAGGCTGTTGGGCGCCTTCCTGCTTGACGCTCGCAACGGCGGCGGCAAACGCCTCGAGCCCGCCGCGTATGACGGGGAAAAGCCGCGCTCCGGCATCGGTCAGCGAGAGTGGCCGTGGTCTGCGGCGGAACAGAGCGCGACCGCAATATTGCTCGAGCAACCCGATCTGGTGGCTGATCGCCGTTGGCGTCACGCCGAGTTCTGCCGCCGCCTTCTTGAAGCTCAGATGGCGGGCGGCGGCTTCAAAAGCGCGAAGCTCGATCAGGGGCGGGAGCTTGTGCATGCCGGCCAGTCTAGGTGAAATCAATTCATCGTCACCTGAATTCTTCGGATTTGCGCGGAGATCGTGCGCGGCCAAGGATATGGCGGGTCAAGCTGAGGAGATCAGGTCATGTCGTCCATCGCATCTGTCGCCAGCGCTGCCGCCGATCTTGGCGCCTCCTTCGGAGGACAACTGCTCAAACCGGCGGACGAGGGCTATGAGGAGGCGCGAAAGGTCCATAACGGGCTGGTCGACAAGCGGCCGGCATTGATCGCCAGGTGCCGCAGCGTGGCCGACGTCGTCGACGCCGTCGCTCTTGCGACCAGGCTCGGCCTCGAGGTCGCCGTTCGCGGCGGTGGCCACAATGTAGCAGGACGCGCAACCATCGACGGCGGGATCATGATCGACCTCTCGCCCATGAAGGGCGTCCGGGTCGATCCGGTCGGCAAGACCGTCTGGGCGCAGGGCGGGGCCACCTGGGGCGAGCTCAATCGCGAAACGCAACTTCACGGACTTGCGGTCACCGGCGGCGTGGTCTCGACCACCGGGATTGCCGGCCTGACCCTCGGCGGAGGACTGGGCTGGCTGATGGGCAAGTACGGTCTGGCACTGGACAATCTGCGGGCCGTCGAACTCGTCACCGCCGATGGCAGGGTTTTGCGCGCCAGCAGGCAAGAGGAGCCCGATCTGTTCTGGGCTCTCCGCGGCGGCGGCGGAAACTTCGGGATCGCCACCAGTCTCGAATACGATCTTCATACAATCGGGCCGATCATCACCGGCGGCCCGATCGTCCATCCCATCGAACGCTCCCGCGAGGTGCTCGAATTCTTCCGGACCAGCACGCGGTCGCTCGCGGACGAGCACATGCTGTTCGCATCCCTGACGCATGCGCCAGACGGCTCCGGCACGGAGGTCGCGGTCCTGGTCACCAGTCACTGCGGACCGCTGGCGGATGCCGAACGAGCGGTGCGGCCGCTGAAACAGTTCGGGACTCCGATCCTGGATGCAGTCGGGCCGATTCCCTATTGCGACCTCAACCGCATGCTCGACGCCAACTATCCGAAAGGCGCCTTCAACTATTGGAAATCGAACTTCCTCGCGGAGCTCAGTGATGGCGCGATTGCGACCATGATCGAATGCTTCGCGCGCTGCCCGACTCCCATGGGGCAGTTTCTGGTCGAACACGTCCACGGCGCGGCGGCCCGCGTCGATGCCGTGGATACGGCATTTCCGCATCGGCAGGAGGGCTATAATTTCCTGATTCTCGCGCAGTGGATGCAGGCCAGCGATACCAGCCGCTGCATGTCCTGGGCGCGCGACACCTACGAAAGGATGCGGCCCTTCTTCGCCTCCGGCCGCTATGTCAATTATCTCGATGATGACGAGACGGGCGATCCCGTCGCGGCCGCCTATGGACCGAACTACCGGCGACTGCAGCGGATCAAGGCGAAATACGACCCGACCAACTTCTTCCGCATGAACCAGAACATCCGGCCCCTGGCCTGATTGCCGGCTGAGGATTTCGTCGCTCCCATGGGCCGTGTTGATCTCTTCGGGAGGATTCGAGAATGGCTGTCGTGTGCCGGCCCGCTTGTAGCGACGATTTGGCGAGAGCCGACGAGATCGTGGTCGCCAGCATCAACGAACTCACGGAACGGCGGGGGTTCGGCAAGATGGCATCCTCTCGCCCGCACCATTTTCAGGCCTTCTCGCTTGCGGATGATCCCGAAGGTCTATGGGTTGCCGATGTCGACGGAGACATTGTCGGCTTCGCGTGGAGCTGGGTGTGTGGCGAGCTTTGGTTCTTGGCGCAGTTGTTCGTGGCGCCTGATCGCCAGAGCGACGGCATTGGCAATCAATTGCTCGGGAAGTCATTCGCTCACGCGGCAACGCGCGGAGCATCCGTCAAGGCGTTGATCACCTTCACCTTCAACAACGTGTCTCAAGGCCTCTACATCCGTCACGGACTATTCCCGCGCTGTCCGATCTACATGGTCAGCGCGCCTCGTGACCGCCTGGCGTCACGGTTGGCTGAGCCGCTGCTGCGTCTTGAACCTCTTGCCGCCGCGACGGCCCGGTTCGAGGACCTGGTGCCCATTGATATCAGCGCTCTCGGCGTTTCCAGAGCGAAGCATCACCGATATCTCCTGGGCGACAGCACGACGAACGGGTTCACCATTCACGCCGGCCGCGAGTGCGTCGGGTACGTCTACGTTTCGGATGGACACATTGGTCCGCTCGCGGTCCGCCGGCAGGATCTGGTTGGCCCCGCCCTTGCGGCTGCGCTGTCGCTCGCGGCACGGGGCGGTGTTCCAACCATCTCGGCCTTCGTGCCGGGTACGAGCGAGCCGGCGCTCAAAGTGGCGACCGACCACGGCATGCATCTGACGCTCCCGATGCTGCTGATGTCCAATCGGCAGTTCGGAGATTGGGTCAGTTACCTCCCGCGTAATCCGGGTTTCATGTAGATCTTGCGATCCCGCGTTGGCGGAACGCTGACTAGGCCGCGCGAACGGTTCTGGCGTACACGCTGCGTTTGCAAGCCGACCTCGCAGGGGCTATGTCCGGGCCTCCCGGACAAGAGCCCTGACATGACAATCTCCGATGACAACGACCTGACGCGCCTGAAAGAGCTCGGTCGCATCGTCGCCAATACGCTGGAGGCGATGGGCAAGGCGATTGAGCCGGGCATGAGCACCTCCGAGCTCGACCAGATCGGGCGAAAGCTCCTGGAGGCCGCCGGCGCGCGTTCGGCCCCGGAGCTGGCCTATGATTTTCCCGGGGCGACCTGCATCAGCGTGAACGAGGAGATCGCTCACGGCATTCCGGGCGAACGGCGGATCGCGCGCGGCGACCTCGTGAACATTGACGTGTCAGCCGAGAAGAATGGCTTCTTCGCCGATACGGGTGCTTCCTTCGCCGTTCCCCCCGTAAACCGCGCGATCGAACGTCTTTGCCGGGACGGCCGGCGGGCGATGTGGACCGGCCTGCAGCAGGTCGGCGCCGGCAAACCGATTGCCGGGATCGGCCAGGCGATCGGGACCTTTGCGCGGAAGAAAGGCTACAGCCTGGTCAGGAATCTGGCCAGTCACGGCGTCGGCCTGTCGCTCCATGAGGAGCCGACGGAGATTGCAACCTGGCCCGACCGCTCCGAACGCCGCATCATGAACGATGGCCTCGTGTTCACCGTCGAGCCGTTCCTCTCCATGGGTGCCGAATGGGCGGAGAATGGCGACGACCCATGGACGCTCTACAGCAGCCCCGAGGCGCCGACCGTTCAATACGAGCACACCGTGATCGCCACCCGCAACGGACCCTTGATCGTGACGCTGGCGGGTTAAGCCGCCGACGCCGGAGTCGGATCACGTCAGGCGGTCGATGATCTGAAGGAGCCGGTCGCAGGACGCCTCGATCCTTTTGAGTGGAGACGTCGCGACGCCTAGCAACAGTCCCGGGCGCGCCGAAGCCTTCGAGGCATACCAGAGCGAGAGCGGCGTGGGCGCAAGTCCGAACGCTGCGGCTTGCCTGGCGATGGCAAGATCAGGCGCTCCGTCCGGCAAGCGCAGGACCGCGGCCAGTCCTGCAATCGCAACGTTCGTGGTGCGCGTTCGAAGCTGCTTCAGCAATGCATCGCCTTGCGCGGTGTAGGCGCGCTTGGTGCGCCGCAGATGCCGCAGATAATGGCCCTCGCGGATGAAGTCTGCCGTGGCGAGCTGCACCGCGGGTCCGGGTGCCGGCGCGAGGCACGCTGCGGTCTCGGCGAATCGCGACGCCAGAGCGGCCGGTGCAACGACAAAGCCGAGCCGTAGGGCAGGGGTTACGGTCTTGCTGAAGGAGCCAATGTGAATGACGCGGCCGGCGCGATCGAGCGAGGCGAGCGCCGGCGTGGCCCGGCCCTTGAGCTGAAGTTCGCTGAGATAGTCATCCTCGATCACCCAGGCGTTGTTTTGGTTCGCCCAGTCGAGCAGGCGCGATCGACGTGCCAGTGACAGCGTGGATCCGAGCGGCGCCTGCTGCCCCGGTGTCACGACAACCAGCGCGGCGTCGGGCGCTTGTTGCAGGCCGTCATCGACATCGATCCCATCTGCGTCAACCGTGATTGGCACGATCGACAGGCCCGCAAGTTCGAGGCCGTGCCGGGTGAAGGGAAAGCCGGGATCCTCCATCCAGACTTTCTTCCTTTGCCCGAGGTCGAGGACACGGAGCGCCAGGCCGAGGCCGCCGCTGAAGCCGCTGGTGATGATGATCTGGGACGGTGCGCATTCGATCCCGCGCGCCAGCGCAAGGTAGGCCGCGATCTCGCGTCGCAAGTCCGGTTCGCCGCGCGGGTCGGGGTAGATCGCAGGTGCGCTCATCTCGACGCGAACCGCCCGTGCGCGCATTCGCGCGAGCAGCGTCGCAGGAAAGGTCTCCTGCGAAGGAACGCCCATCTGGAAGATCGCCGGCCCCGCCGTGAGCTCCTGGTACATCTCCATGAACGAGCCGGGGTCCGGCGCCTTGTCCCGCCGCACGGGAATGGACGGTCGGTCGGCGACATGCGTGCCTGTCGCGCGGGCCGCGATGACCAGTTGGGCCGATGAGAGCTTTTCATAGGCTGAGCGCACGGTGCCGCGCGCGACGCCAAGCTGGGCCGCCAAATCCTGCCATGAGGGCAGGCGCGCGCCCGGGGCGAGCACGCCGCGCTCGATGGCGGCCCTGATCCCCCTGTGGATTTGCTCCGCCAGCGGCGTCTTCGCCGACCGGTCGAGCTTCAGCCGCAGCGATCTGGTCATGATCCTTGGTACACGATTTTCCCGCGTTCTTGGTCCTTTTTTATAGACCACGGCAGGGGCATCTGAGGGAGGAAAGAGGGGCTCCCTCGATCATCAAGGAGAAAGCGGATGAGTGAACGCCTCAACTACAACCACATTGCACCGGCAGGCGCGAAGGCACTGGGCGGCGTCTATGGCTACGTCATGCAGAGTGGGCTTCCCGCGACGCTGGTGACCCTCGCTTACCTGCGCGTCTCACAGATCAACAACTGCGCCTACTGCCTCGACATGCACACGCGGGATCTGCTGAAGAGCGGTGTGAAGGTCGAAAAGCTCGCGCTGCTGCAGGCTTGGGCCGAGGCCGGCGATCTCTTCGACGACCGCGAGCGCGCGGCCCTCGCCTGGGCCGAGACTGTCACCCGCGTCGCCGAGACCAACGTGCCCGATGAAGCCTATCAAGCCGCCCGCAAGGTCTTCAGCGAGCGCGAGCTTGTCGATCTCACGATCGCAATCAGCCTGATGAATGCGTACAATCGCATGTCGATCAGCTTCCGAAATACTCCGCAGGCCGCGCTCGAGAAGGCGGCCTGACGGATCGCGCGGCATCAGTCGAAATGCAAAGTAGGAGCTTGAAGATGATGAGCGTGATTTCCAGCGTCAAAATCCCCGACAGCAAGCTGGCGCGCGAGGCGGCTGAACTGGTGCGCAGCCACGAAGACGACATGCTTTTCAACCATTCCGTCCGAGTCTACGTCTTCGGTGCCATGAAGGGGCTGCGTCAGCAGCTGAAATTCGATCCCGAACTTCTTTACGTCGCGGCGTTGTTTCACGATCTCGGCCTCGTCGACCATTACCACACGCAGACAAAGCGATTTGAGGTTGACGGAGCCGACGCTGCGCGTGAGTTCCTGCGGGCGCGCGGCATCGCCGAGCCGCAAGCCGATCTGGTGTGGGAGGCAATCGCGCTGCACACCACGCCCGGCATTCCGCAATTCATGCGGCCGGAAATCGCGCTCACCAACGCGGGTGTCCTGGTGGACGTCGTGGGCATTGGGTATGACGACTACACGCCGGAGCAGCGCGACCAGGTGATCTCGGCGTTTCCGCGCGGCGACTTCAAGAACGAGTTCCTGAAGGTGCAGACCTGCTCGGCGCTGAAGAAGCCGCAGACGACGTTCGGGACGGTCAATTTCGACTACATCGAGGATCACGATCCCAGCTTCCGCAAGCCGAATGCGTGCACGCGCATCCGCAGCACGCCCTGGCAGAGCTGAGCCGATGACGGCATTCGCCGCACGCCTACGCCGCCCTATCTCCGGCGGAAACTGAACGGTTAGGATCCGGGGCGAGGCGGCGCGCTCGAGCGGCGAGGGCGCGTTGGTTTCTTCAGCGGAAAATACGGGTTCACCACGCAACTCGCCGAGCGTCCGACGGCGAGATATCGGCACTGCTCGAGCGAGCCGTAGCGGCAGTCGAAATAGCCGACGGGGCCGTAGATCTGCATGCACACGGGATAGCTCGGATCGTAGGTCTGCGCGGGTGCAGATCCGCCCGCGAGAAGCAGGCCGATCACGACCAGTGCGAGGCGAGCCCGGCGCATCTCAGCGCAGGAAGTAGCCTGGTGAATAGCCCGGCGTCTGCGCGCGCGGACGATTCTGGTAGGCGTAGGGGTCGTCGCTCTGCCCGACGAAATACGGATTGGCGATGCAGGTCAGCGCGCGTCCCGATGCGCTTGCCTGACACTGCGCGTAGGTGTCGAACCTGCAATTGCTCAGGCCCGGCCATTCATCGCCGGTGAGGCAGAATGGATGATGCGTTCCGAACGCGCGTGCGGGTGTTGATGTGCTCGACACGAGTGCAAATGTGGCGGTAGCGAGCGAAAGTGTGGCGACAATGGGGAGGACAATTCGTCTGCGCATCTTCAATTCTCCATCACGCGAATGTGCGCGCGACGTTGTTACGCGCGCATGCAATTTATCTCGTGTCGCCGACAATGGAACTACAGAAAACACTTATTTCAAAGGGTTTCCAGAACGCGCTGATAAATCTTCATTAATGAAGCGGGGGCCTTTGGAGCGAACTGTTGCGTCGAGGTTACAGCAATTCCGTCGATCACTGTTATGACCACGCTGCGGCCAGGGGGCCTAACGACGAAACTGGAACGGGACTCAAATGAAGAAGAATTTGTTGCTTGCCGCTGTGAGCCTTGTCGCGCTGAGCGCGACTGCGCCGGCGCTGGCTGCCGACCTCGCAGCTCGGCCGTACACCAAGGCGCCGCCGGCGGCGATCGCCGCGGTCTATGACTGGAGCGGCTTCTACATCGGCATCAACGGCGGCGGCGGTTCGTCGCACTCGACCTGGGATCTCGTCGGCGGCGGCCGCGAAGGTTCGCATGATGCGACCGGCGGCACGGTCGGTGGTCAGATCGGCTATCGCTTTCAGTCCGGCCAGTGGGTGTTCGGCGTGGAAGGTCAGGGCAACTGGGCCGACTTCTCGGGCGACAATGTCAGCGCGCTGTTCGCAACTCGCAACCGCTCGAAGATCGACTCGTTCGGTCTGATCACCGGTCAGGTCGGCTACGCCTGGAACAACGTCCTGCTCTACGTCAAGGGCGGTGCGGCTGTGGTCGGCGTCAAGTACGACGTTTCCAGCACGGTCTCGGGCGCGCTGCTGTCCTCGAACGACCAGACCCGGTGGGGTGGTACGGTCGGTGCCGGCCTCGAGTACGGTTTTGCGCCGAACTGGTCGGTTGGCGTCGAGTACAACCACATCTTCCTGTCGGACAAGGACGTCACCTTCGCCGGCCTCGCGGGTACCGACCGCATCAAGCAGGACGTCGACATTGGTCTCGTCCGCCTGAACTACAAGTTCGGCGGCCCGATGATTGGCCGTTACTGAGACTGATCGTTCTTCGTTGAGCGGTCCTCGAAAGCCCCGGCCTTGGCCGGGGCTTTTTTATTGCGTGAATTCAGCGAGTTAACCATTGCTCCTGGAGGTCGTCCGCCATGCTTGACTCTTGAGAACGAAATGAGAACAATGTTCTTCATACGTTCCAACAAGGGAGCAAGCCATGTTCAGGGTTTTCGTGGAAGAGGCCGCCGCACTGGCGTCGATCACGCTGTTCGTCGGGATGATCGCGATCTGGGCGCAGGTCATACCGCAGCTCTAGGGGCAGCGGTTTTGTAAACCGCAGCTCCCCTTTACCGGTGCCCCCTTGGGGAAAAGCAGGACGACGCGGCCAATTGGCCGCTCCGGCGTAGACTCTGAAGCTGCGACACCTCACCATTGCGAGGCGAGTCGGCAAACGAAGGCAAACGGCGAGTGCATGATGCCTTGAGGAGCCGGCGACCGCTCCATTCCATCTGCAAGAGGCCGTCACGCGACCATGCCGAGCGCCGGATTTGTCCACCTTCACGTTCACTCGGCCTATTCGCTGCTCAAGAGCTCGATCAAGATCGCCAAGCTCGCCGAGCTTGCCAAGAAGGACCATCAGCCGGCGCTGGCGCTGACCGACACCGACAATCTGTTCGGTGCGCTGGAGTTTTCCGACAAGATGGCGGGCTCCGGCATCCAGCCGATCGTCGGCTGCGAGCTGGCGATCGATTTCGGCGACCAGGATCCGAATGCGCGCAACGCGATGGGGCCGTCGCGCGTGGTGCTGCTGGCCGCGCAGGAGCGCGGCTATCGCAGCCTGATGCGGCTCAACTCGCGCGCCTTCCTCGAATCGCCGGATAGCCATGCTCCGTTCGTCAAATTCGACTGGTTCGAGGGCGAGACCGAGGGGCTGATCGCGCTGACGGGCGGACCTGACGGGCCGATCTCGCTGGCGCTGGCCGGCGGTCATGCCGAGCTCGCCGCCTTGCGCTGCGAGCGTCTGGCCGGCCTGTTCGGCGACCGCCTCTACATCGAATTGCAGCGCCACAACACCGAGAAGGAGCGGCGCGTCGAAAGCGGCCTGATCGACCTCGCCTACGCCAAGGGACTGCCGCTGGTTGCGACCAACGAGCCGTATTTCGCCGCGACCGACGATTACGAAGCGCATGACGCGCTGCTGTGCATCGCTGGCGGGCGGCTGATCGCCGAGACCGAGCGCGAGCAGCTCACGCCGGATCATCGCTTCAAGACGCGCGCCGAGATGGCGGTGCTGTTCGCCGACATTCCGGAGGCGCTGGCCTCGACGGTGGAGATCGCCGAGCGCTGCTCGTTCCGCCCGATGACGCGCAAGCCGATCCTGCCGTTCTTCACCGTCGGTGCCGCGCAGAGCTCGGACGCCGCCGCGGTCGAGGCGGCGGAACTGAAGCGCCAGGCGGAGGAGGGGCTCGTCAATCGCCTGCGGGTCCACGGCCTGTCGCAGGGCATGACGGACGAGGATTACAGCAAGCGCCTGGCGTTCGAGCTCGACGTCATCATGCGCATGAAATACGCGGGCTACTTCCTGATCGTGTCCGACTTCATCAAATGGGCGAAGGGCCAGGGCATTCCGGTTGGGCCGGGCCGCGGCTCCGGCGCAGGCTCGCTGGTGGCGTGGGCGCTCACCATCACCGATCTCGATCCGATCAAGTTCGGCCTGCTGTTCGAGCGCTTCCTCAATCCCGAACGCGTCTCGATGCCGGACTTCGACATCGACTTCTGCCAGGACCGCCGCGGCGAGGTGATCAGTTACGTGCAGCAGCGCTACGGCCGCGATCAGGTGGCGCAGATCATCACCTTCGGAACGCTGCAGGCGCGCGGCGTGCTGCGCGACGTCGGCCGCGTGCTGCAGATGCCCTATGGCCAGGTCGACAAGCTGACCAAGCTGGTGCCGCAGAATCCCGCCGCGCCCGTCACGCTCGCGGCCGCGATCGAGAGCGAGCCGAAGCTCCAGGCGTTCCGTGATGAAGATCCGGTGGTGGCACGCGCCTTCGACATCGCCCAGCGCCTGGAAGGCCTGACCCGCCACGCCTCGACCCACGCCGCCGGCATCGTGATCGGTGATCGCCCCCTGAGCGAGCTCGTGCCGCTCTACCGCGATCCCAAATCCGACATGCCGGTGACCCAGTTCAACATGAAATGGGTCGAGCCCGCGGGCCTCGTCAAGTTCGACTTCCTCGGCCTGAAGACGCTGACCGTGCTTGATGTCGCCTGCAAGCTGCTCAAGCCGCGCGACATCCACGTCGATCTCGCCACGCTGCCGATCGACGATGCCGAGAGCTACCAGATGCTGGCGCGCGGCGAGGTGGTCGGCGTGTTCCAGGTTGAAAGCCAGGGCATGCGGCGCGCGCTGGTCGACATGCGCCCCGACCGTTTCGAGGACATCATCGCGCTGGTGGCGCTGTATCGCCCGGGTCCGATGGCGAACATCCCGACCTATTGCGCGCGCAAGCACGGCGACGAGGAGCCGGAATATCTGCATCCCGTGCTGGAGCCGATCCTGAAAGAGACGTTCGGCGTCATCATCTACCAGGAACAGGTGATGCAGATCGCGCAGGTGATGTCGGGCTATTCGCTCGGCGACGCCGACCTCTTGCGCCGCGCCATGGGCAAGAAGATCCGCGCCGAGATGGACAAGCAGCGCGACATCTTCGTCGCCGGCGCGGTGAAGAACGGCGTGCCGAAGGCGCAGGCCGAGACCATCTTCGAGCTGCTGGCCAAGTTCGCCGACTACGGCTTCAACAAGAGCCACGCGGCGGCCTATGCGCTGGTGTCCTATCACACCGCCTACATGAAGGCGCATTATCCGGTGGAGTTCATCGCGGCGTCGATGACGCTCGATCTGAACAACACCGACAAGCTCTCCGAATTCCGCGCCGAGGCGCAGCGCCTCGGTATCAAGGTCGAGCCGCCGAACATCAACCGTTCCGGCGCGACCTTTGAGGTCGGCGACAAGGTCATCTACTACGCGCTCGCAGCGTTGAAGGGCGTCGGCATCCAGGCGATCGAGCAGATCATCGAGGAACGGGCCAAGCGCGGACTGTTCACCTCGCTCGCCGACTTCGCCGCGCGGGTCAATCCGCGCGCGATCAACAAGCGTATCATCGAAAGTCTTGCCGCCGCCGGGGCCTTCGACACGCTGGAGCCGAACCGCGCCCGCGTCTTCGCCGGCGCGGACTCGATCCTCGCCGCCTGCCAGCGCGCGCATCAGGCCGAGACCATCGGCCAGAACGACATGTTCGGCATGTCGGCGGATGCGCCGACCATCATGCTGCCGCAGATCGAGCCGTGGCTGCCGGCCGAAAAGCTCCGCCGCGAATACGATGCCGTCGGCTTCTTCCTGTCGGGCCATCCGCTCGACGATTACGCCACCGTGCTGAAGCGGCTGCGGGTGCAGAGCTGGGCCGAGTTTTCGCGCGCGGTGAAGACCGGTGCCACCGCCGGCAAGGTCGCAGCCACCGTGGTCTCGCGCATGGAGCGGCGCACCAAGACCGGCAACAAGATGGGCATCATGGGGCTCTCCGATCCCACGGGCCACTTCGAGGCGGTGCTGTTCTCCGAAGGCCTCGCGCAATATCGCGACGTGCTGGAGCCGGGCGCTGCCGTGCTGCTGCAGCTCGGCGCCGAGCTGCAGGGCGAGGACGTTCGCGCCCGCGTGCTGCATGCCGAGCCGCTGGATGATGCCGCCGCCAAGACGCAGAAGGGCCTGCGCATCTTCCTGCGCGACACCAAGCCGCTGGACTCGATCGCCAAGCGTTTGGCCGGGGCCGACATGGCCGCCTCGAACGGCGCCGCGCCGAAAGTCGGCAGTCCGGGCATCGCACCGCGCTCGAATGGCGACGGTGAGGTCTCACTGGTAATGATGCTCGACCTCGAGACCGAGGTGGAGATGAAGCTGCCCGGCCGCTTCAAGGTCTCGCCGCAGATCGCCGGCGCGATCAAGGCGGTCGCGGGCGTGGTAGACGTGCAACAGCTCTGACATTGCGGGCCCCGCCGCAAACCAAAGCTTAACTATTTGGCCCGCGCCCGGTTTCGAAGTCGCTCGCGCGCAGCTATCAGTTGTTGTCACGAGAATCGCGTTGGGCGGGAAGCCAGGAAGAACAACAACCATGTGCGACAAATGCTCTGAAAATCTGCTTCAATCGACCGCTCCTTCGCGGCGCTCCATGATGCTCTTTGCCGCTTCGGCGCTCGGAGTGGCAGCGTTTGGCGGGACCGCGTCGGCCAAGGAGGCGAAGGCGCCGCCCAAACCTCAGAACGTGCTGTCGCCCGATGCGGCGCTCAAGAAGCTGATGGAGGGCAATGCGCGCTACGTGTCGGGTGTGTCGCGCCGCCACGACTTCACGCATGAGCGCGAAGCGCTGGTCGGCGGTCAGAATCCCTACGCGGCTGTTTTGAGCTGCGCCGATTCGCGCATCGCGCCCGAATATGCCTTCGACAGCGGGCGCGGCGATCTGTTCGTGTGCCGTGTCGCCGGAAACTTTGCCGGCGACGAGACCGTCGCGAGCATGGAATATACCGTCGCCGTGCTGGGCACGCCCCTCATCCTGGTGCTCGGCCATGACAATTGCGGCGCGGTCGATGCGACCATCAAGTCGCTGAAGGACGACAAGCCGCTGCCGGGACACATCCCCACGCTGGTCTCCGCGATCGCACCTTCGGTGAAGACGGCGGCCGGGCAGAGCGGTAACGCGCTCGACAACGCCATTCGCCAGAACGTCATCGACAATGTTGCCAAGCTGAAATCCGCCGCCCCGCTTCTCAACGCAGCGGTCGAACAGGGCAAGCTCAAGGTGGTCGGCGGTATCTATCGGTTGCGCACAGGGGCCGTCGAGTTGATCGCGCAGGGCTAAAGCCCAGCTTCGGGAACACCGGAGCCAGGCGGTCGGCCCCCGTCGGGCAAGAGGCCGGCCGCCATACAGCCGTCTGTGGGATCCGCGCAAGGGTCGATCTGATCGCGCAGGGCAGGGACTTGAAGGAGCCTTGCGAAGTTTCTAGGCTCGCGGCCTTGAGGCTGGCGTGAGCTGATTTGCAGCTGACCTGAAGCTGACGCCAGCAGCCGCGTGGCCACGCCACCGCCTCAATCCGAGCTTTTCGTTCAACCGCCGTTCAGCCGGCTGCGCGCCTCATGCGTGGTGGCACCTCAACTACAGTAGCGGGCAAGCAAGCCATGCGTGGGACGTTTCGAGTCGTCATTTGCCTTCTCCTGCCGATCGTGGCCCTTGCCGCCGGCGCGCCGGGAGCAGCAAACGCGCAGCAGCAGGAGAAGCGCATCGCACTCGTGGTCGGCAACGGCGCCTATGCCAAGTCGCCGCTGGCAACGACCGCGAACGACGCCGGCCTGATCGCGCAGACGCTGCAGGCAGCCGGCTTCGACGTCGTCGGTGCGCGCGATCTCGACGGCGATACGCTGCGCAAGAGCTTTCGCGACTTCATCCAGAAGGCCCAGGCCGCGGGGCCGGGCACCGTCGCGATGATCTATCTTTCCGGCTACGGCGTGCAGCTGGCCGGCGAGAACTATTTCATCCCGGTCGATTCCAACATCACCCGCGACACCGACGTTCCGACCGAGGCGTTGCGGATCAGTGATTATGTGCGCCAGCTCGCCTCGATCCCGCTCAAGGCCAACATCGTCGTGCTCGACGCGGCCCGCGCGCAGCCCTTCATCGAGGGCGGCCAGCCGATCGCGAGCGGTCTGGCGCTGGTCGAGCCCGAGCCGAACATGCTGATCGCGTTCAACGCCGCGCCCGGCACGGTCGCGCCGGAGGAGGCGGGGCCTTACGGCATCTACGCCCAGTCGCTGGCCGAGATGATCCGGACCGGCGGCCTGCCGCTGCCTGAGGTGTTCGACCGCATTCGCCTGCGCGTCAATGAGGCCTCCAAGGGCGCGCAGGTGCCCTGGAACGAGCAGAAGATCTCGGCGCCATTCTCGTTCTTCGAGCGCGGGCCCGACGCGCCGCCCCCGGAGGCCGCGCCCGACCAGGTCGCCGCGATCCGGAGCAAGCCGATCCGCGACCTCGGCGTGCGGGATGCCTATGCCGCCGCGCTCGAGCGCGACACGCTGCCGGCCTATGAGGAGTTTCTCGCCGCCTATCCCGGCGATCCCCTGGCGAAGCGCGTGATGGCGATCGTCGCGGCGCGCCGCGAAGCGATCACCTGGAGGCGCACCTACCGGAACGATACCCCGGAAGCCTATTGGTCGTATCTGCGCCGCTATCCGCGCGGGCCGCATGCGGCGGACGCGCGCCGGCGCCTCGCGATCCTCACCGCGCCGGCCGAGCCGCCGCCGAGCTTTGCGATGATCGACTACGACGTGCCGCCCCCGCCGCCGGAGGAGGTGGTCTATGTCGACCGTCCCGTGCTGTATTTCAGCGATCCCGATTTCGGCTTCGCGCCGCCACCGCCGGTCTACTATCTGCCGCCGCCGCCGCCGGATTTCGTCGTGCTGCCGCCGCCGCTGCCCGTGGTCGGCCTGTTCGTGCTGCCGCAGCCGGTGTTCGTGCCGATCCCGGTGTTCGTCAGGCCGCCGGTCTATGTCGCGCCGCCGCCGAACAACATCATCTACCAGAACATCCATAATACGACGGTGATCAACACCGTGATCAACCGCCTGCCGGCACCAGCACCGGCTACGGGGGCAGGGGCCGGACCGGGCAATCTGGCGCCAGCGATTGCCGGCCGTGCCAACCCGGCCGGGCCTGCCGTGCCGCAGGCGGTCGTGCAGCGCGCCGCGCTGA